>HF987960.1 GCA_000431835.1 Succinatimonas sp. CAG:777
CCGGTGGTGTGAGAGGGGCGAGCCTAAACTCCCCCTACTCGATTCCTAAATTCTTATAAACACCTCACCTTACAAAACAAATTGTTTTAAAACAGTATTGCTCTTGATAAAATCAGCTATCAATTCCTTTCACAAAACAGATGTCTTCAGTTTTTTAGTGAAGCAAAATTAAGTGAGTGCTGATATGGTAGATAAAGTAATCAAAATAGGCGATATTGAAGTTTCAAATTCAGGTAAATTTGTACTCTTTGGAGGTATGAACGTACTTGAAAGCCGTGATTTGGCAATGCAGATCTGCGAGCATTATGTAAAGGTAACAGAAAAGTTACATATTCCCTATGTCTTTAAAGCAAGCTTTGATAAAGCTAACCGCTCTTCAATTTATTCATATCGTGGACCTGGTCTAGATGAGGGTATGAAGATCTTTGAAGAAATTAAAAAGACCTTTAATGTACCAGTTATTACTGATATTCATGAAAAAGAACAGGCTCCAGTTGTAGCTCAAGTTGTGGACGTTTTGCAGATCCCTGCTTTTTTAGCAAGACAGACTGATCTTGTAAATGCTATGGCAAAAACAGGCAAAGTTATTAACATTAAGAAGCCTCAGTTCTTATCACCAGGTCAGATGGTAAATATCACTAAAAAGTTCGAAGAGTGCGGTAACAGTAATTTATTGCTCTGTGATAGAGGCACTTGCTTTGGCTATGACAACTTAGTAGTTGATATGCTAGGTTTTGGTGTCATGAAGCAGGTATGTGGCAATTATCCAGTGATTTTTGATGTTACACATTCATTACAGTGCAGAGATAGTACTGGTGCAGCCTCAGGTGGTCGTAGAGCTCAGGTTAGTGATTTAGCTCGTGCAGGTATGGCTGTAGGAATTGGAGGTTTATTCTTAGAGGCTCATCCAAATCCAGATACAGCAAAGTGTGATGGTCCTTCGGCTTTACCTCTAGATAAACTAGAACCATTTTTAGCTCAATGCAAAGCAATTGACGACTTAGTAAAGTCATTTGCTCCATTAGATACTTCAAAATAGCCCAAGTTTTTAACTATTTTGAAAACAAAAAGCTGTACTAGACAGTACAGCTTTTTAGGTAAGATCTAAAAATTACTTAGCTCTGTTCGTACAATCAGTTGATATAAATATTTTTGAGAGATTTATGAGATAATATAAAGCCAAACAGACTATATGACAATATTCACTAGCTGTTTGGCTTTTTTATAATTATAAAAACTTGCTAATATTTATCTTTGTGATAAATCTACATTAGTATTCTCAATTAACCATTGAGAAGCATATTCTTCATTCTTTTCAATTGCAATTTCAACACTTTGAATTCCTTTTTTAAGTAAATCGTTTGCACGATTTCTTAATCTAAACGACTCCTGCACTTTTTGTGCGATTTTTGTTTGAATTTTAATATCAAGAACAGGAATAACTAGCTCTTTTATATCTCCAAGTCTCCAATGCTCAATAATAGAACCTCCAGAGTCTCTTTCTGCTTGAAGTTGCACAACATTTGAATTTAAAGTTAATGCAAGATAATCTGGTAATATATCAGTTGTTTTAACAGTAAGATGCAATAACGCACTTGATGTTACCGCATCAATATCCTCTTCAACTTTATAAGCAATACCTATAGAACCGTCTTTTGAAAAAAGAATTGAGTCTTTTTTGTGGTTAATAGCGGATTTATATTTAGCCTTATCCAAGTAAATTTCTGTCTCAGATATCCCGAATTTAGATAAATCACTAACTCGTATAAAAGGAATTCCATCTTGCCTATATTCATCACTGCCAGGCTCAATAGACTTAGCAATTTTAACTATATTTGAAAGTTTCTCAGGATTTTTTATGAGAGGGAATAACTTATCATATTTATCCTGATAATATTCAGCGTCTAAACGCTTTGTCTTACAAAATGAATTGAGATATGACTTTATAGAATAATTCTTAGAATTTTGAATACCGTTAATATGTAATTCTATATTTAATAGCTCTTCTGCACTTTTATATCCTTTCTCAGCATTTTGAACTGATAATTGCGATTTAACAAATATATCATCTAGTAATGATTGGAATTTATTTGAAAATCGTGGAATTCTTACATAAGAGACTTCATTACAATTCAAATTTATTTGTTCTGTTTGTCTAGAATAATAATATAAATAATTTTTTCCATAAAAACTGTTTAAGTAAAAATACACATAATATGGAGAAATAATTGCGTCATTTACTCTGATTTGCACAATATTTTGATTAATATTACATGGCAGTAGATCTTTTTGTATTATTGCACTTCTCGCTACAACCTTTTCTGTAGCTCCAATTATTGTTGTAATAATGTCATTCGGTTGAAGTGTAGTTCGTGAGATTTGTTCATTCCCCAATTCAGATAAATAGTCATTGAAATTTCTATCAATATACCCGTGACGGACGTTATCCGTTTTTATAAAAGCAATATTTCCATTATAAAAATCAGCATTTTTCATTGATGGTGTATGCCCAGTTTGAATTCCCTTACATACAATATCCTTTAATGAAAAAGTTGGATATTTGTTTATTGTAGATAATATTTTTTTATACTTCTTTTCAAAAAAATGACTATCAATACGGCAACAGTTAGCAAGATCAGAGAAAATAACAGAATACTTTATTTCGCTAATTTCAAGCCCATCTAACAGATTATCAAATTTTTCCCTGTTAAATGGGCTATCTAAAAATTTACAAAGGAAAGTTTTTCCTTCTTAGCAAATTCAATAAAAGCTTCAGCTATACCGTCTTGAGTTATTCCATCATGGTTAAATAAATCATGTTTAACAATCAAATGCCCGTGTGTATCAAGTAATAATTTTGAGTCTTTCTCTACATATATTTTGTCTCCGGAGTTGTCTTTACTTGGTTCTTGCATAGATGCAAAGAAAATATTGTAGTCATCAACTCTTGGGCAAAGCTTATCATCCCACTTTTGAACAAATAGAACACTCGTCTTAGTTCCAGTATGTGGTTTAAAAACGTTTCCATGTAAACCAACAACAGCAAGAATACGACATTTATCTGCAATGTAATTGCGAATATATTGTTCTGTTGAATTGTTGAATCTGCCTTGAGGAAGAACAATGGCCATTCTTCCTCCTGATTTTAGAAAATCTAGATTGCGTTCAATAAAGAGAATATCCCTACTTACACTTGTTGCCTGCTTAAATTCTGTTTTATAGTAAGTATTTTCCGTAAAAAAAGTTGCATCAGGGTGATTTAATGCTGTTGCAAAGTTTAAATCACTTTCAATTATTTCAACATTTTTAGGTTTTGTTTTTATTTTCTTGAATGAGATCTTTTTAGCTAATTCATACTTAGAAAGGATCTCTCCTTCTTTAATATCTCCTGCAAATGGGGGGTTAGCCATAACAATATCAAAGTTAAAATCTCTATTACTTTTACTATCTTTACGAAGTTTCTTCAGCTTTTTCCAACCTTCGGAATAAATGTCGCTCCAAGACTCTTCTTGAATTTTTTCATTCCAACGAGAAAAATCTAATGTATTTAGATGCAATACATTAGTTTGTCCATCACCAGCAATAAGATTTAAAGTTCTACCTACTCTTACAGTTTTTTCATCAAAATCAATAGCAAATACATTGTCTTTTACATAATCAGTACACTCTGCTGGTTTTTGTTCTGTTGTAAATAGATGACTCTTTTCTAAACCTTTCTGTTTTAAAATTTCTTCCCATACGTAGAAGATTGTGTGTACTGGAAATCCACATGACCCAGCAGCAGTATCAATTATTTTTTCATCAGGTTTTGGATTTAACATTCTTACACACATATCAATTACGTATCTTGGTGTGAAATATTGTCCCTTTTCACCTTTTGAAGTCTTACCAATTAGGTATTCAAAAGCCTCATCAACAACTTCAAGATTAGAATTAAAAAGTTTTACGTCCTGTAATGATGACAAACAAATAGATAAATGAGATGGGGATAATAGAATTTTATCGTCACTAGCGAACACACCTTCCCACTTTTCTTTGGCTTTATTGAACAATTTCTGGATCTTTTCTTTTAAATCTTCGTCGGTCTCACCGTAATTTCTAAATTCAAGATAACGGTCTGCTTTACGACCACTCTCCATTTCATCGTAAAGCTTTGTAAAGATGAGCTTAAATACTTCCTCAAAAACATCTACTCCAGCGTTAGCAAGAACTTCATCTTCCATTTCAAGAATTAAATTTTTTAAAGATTTTCGTTCGTTAACTAATTTATCTTTTTTTACTAAAGTTTCTATTGTCCAACGTTCAGTAAGAATATCTGTAAGTTTTTGTGAAGCTTTAGGAATTGAGTTAATATCTTCAAAATAATTAGGATCTTTGCGATGATAATATGAAATACTATCACCGTTCGTCCAAACTCCTATTGGTGCACCAGTAGCATTACAATAGCTCTTTAATTGTTCTTTACCATCTTTTAGCTTAGGCTTTTTTACTTCTACTATTATGTAAGGACTATTAGCATGATTTTTGTCAAAAACAACTATATCTGCTCTTTTCTTTTCTCTTCCAAAAGTAATTTCCTGTTCAACTTGAATATTATCAAGAGAATAACCATAGTCATGCACAAGCTTTATTAGCATTAATTGTCTAATAACTTCTTCAGGCTTTAATTCTATTTGTTTCTTTCTCTTAAAGCAGGTTACATAAACTTTGTTTTTATTAAGATCATTAGTTATATTACTTTCTAGTGTAGAAATAGTTTTTTCATCAAATTGAGTTAATTTGTAAGGGGATTCTTTTAAAAGAGCAGATAATACATTTGAAGACATTTACTGCACCTCCTTTATAAAAGAGAAGCAGTATTTACTATTACTAAATATAGAGAAGCGTTTTACCCCCCCCCACCAACACTAACTTATTGATTTTCATATATAAACCTCTTTATACAGGGATTGCAACTCTTTTGCTTACATCGTGAGATTTTTCAGAAAATCTGTTGGTAAACACGAAGTCTGCAAAGATCTGCTCTTTATCTTCTACTGAGCCTAAAGAATAATTCTTGATATTATTCCAAATCAGGTAATTGTTAAGATATTTAGTTGCTACTCCTCTAAAGTTATAGATGATAAACATCTTTAGTATGGAGTGGTAACTGTTGATTTTAGCTATGTTAAAGGTTCCTTTAGAGCCTTTACCTGACTTAATTTGAACTAACTGTAAGTTATGTTCACAGGCAATCTTATTGTAAGCTGAATTTCTGTCAGTAACCAGAACAGAGCTCTCAACTATTGACCTAGAGAAAACTTTTCTTAAGTCTTTAACTGTAGGTTTACCTAAATTGGTAATTACAGATTTTGAAAGACCGTTAAGATTGATTGCACAAGGCACACATACCTGCTTTGATGAAATACCACGAGTATGAGTACACTTTCCTCTATGATGACTTTCTCTAGGTAAATTAAAATTTGATTTTTTATGATTTCCTTTGAAGCTTAAAGCAAAGAAGGTTTCATCAGCTTCGACAACGCCATCCAGTTTTACTTCATCGTGCATTGTTTACAGAGAATCTAAAATCTTATGTCTCCATTTAAATGCTGTATCAGCATTGATACCACATTCCTTAGCACTCTTTCTGATACTCATTCCCTGCATCATGCAGTTAATGTATTTTCTCCATACTTTCTCTGAATAAGGTGATTTATAGAGAATGGTATTAGTTTTGGCTGTGAAAGTTTTATTGCAGTCTTTACATAAATATCTTTGTTCTCCTTTGTCAGATTTCCCAAATTTAACTATGTGCTTGGATTTGCAATAGGCACAGTTGCAAGTAGTTCTAGACTTAGACTGAGTTGTAGAATTTTCACATTTTACTTTTCTTAAAAAGGCTTTCTTTTCAGATTCTGAAAGGTTATTGAAAAGTTGAAATAATGTATTTAGCTCTGTCATATCATCACCATAATTATTTCTATTAACTATTTAAATTATAGAATAAAAATAATGTTTTATCAACTGATTGTACGAACAGAGCTAATTACTTAGCTTCTTTAGAATAATCTGGTACAAACCATAAGCCGTCGTTATTCTTGTCAAGGTACTCTTTAAATTCTTTTGACTGATAAGCATCTTTAATATCGTTAGCCCAAATGCTGTCCTTGTACTTATCCTGTACAACTACCTGTAGTAATAAGTGAGGAGCAATGGTCTCTTCAGCTAACTTGGTCTTAGGAGCAACTTTTGCGTTGTAAACAACAGAACCTGTGATAACTACATAAGCAAAGTCAGTTGCTACAGCTGGAATACTCATTGAATGCATCTCAACAAATTTTAACTTGTGAGAATTCTCAATGATATTGTTCTGAGTTGCCTTAGTCTTATCGATATTTGGATCAAGCTTAATCCAACCAATCTTCTCTAGAATGTTATAAGCACGAGCTGTATTTGAAGCATCATTTGGAACAGCAACTACATCACCATCTTCTACTTTTGATAAGTCATTCTTTGAGCCTGGATAAATACCTGCTAAAACTGTTGGAATAGGAGTAATAGCTGCTAGGTGACCGTCCTGCGCCTTATTGAAGTTCTGCATGTAAGCTGTGTGCTGTTCAACGTTGAAATCAACTTCACCTTCGTTTAAAGCAATATCCGCCTGTAATAGGTCAGATACGTCAACGCCTTTAATGGTATAGCCTTCTTTTTCTAAGATTGGCTGGACACCATTGATGAATAGTTCTGAGTAAGGACCCTGTGACTTACTAAACACCAAGGTTGAATGATCTTTATCAAAAGCAAATGCACTATTAGCTGAGATTGAAGTTGCAACTAAAGCTGCAAGTAAGGTTAATGATAATTTTTTCATAATAAATTTTTCCTTAATTGACTGAAACTTGTTTATTGTTAATAAAACGAATCCTGTGGGATAACCAATTAAAAAACTTTGATTAGTGCTTTCTAGCTTTTGCAGCAAAGTAGTTACCAATGCTCTGAATGATCTGCACAAAGACTATAAGCACGATAACTGTGAACAGCATCAAAGGGAAGTTCATTCTCTGATAGCCATAGGTTAAAGCTAAATCACCTACACCACCGCCACCGATGACACCAGCCATTGCAGTTGCTCCTAACAGACCGATAGTACCAATGGTAGTTGAGAGAATTAGTGAGCCTTTAGCCTCTGGTAACCAAAAGTGAATAATGATTTGGAATGTAGTAGCGCCCATTGCCTTAGCAGCTTCAATAATGCCGTGATTTACCTCAAGTAAGCTGTTTTCAAACAGTCTTGCTAGATATGGGGCAATAAAGAAGGTTAAAGGTACTAAGGCTGCAGTTGTACCAATACGTGTACCTACAATGGCCTTAGTTACAGGTAGAATGAATACTAGGAGAATAATAAATGGTATTGAACGCACGATATTGATAAAGGCATTTACAATAAAGAATACATACTTATTCTCTTTGATACCGCCTTTTCTTGAGAGTACTAAGATTAAGGCTAGGACAATACCAATTAGTGAGCCTAGAACTAAGGATACAAATACCATGTATAAAGTTTGATTAGCGCAGTCAATTAACTGAGACTGTGTTACGTCAAGAGATTTAAAGAATGCGTCCATCATACTGGTACCTCCTCAAAAGCAATGCCATGAGAGTTAATGTAATCCTCAACTTTTTTAAAGTCTTCTTCGTTACCGGTTAACTGCAGGGTAATAATTGATAGTACTCGCCCCTGTAACTCTGTAACTGATGCGAACATAACGTTGGTGTGAACCCCTAATTTGGCGTTAATCTGCCAAATTACGTCATCGGTTGCATGTTCTGCGTGGAAGAAAATTCGGATAACTTTATAGTTAGCTTCATATTTCTTTAGTTCAGCAACAATACTCTCAGGAATTTTGCTTGGAATTACGGTCTCAACAAAGCGTTTAGCAATAGTGCTCTTAGGCTTTGAGAAAATGTCAATTACAGAACCGTTTTCAACTAACTTACCATGCTCTAGAATTGCTACCTTATTGCAAAGCTTCTGTACTACTCTAATTGTATGGGTAACAAAAAGAATGGTTACGTTAAGCTCTTTATTAACTCTAGCTAGCAAGTTTAAGATTGACTCTGTAGTATCAGGATCAAGAGCTGAGGTAGCCTCATCACAGAGTAGAATTTCAGGCTCTGTAGCAAGCGCTCTTGCAATACCAACACGCTGTTTTTGACCGCCTGAAAGTTCACCTGGAAGAGCCTTTGCTTTATCCTCAAGACCTACGAACTTTAACAGCTCTTCAACACGAGCTTTGATCTTCTGCTTGTTATCATGCCTTAGCACTAAAGGTATGGCGATATTATCAAAGACAGTTTTTGTCTCTAACAGATTGAACTCCTGAAAGATCATGCCGATGTCTTTGCGGATTTCACGTAACTTACTTTCTTTTAGAGAGGTTAAATCAACACCTTTTACAAAGACCTTACCTTCTGTTGGAGTCTCAAGGGCGTTTACCATTCTTAGGAGTGTTGATTTACCTGCACCAGAAAATCCGATTAAACCGTAAACGTCGCCTTTATTTACCTTAAAAGTTACATTATCTAAAGCTACAAAAGTCTGACCTTTCTTCTCATAGCGTTTAGATAAATTCTCAAAACTAATAATAGTTTTGTCACTGTTTACAGTGTTTGTGGTTACATCACTCATTATTAGTTATTCTCCAAATAAGTAGTAGCTAGTTTTGCTACATACAAAGCTGCAGGGTAGATAGCTTTAGGATCTACCTTAAAGTTTGGATTATGGTTAGGGTAGCTAGCACCTGTTCCTATCATGATAAAAGATCCTGGAATTACTTCTTGGTATAAAGAGAAGTCCTCTCCACCTAATGATTTTGGATTTGGTTCTACCTTAAAGCCTTCCTTTAAGGCAACTTCTTTAGCAAAGTCAGATAAAGGAGCATCATTGACGGTTGCAGGCAACTCTACTAACCACTCAAAATCTACTTTTGCATTGAATGTTGAAGTAATACCTTTAGCTATCTCTTCAAGGCGAGATTTTGCAGTCTGTCTGTCTTCTTTGGTGTAGGTTCTAATGGTACCCTCTAATAGAACAGTTTCAGGAATTACATTCCAGGTAGTACCAGCTTCAAAATGTGTAATTGACACAACTACAGCATGGCTTGCATCAATGTTTCTTGAAACGATAGATTGGGCTGCATTAACAAAGTTAGTACCAATGATGATGGCATCGTTACCTTGCTGAGGTTGAGCTGCATGGGTGCCTTTTCCAGTAAAGATAATCTTAAACTTTTCAACAGCAGCATGATTTGGACCTGCGCTAATACCTAAGGTTCCTACATCAAATAGTGATGACGAATGTATGCCAAAGATTGCTTTAACACCATTTAAACCACCTGCTTTAATCACGGTACCAGCTCCACCAGGAGCTTCTTCAGCCGGCTGAAAGATAACTCTTACTTTACCTTTTAACTCTTTTTCATGCTCTTTTAAAAGAAGAGCTGCACCTAGGATGGTTGCTGCATGGCTGTCATGACCGCAGGCATGCATTACGCCAGAAACTGTAGATTTGTAAGGAAGATCTGTGTTCTCCTGAACAGGAAGAGCATCAATATCAGCTCTAATAGCCACGGTAGTGTTGCCTTGACCAATTTCTGCTACAACACCGGTTTTTAAATCTAAAGGTAAGATCTTAATACCGTTCTTTTCTAGATCATCTTTTAATCTTTTTGTGGTTTCAAACTCCTGATAAGACAATTCAGGATGTGAGTGAAAATGATAGAATTCTTGTTCGATAAAATCTTTGATATGTGCTGTCATTTTTAATTATCCTACTGTGATTTATTTGAAGTTAATATTTATAAGTTAAATCTACAACAGGGCATTCGATAAACTTTTAACATGAAATTCTTCCTTAAGCAGTTTTAGCTGCTACTATTTCCTTTTCATGTGTATATCTTGATCTATGAAAAAAATAATGTCAATTACTAAACATATATATTTAGTAGGAAAAGAGTTAACTTGTTGATTTGTAAGATTTTAAAAACACACTAATTTACTAGGAATTATAGGTAATTATTAGTGCAAGCGATAGGTATTAGCTATTTCTAAGCTACAGATGATTTTTTAAAGAAATTGAATTTTTTGATAGCGGCTTTTGAATATGGTAAGAAGCAACATAATAAAAAGCCTGTCATGAAATTTTATGACAGGCTTTAAGACATATGATTTTAATGATTAGATGTCTTTAGCAAACTTAATTGCACGACCAATATAAGTAGCAGGGGTTAAACCACGTAATAGTGCCTTAGCTTCCTCAGGCATATCAAGAGACTCTAAGAAGTTCTCCATGATTTCCTTTGTTACTTTCTGACCGCGGGTTAAAGCCTTTAACTTCTCATATGGATTTGCAATACCGTAACGACGCATTACAGTCTGGTATGGCTCTGCTAAAACTTCCCAATTGTTATCTAACTCTAATGCTGTGTGCTCTGGATTTGCCTGTAACTTAGAAATACCCTTTAAGGTTGATTTGTAAGCAATGATTGAGTAACCAAAAGCAACACCTAAGTTACGCAATACGGTTGAATCGGTTAAATCTCTCTGGAAACGTGAAATAGGTAGTTTGTTACCTAAGTGTACGAACAGAGCATTAGCAATACCTAAGTTACCTTCTGAGTTCTCAAAATCGATAGGGTTTACTTTGTGTGGCATAGTTGAAGAACCAATTTCACCCTTAATAGTCTTCTGAGTGAATACACCATTTGAAATGTAACCCCAGATATCTCTATCAAAGTCGATTAAGATAGTGTTGAATCTGTCAACTGCAGCAAAAAGCTCAGCCATGTAATCATGAGGCTCGATCTGAGTGGTATATGGGTTGAAGGTTAAACCTAGATCTTCTTCAAAACGCTTTGAGAATGCGTACCAGTCAATATCAGGATATGCTACAGAGTGAGCATTGAAATTACCTACAGCACCGTTAATCTTACCCATGATTTCAACGCGAGCAACTTCGTCACGCTGACGGCGCATACGATATACAACGTTTGCCATTTCCTTACCAATGGTGGTAGGTGAAGCTGGCTGACCGTGAGTACGTGCTAGTAGAGGAACTTCAGCATATTTGTGTGCTAGATCAGTAATTGCATCAATGATCTTATCTAAGATAGGTAAGATAACTTCTTCACGAGCTGTCTTTAACATTAAAGCGTGAGAGTTATTGTTGATATCTTCAGAGGTACAAGCAAAGTGGATGAACTCACGAACCTTTGCAATTTCGGAATTAGCAGCAGTCTTATCTTTTAAGAAATACTCAACAGCTTTAACATCGTGGTTAGTTACAGCTTCACGCTCTTTGATGTTCTTAGCATCTTCTTCTGAGAAGTTTTTGATGATGTCATCGATAAAAGCGATGGTTTCTTTTGAGAACTGAGGTACTTCCTTAATCTGTTCGCAAGCTGCTAGGTGCTTTAACCAGGTAAGCTCTACCTGAACACGGAAGCGCATTAAGCCATACTCTGAGAAGATAGGGCGTAATTCTTCAGTTTTAGAACCATAACGACCATCTAATGGTGATACAGCTGTTAATGATGATAATTCCATTTTGATCCTCTTTTGGTTAAGTAGAATTCTTTTTTTGCATTTACTTTTGCTCACTCATAGCTAGTACTAGTGAGCAATAAATCCTGTTAACTAAACATGCATTTTTGCATATTTTAAAATCTCTTTTCTTCTAAAGATTAGGTAACGACGTCTGCCACCAACCTGTCTCCATAAGATTACAGCTCTAATACCAGCTAGTAAGAGTGCTCTAATTCTTTCTTGATTATCAGTATCTCTTAAAAATCTTTCATCGCCATAGATTAAAAGCTTTGCAAAGTTAGGGCTGATAATTGATTGATAGAGTGATCCGAACAGGTGGAAGTTATTTTGAGTGTTAATTGAAGACACACAAAGTTCGTCATTTAAAAAGTCACTATGTTCTGTAGTTACTGCTTTTGATAAAGCATCAATTTCGTCAGAGAGTCTTTGGTAAATTCTTTGGTTTCTTTCGACACTGTGTGCAAGAGTAATCAGTTTTAAGGCCATCTTGGTTACGACGATGGTATCAGCGCCTTTTGCTAAATCTGTTTTACCTAAACTATCAATGATCTGCTTAAAACCTACGGTTAAATATTCAGGATTGTAGATGTCTTCAACGGATTTAGGATCAGTTACAGCAAGCGCTCTTAACACACATGAAACTGCTTTTTCATCATAATAACCAGTTGAAGCTATTCTCTGGATTTGTGTACAGCACTGAAAAAGAGCCCCTAAAGCAATTGTTTCTGATTTTATATCTGCCATTTTAATTCTCTTTAATATGTCTGTCGATTACAGCGCCACCTAGACAATCCATGCCCTGATAGAATACAACTGACTGACCTGGAGCAACAGCTGCAACAGGCTTTTTAAATCTTACTATCAGTCTGTCACCATCTCTTGTGACAATGCACTCAACATCAGGCTGCCTGTAACGGATTTTACAAGTACATTCAAATGGAAGAGTAGGACACTCTGTGATCCATGTTTCATGAACAGCTTCAAGACCTACTGAATATAGTGCTGAGTCGTCATTTCCTTCAGCTACAATCAGCTCATTATTCTTAATGTCTTTTTCTACGACATACCAAGGCTTGCCGTTACCATCTTTGGTACCGCCAATATGCAGACCTTTTCTCTGTCCAATAGTTGCATACATTAAGCCATCGTGTTTACCGACTACTTTGCCATCAACAGTCCTGATTAAACCTGGTTTTGCAGGAATGTACTTAGATAGGAATTCATGGAAGCGCTTTTCACCGATAAAACAAATGCCTGTAGAATCCTTTTTCTTAGCTGTGGCAAGCCCTAATTTATCAGCAATGGCGCGAACTTGAGGCTTTTCAATATCGCCTACTGGGAAAAGTACTCTTTCTAAAACATTCTGTTCGATGGCATGTAAGAAATAGCTCTGATCTTTGTTATTGTCATTACCTCTTAAAAGGTGAGCTCTTTTAGTATTAAAGCTACGCTGACAATAATGACCTGTAGCAATGTAATCAGCATTTAAAACTTCCATAGCGTACTGCATGAATGCTTTAAATTTAATTTCTTTATTACAAAGAATATCTGGATTAGGAGTTCTGCCTTCTTTGTATTCAGATAAGAAAATTTCAAAAACGTTATCCCAATATTCAGCTGCAAAGTTGATGGTTTTAAGCTCAATACCTAATTTATCGCATACTTTTTGAGCATCTTCTCTATCTTTTGCTGCTGCACAATATGAATTGGTGTCGTCTTCTTCCCAGTTCTTCATGAACAAAGCTGTAACGTGCATACCATTTTCTTTTAAAAGGGCAGCACTAACTGATGAATCAACACCACCAGAAAGACCTAGCACCACGTGCTTGCCTTGTAGCTTTTCATAGGGAATACGTGCATCAAATTCCATTTTTTACTCTTTTTATACGAATACTGTTGTTTTTCTATTAAGGGTGAATGCTGTTAATGATAGACAAAGGGCATCTTTGTCCCTTAAAGTAGGCATCAAAGTTTTTACCGACAAGTCTGGTTCTCCACTTGTCTTTGCAGTTGTAGATCTCTTCTTTTGTATACCACTTAACAGCTAAAATTTCCTGATCAGGATCATCAGGTGACATCTTTTCTTGATAATCTTTAAGCTTTGCTTCAAAGCAGAAACGGTAGATTGTTTCATTATCTTTTACGTAGTCATCAATTGAAACTAGGCTTAAAAGTTCTACATCGCAACCTGTTTCCTCATGACCTTCACGAATAGCTGCTTCAAGAATAGTTTCACGCGCATCAATATGACCGCAGGGATTGCCAAAAACTAGTCTGTTATCCTGATCTTCATTATATTCTTCAACAATCAGGTATTTACCATTGTGCTCAACGATGAGAGCTACGGTAGCAAAAGGTTTAAATCTCTGTGACATGTTATTTCTCCAACGGCGCTAATTTTAGCAGATTTTACTGTGAATTATACAAAAATGTCCTTTTGTGCCAGTGTGATACTAAAAGAAGAAAGGCACATTGCAGTCACTTTATAAAACAATGTCAGCCATATGAATTTAATTTTGTATAGATAAATTTACATTGGCTAGGCGCAGAATGTTGTTCATTTATAGGTATTTTGATGTTACTTGTTCTATCTTTTGCTTTAGCACGGATCATTTTTTCAAAAATGCTGAATGCGTTTGCTCAATGTTAAAAATTGCATACAATGAAATCAGATAACAACTCATTGCTTTTGAGATGGAGAAAATATGTTTTCAAGTAAAGTTGTAGTTCCAAGTGATGGTAGTGCCATTGTAATCGATGATAACGGTAAGCTGATTGTTCCTGATAACCCAATCGTACCTTTTATCCGTGGTGATGGAATTGGTGCTGATATCACCCCTGTAATGAAAAAAGTAGTTGATGCAGCTGTGGCAAAAGCTTATCAGGGTAAAAAGAAGATTGCTTGGATGGAAATCTATGCTGGCGGTCGCTCTGTAGAGGTTTACGGAGAGAATACTTGGTTACCTGATGAAACTTTCGATTTTATTAGAAAATATCATGTTGCGATTAAAGGCCCTCTAACAACACCTGTAGGCGGTGGTATCCGTTCATTAAACGTAGCATTACGCCAGACTCTAGATTTATATATCTGTCTGCGTCCTGTTCGCTACTTTGCAGGTGTTCCATCACCTGTAAAACACCCAGAGTTAGTAGATACCGTAATCTTCCGTGAAAACGCTGAAGATATCTATGCAGGTATTGAGTGGGAAGCAAATTCAGAAGGCGCTAAGAAGCTGATTAACTTCCTAGAAAAAGAGATGGGCGTTAAAAAGATCCGCTTTACAGAAAACTGCGGTATCGGTGTAAAGCCAATGTCAAAACAGGGTACTGAGCGTTTAATTGGAGCTGCATTTGAATATGCTATCGATCATGACAGAAAGTCTGTAACTATCGTTCATAAAGGCAATATTATGAAGTTCACAGAAGGTGCCTTTAAGAACTGGGGCTACAAGTTAGCTGAAGAAAAGTATGGCGCAACCAAAGATGAAAAGGGCGTTGTAAGCTTTACAAATCCTAAAAACGGTAAAAAGATCGTGGTTAAAGATTGTATTGCTGATGCTTTCTTACAGAATATTCTTTTATACCCACAAGATTATGATGTAGTTTGTGCTATGAACTTAAATGGTGACTATATTTCTGATGCTTTAGCAGCTGAAGTTGGCGGTATTGGTATTGCTCCTGGTGCTAACATCGGCGCAGATAGCGCTATCTTTGAGGCTACTCATGGTACAGCTCCTACTATCGCAGGTACCGGCAAAGCAAACCCAGGTTCAATCATTCTTTCAGCTGAACTAATGTTACGTCACATGGGCTGGGAGGGGGCTGCTGACTTAATCGTTGAAGCAATGGAAAAATCTATTACTTCAAAGAGAGTAACCTCAGATTTTGCAGGCCTTATGGAAGGCGCAACCACTCTTACAACCAGTGAGTTTGGTGACGAGTTGATCAAGAATCTGTGATAACTTCGAAAATTTAAGCAACAAAGCTCTTCGTTTTGTTACTCTTACATACAATAAAGGCAAACAGTAGTTTAATCCGTGCTGCTTGCCTTTAACTTATCTGAAGAATGACTACTAATCCATCAGCTCGTGCAGAACCTTTACGTAGATTGTAGTGAGTTTATCTAATTCATCTACGCCGACCCTTTCATCAACTTTATGGATCAACTTTGCAACAGGGCCAAATTCAACAGTTTGTGTGCCTAATGGTCTTACAAATCTGCCATCAGAAGTACCTCCAGATGTTCCTAAAGTAGGCTCTTTTCCTGTTACTTCTTTAATAGCATGGTATAAAGCATCAATTAGAGCTCCGTTTTTAGTTAAGAATGGTTTACCTTCTTCTCTAAACTCCATATCGCAGTCAATATTGAGCTTTTTAGCAACAGATCTTACGTGTTGTTCAATCTTTTCAGGAGTTTCTAGATCATTCCATCTAAAGTTACATCTTAAATAGCAATCACCAGGAATTACATTATCAGCTCCGGTTCCTGCTTTGATGTTTGATACCTGAAATGAGGTAGGTGGGAAAAATGGAGTGCCGTTGTCAACAGGATTATCAATCATTCCTTGAATAAAGCGAGAAGCCTCAAATACTGCATTTTTAGCACAGTCTCCCATAGCAACATGACCTTGTAAACCGTGGATATAAATAGATGCATTTAAATCGCCACGTCTGCCGTTTTTGATTGAGTCACCAAAAATTTCATCACTTGAGCACTCTCCAATGATGCAATAATCAGGGATCATATTGCGCTCTTTCATGTATTCAACCATAAAAGGAGTTCCTCCTACAGCATCACCTTCTTCATTTGAGGTTAAAAGAAGCGCAATGGTGCCTCTGTGATTTTGATGTTTTTCAACATAGTCACACATCGCACAGATCATGGCAGCGTCTCCGCCTTTCATATCAGCACTGCCTCTGCCGTATAAATATTGAACACCATCGTATTCAAAGATTTCACCACAGTAAGGATCATGTTCCCAAGTTTTAGGATCACCTGTAGGTACAACATCGGTATGACCTAAGAACATGGTAAAAGGAGCTCCATGACCATGTAGAGCTAACAGATTAGTTACACCATTTTCTTCAACTGTATAGCAGGTAAAACCTAACTGTTTAATGATGTCTTTTACAAGTTCCTGACAACCATTATCGTTAGGTGTAACTGATTCAATTCTAACTAGCTTTTGTGCAAGCTTAACTGTCTTTGAAAGCTCCATTTATAGATATCCTTATAAAATTTGTCTTTTATTATTTTCAGAAGATAAGTGGGGATTGTCAAACGTGAGGTGAGCTGTGCTTTGAGTCAGTGCACAAGAAACTGAAAATGATTTTTAAAAAAATAAAGCTCCTTGTTTTGGGCAAAGAGCTTTGAACCAGTTGGTGGATTTTTTTTAGTTTTCTGATTCTGCTTTTAAGTTTTCAACAGAATTATTGTTTTCCTCAGTCTTTTTATCGAACCATAAGAAGATGTTTGCAAGGATGGTACCTGAAATTGAGTGCCATACACATGAAACAGCTGAAGCAATAGCTGCTTCTGCTGAGGTTGGGAAGAACTTACCGCAAAGACCAGTTGCCAAACCAGCGTTCTGAACACCAACTTCGATTGATAAAGTTCTCTTTTTAGCTGTGCTCATACCAAAGAATTTAGCAGCAACATAACCTAAAACATAACCAAATGCATTGTGACAGAAGATGCAAGCAAAGATGATTAAGCCTGACTGTAAGAACTTGTCTCCATGAACTGCGATAACACCACCTACGATTAGAGCAAAACCAATTACAGCAACACCTGGCATTACCTGACGAACCTGCTTGAAGAACTCATACTTGTGGAACATGATATTGCATGATGAACCGATAGCTACAGGAATAATGGTAACTAACAGCATGAACTGGAACATGCTCCATGGATCGATATCAATTCTCTGACCAATTAACAGGTTAACTAATAATGGAGTAGCAACAGGCGCAATTAAAGTTGAAACTGTAGTCATACCAACAGAGAAAGCTACGTCGCCTTTGCATAAGAAAGACATGATGTTTGATGAAACACCACCAGGGCAGCAACCTACTAGAACTAGACCTAATGTTAGACCATCTGACAGGTTAAAAGTCTGGGCAATGAAAATTGCAAGTAATGGCATGATGGTAAACTGAGCTACAGCACCTACGAAAATATCAAAAGGTCGCTGAGCTAAAATTTTGTAATCCTGTCTACCTAAAGTCATACCCATTGAAAGCATAATTACACCAAGAATAATGATCTGGGTAGTACCCTTCACGAAAGTACAGGTTTGTGGAACAAAGTAAGCTAGTACAGCAGTACCAATCACGAATAAGGCAGTAAACTTGGCTAAGATCCTGCTTACAGCGATTAAAAATGACATTTTGATATTTCCTTAAGTAAAAATTTCCTATTGGCAAAAAATTAAAACTCCACGACTGAAGCGGTAGCAACAGATGGTTTAAAGTCCTGTTGAAAGGTGTTTCCTTAGAATTAGGTGAATACAGTTACAGGGGGTAGGTTGTCTGCAACAAAAGGGTGGTTTTGCACCCACTTGCCTTAAATCAGCCTGATAAGCTAGTTTAAAGGTCTTAATGGCATTGTGTGCCGAAGAGTATTATCTGTGGTATCAGATAACGGTAACAATAATATGACAAAACACCTGCATAATAAAGGTATTAACAAAAACATAGCTCTAGTTCATTGTAATGACGTGTAATTTTTATGAAAATTAATACCATCTGTGTTGGTAAAAGGATAATTTATTAAACATAACTTTACTCAAGGTTCAGTTTTGACTTTAGATATTTATGATATTTGCAGAAGCGTAAATAGAAGCATATTGAATATTTGCTCTCATTTCTTACTTTCTACATAGTTCTTTGTATCAATATCGTATGTATGTATGCTATTCTATGCCTTGTATAAAGAGGATAAATCAATTGATTAGCAAAGATAATCTGAAGACTTACTGCCAATACCCAATAAAAGCACTGTGCTCAGGAAGGTTCTATTTTGACGTGTTGTTTAAGTTAAAAGGAATGGGACTTGCGTACTTATTTATCATAAGTTTAGTCTTATCTATCCCTGCTACCATTAAGGTAAATGCAGTTTTAAATACTTTTAAAAGTATTGAATTACCGTCTCTAGTAGCTTCAATCCCTCCCAGCTATTTATCTGATGATGGAGTTTTAACACCAAAGAACAGTTCTGATGCCTACAAAGAAATAAAAACTTCTAAAGGCATGTTAGCAATTGTCTACAATGTAGATGATAAAAATATTGCTAATACAGAAAATCCTATAGTTGAACTCAATTCAAAAACTATTGCTGTAAAGTCAGGAGGCAAAGACACTGTTGTAGCATATACCGATCTCTTTGAGAAAGGTTCTGATTTTAATCCTGTTGAAGCAGCTTCTTTGGTAGATGATGTCTTTGGTGTTGCCAAAACTGTAATGTACTTTTTTATCGCAGGTTGGTTTTTCTTTATTTTAGCTTTTAATGCACTAGTCATTGCTGTTCTATCAAAGGCAATCTTCTTATTTGTAGGAAAAATGAAGACCAACTTTGTTAACGTGTTACGTATGTCTTCATTTGCAAATACGATTGTAGGTGTAGTTTTAGCTATTGAATTTTTCATTAACATAAAATTGTCATATGGTCTGGTATGCCTGTTGCCTATGGTTTATATGGGATTGTTTATAAAAGTCTTCAGATCAGAAATTGAAAATAACGGTATAGAGAATTTTGTAAAGAAATTTACTCCCGAAGGAACTAGAGTTAGAAACTACGGTTCAGAGGAATCAAACGAGAAAAAAGACCTTTCTGAATATACAAGTGGACTTAATTCAACTAGTAACAGGAAGTCATCAGAGGATAATATCGGTGCTGATGCAAACACAAGTATAAAAGACAGTTCTCAAAATAATAACAGTGACAAAGACAATGGTTCTTCTAATGATGAAAAAGGCGGACCAGGTTTCTTTGCTCCATAAATAACAGCTAAGGACACATCCATGAAAAAATTTTTGCTAACAGCATTTATAGGCGCTTTTATAAGTTGCAATGCGCAAGCTTTAGAAGTAACCGTAGATAATCAGACCAAGGCTACTGTGGTGATGGCTTTTTCTTATCTAGATAAAACTTCAAAAGAGTGGGTTGTGGATGGATGGTATAACGTAAAACCACAAAAGAAAGGTATTATTAACTTAGATACCGACAATGATATCTATTATCTTTACTCAGAGTTTTCAAACGGAAAGAAACTTGAAGGTGGTAATGGCTCAATCAAGTTAAAAGTGCAGGAGCGATCCTTCTTCTATAAGCAGAATGATGCTCCATCATCTTTAAACAGGGAAGTAAGTTTCTTACGCGCTCGTGGTAATTTAGGTAAAGCTGTAATTAAGATTAAGTAGTTTTCTGATTTTGAGAATATAAAGGCGATCATAAGATCGCCTTAAATATTTACAAACAATGAACCAGAAGGCTTATTCAGCCTTTTCTCCAAGCTCTAACCATAGCTTTGCTAACTCAAGATTATCCTCATAGGTCTGAGCACCGCCAGTAAAGCCTGATTTATGGATAAAGGTTAAATTCTTAAGCCCAGTAACTTTGTCTAGCTCAACATCATTTAAACCTCTCCACTCTTTAGGAGCAGAAAGTCTATTCTTAAATCTTTGTGCTTTAGATACAGGTAAAGACTGCACTCTCCAACGCATATTTCTATCAGGATATACTGCAATCAAGCAATCTTTAAATTCATCTGGGTGATTTAATACAGCCTGAGTCCAAGGTAATCTTTCATGGATGATAAGCATTGGACCTCCATGATAGAAAGATAAAACCTTATCAATACCGCTTTCAGTTGTAAGAGCATTAATTGCTGTATTTAAAAGAATAGTTCTCAGCATCTTTACTGTTGCAGCAAAGGCTTTGTCCTGTTCAGCTCCTGTTGCATTAGGAATGTTCATCATGGCAACAATAAAAGGAATATCAGGGGATGCCTGGTACAGTTCGTTTAAAGCACCAACAATCTCTTTTTCTTTAGGAGTATCCGCTTGAGAAATTTCATCAACATAAGCTGTTAATTGACCATTGTCATTTAAGTCAATCATGGTCATAAAATCAGTATCGATACGCTTGAATGATTCATCGATAACTTTTGCAGATGGATTAAATGGAAGCTCTTTTTTAGCAACAGCTTTTAAGTAATCGTGACCAAACTTTTTCCACATAAGACCTGCTGTGGCGTATTTAATCCCATTATCTCTGCTTAAAGTAAATTCTTTAGAATGGTGATCAAAATGCTTTTCGTCATTTTGATTTGAAACATCAATAATGATATCTGCTTTTTCTAGTTCTTCAGGATCTCGTGATCTTATGATTGAACTGTTTTCAAAAAGGTAGGTTAAAATGGCACAGGCTGTAGTTTCATCAGCATGAAAAGTGCCATTATGAGTTGCTATAATCATAGTCGCTCCTTAGCATAATATGATTTTATCACAGGCTAGGAGTTGTCCTAAAAAAAATCATAACAAAGCTTCAAATTTGTTAAGATATGCGAGCTTAAACCTTAGTCTTAAAAATGATCTTTAACCGAGTGTGCATTTACTATGAATAATTACAAAGTTTATTTAGCTCCATTAGAGGGATTAGCAGATGGTCCCATGAGAAAAGTTCTATGTGCACACGGTGGTTATGATCTGTGCTTTTCTGAGTTCATTAGAGTAACTGATCTGCCTGTTTCAGAGAAGACATTGTTACGTGAAGTTCCTGAATATCAAAATGACTGTAAAACCGAAGATGGAACCGATGTGCGTATTCAATTTTTAGGAGACAATCCGGATACTATGGCAAGGTCAGCTGTGCTTGCAAATAATCTTGGAGCACGTTCTATTGATATCAATTTTGGCTGCCCTTCAAGATTTGTTCATCACTCCGGTTCCATGCTCTTAAAGGAGCCTGAGCTATTGCATGAAATTGTAGAAACAGTAAGAGCAAAGTTAGATCCTGCTTGTGACTTGTCAGTAAAAGTAAGATTAGGTTTTTTAGATAAGAGTGAAGCGCCAACTATCATTAAAGCTATAGCTGTCGATGGTGTAAAAGAAATTACAGTTCATTGCAGAACCAGAAAAGATCTCTACAGAGTTGAAGCTTTAGACTGGTCTTGTATGAAGCCTTTACATGCATTGTGTCCAGGTATTACTTTAATTGCTAATGGAAATATAAACTCACGAAATGAAGCTTTAGAGTGCGAAAAACAAACTTTATGTGATCACTTTATGTGTGGACGAGGAGCATTTCCTGTTCCTAATATAGGTCATGTGATTAAAGAAAATGCAAAGCCTTTTTCATTAGCGCAGATCTTAAAGACAGATATTGAGGTAATCGAAGAGTTTTCAAAGTCTGACAGAACTGAAAAGATCGTTATGGATAGAGCAAAGCAGTTCTTAGGATATGCAAGAGTTCACAGAAAAGAGTTAAATCCTTTCTTTAAAAGATTTTGTCAGTGCGTAAGCGTAGGCGATGGGATAAAATTACTAGAAGATGAAATTAAAGCTTTGGAGAGTGAAACTGATGAAAAATATGATTGAATTAAAAACAAGAATTTCAAGATTTATAAGTAATTCATTAGTTTTAAGTTCATTTTTAGCAGGTGCTTTATATTCATTGGAAGCTACAGCTGTACAAGTAGCTTATTTTCCTCCTGTGCCTGAATCCTGGAATGTAACCGTAGAAGGGGATACTGTAGTTTACTCTTCACCAGTTAATAAAACACAGCCTACACCCAGTTCAACAATTCGTTTTACCTATTCAAAGAGAACCATGGGTAAAGATGCTAAAAAGGTTGTTGATGATTATGTAAATCAAAACCAGTGTAAAGAAGCTAAAACTCTAGGAAAAGGTTTTTATACAGCCTCTTGTCCAAATATAGGCCGAGATGTAGTTGTAATTGGTGAAGTAAACAATATGTACACTGTAGAGATCTCAGGAGACTACAACACAGTTTCATCAAATCTAATCAATGCTTATGTTAATTCAATAGTAAACGGCAAGAGGACTTTTGATAACAGAGATATTGGTGAACCTGTAAACAGCAATGAGTAGAAGACATTAGCTTAATTATTACAGAATAAGGAAGAAAGCTTTGCCGTAGTGATGACAAAGCTTTTTAATTTTTAGGTAAGTTTAGTTTTTGTTATTGTCTGAAATAGTAGTTTCTGCCTTATTCTCTTGATCTTTATGAGAGTTATTAGAACTTACAGTCTCAACACTAGTGCTACCTTTTAAATAAGGAATTAGTTTTGCACACAGAGGAATAAAGAAATGGACGGTAGGTCCAGTGCATAAAGCTGCAAACAAGGTTCCTTCTCTAACACCTTCGATAGCACTAAATTCAGTTAAGAACAAAGACAAAATAACAGCTGATGTAACTAAGAAAATATCAAAGAATGTTTTTACAAAGCTAAAGCTCTTTTTAACAATAGGGTGGAAGACCTTAATAAAGTATTCTCCAGGTACCATTGCTACATTAGCTGTAACAGATAAGGAGACAGCTAAAGCTAAAAGTCCAGTACCGAACACAACTAAAAACCAGCTAGCAAAGTAGCTAATTTCGGTTGGCAGAATAAATACTAATACGTCAGTTGAAATGTCGATCATAAAAGAGAAAACGAAGCATACAGGGATCTGCATTACTAATTTGCTTATATGATCTTTTAACTTCTCTGAACCGATGCAAATAAACATAATCTGCAAAACAATCAGAAGAATATTAAAAATAAAGGCTGTGTCACCTAATGTAAAAGTTGAATGAAGCGATAATACATAGTATGTTGACGAAATTGGTGTAGTACCAATTTTCGCAAAAGTGATGCACGCAATAGCTGTACCCTGCAAAACTACAGAGAAAAAAAACAGCACATATCTTTTAAATAATTCTGATTTGCTCATAGTTTTTTTGCTACTTTTAATTGTATTTGAGCTTACAAATGTAAGTATGAGAAAAAAATACATCCCCGAGTAAACTTACATACTCAGGGAAACATCTTTTATGACAAGAAATTCTTTTTTGATTTAGCGGGCGCGGAAAGTAATGCGACCCTTGGTCAGATCGTAAGGAGTGATCTGTACGGTTACTTTGTCACCAGTTAAGATTCTGATGTAATTTTTACGCATTTTGCCTGAAATGTGAGCCATTACGATGTGGCCATTATCTAGCTGAACGCGGAACATGGTGTTAGGCAGGGTCTCAAGAATAGTGCCCTGCATTTCAATGCTTTCTTCTTTTGCCATATTTAATAAAAGTTTATACCTATAAAAAACAATTTATGTTTAAAAGGTTACTGTTAACCTGCTTTTAAACGAGCGCTATTATACAACAAATTTTGCGTTACTAATCACAAATGTCATAAATGTGCTTTATGGTGAGAAAGATTTATCCGTTTACATCTTAAAAATTAGTATTTACTTGAATGAACAACTCTTTTTGTGACCTCGTTTACAGGCAATTTTGTAGTACTTTCGAGCCATCTCAAGATCTTTTTTTGTGCCACTTCCATGCAAATATGAATATCCGACGCTAGAACATGATTTAACATCATTAAGTTCACAGCCTTTAAAAAAGTATGAAAATGCCATATTTGGATCATGGTATTTCCCTTTACCTTTTACATACAGCCATGCGCGATTACGGCAGGCTTGACCGACATTTAAGTCACAGCCTTTTTCAAAGTATTTTGCAGCAGTACCTTTATTCTGTTTTATTCCTTTTCCATATTCATATAAGAAACCTGCACTATTGCATGCTTTGCCATCATTAAGAGCGCAACCTCTTTCAAAAAGGCTTAATGACGTCTTGATGCTTTTTACTACGCCATTTCCATATTCATACATGAAACCTAGGTTGTAACATGCCTTAGATATATTGCTGTCACAGGCGCTCTCATAGTTAGATATAGCTTTTTTGAGATTTCTTTTTGTACCTAAGCCGTAGTTATTCATGACACCCGAATAAAGACAGGCTTTTCCTTCACCTTGTGCACAGTAGTCATTGAAAGTTGAAAAGATTTTTTTTAGATCAGTTGATAAAGTTCTGTGGTTAAATGATGCGATTGTCTCATCTAAGGAATTAAAACTGTTATTAGCAGCCGAGGTGTTCTTGTGTATATCAGTTTGCAGATTGTTAATTTTATTGAAACTATCCTTATCATCAGGTAAATAGATTAAAGCTCCACAAGAAAACATATCATCAAGGTCGCAACCTGCTGAATACATTTGTTCAGCTTTCTTCAAATCAGCATTCTCAGAGTTTTCGTAATAAACGCCTGCTTGACCACACGAATTAGCCCTACCTTCATTACATTCTTTTATAAGAAAAGATATATCGGAGGTCTCAGCACTTGAGAAAATTGAATAAGAGAAAATTAAAACTAAAGCAAAGGAATGTTTTTTGATGGTCATAGTTTGATGATAAAAGTAATAAACAATTTGTATAAAAGAAACGACAAATCAAGCTTAAGTTTATTCTTTATTATTCTTGTAAACTAGATTTTTATATAAAAGTTTGAGCTTGGTATCACCTATAAAATACTGTAATTCATTTTGTGTTTGTAAAACATTATGATATTGTTGTAATGTAACGTTTTTAATAACAGTTTTAACAATAGTTTAAAAAAAATCGTCACAGAATTTTTTACAAATTCGGAGAAAGCATGACATTAAAAAAAGTTGTCATAACAGGCTTGGGTATTGTTTCATCAATCGGTGTCGGTGTAGATGCAGTACTAAAGTCACTAAAGGAAGGTAAATCAGGTATCAAAAAATCTCAGGACTTCGTGGACAGACAAATGCGTTCACAGGTAGCAGGTTTAGTTGATATTGACCTTAAAGAATTTATTGACCGTAGAGCATTACGCTTTATGGGTGAGGCTGCTGCATATTCTTATATAGCAATGAAAGAAGCTATAGCAATGGCTGGTCTTACAGAAGAAGATATTAGCAATGAAAGAACTGGTCTGTTTACTGGTTCTGGTGGTGGTGATACTAAAGCCATCGTAGATGCAGCTGATATTCTACGTGAAAAAGGCGTAAAAAAGATTGGCCCTTATGCAGTTCCTAAGGCAATGAGTTCAACCACCTCAGCAAACCTAGCAACTGCATTTAAGATTAAAGGAGCATCTTTATCTGTAAGTTCAGCTTGTTCTACTTCAGCTCACTGCATTGAATTAGCTTGTGATGAAATTGCTTTAGGTCGTCACGATATTATGTTCGCAGGTGGCGGTGAATCAGCAGATTGGACAATTTCATGTCTGTTCGATGCAATGGGAGCTCTGTCTAAAGGATATAACGATACTCCTGAGAAAGCATCCAGACCATATGACGCTAACCGAGATGGTTTCGTAATTGGTGCCGGAGGTGGCATTTTAGTTCTAGAGTCAGAAGAACACGCTAAAGCACGTGGGGCAAATATTATCGCGGAAGTTGTAGGCTTCGGTGCCACCTCTGATGGCTATGATATGGTGGCTCCATCAGGTGAAGGCGCAATGCGTTGCATGAAGCGCGCTCTAGAAGGATGTGATTACAAGATTGATTACATCAATACTCATGGTACCTCTACTGTTTTAGGTGATCTAAAAGAGCTTGAAGCTATTAGAGAAGTATTTGGAGATAACTGTCCACCAATCTCATCTACTAAGTCTATGACAGGTCATACCTTAGGTGCTGCTGGTGTAAGTGAAGCTATCTTTAGTCTTTTAATGATGCAAAATGATTTTATTGCTCCATCAATAAACGTCGATGAATTAGACGAACAGGCTAAAGGCTTTGATATTGTAGCTAATAAGGCAAGAGAAGCTAAACTTGAGACTGTCATGTCAAACAGCTTTGGCTTTGGTGGTACTAACGCATCCTTAGTTCTGCACAAATACCATGGCTAAAGATACTTTAAGATTAGATAAAGCCGTATCACATAACTTCGATGTCCCTCGCTCATATGCTGCCAAGCTTATTAAGGCAGGGGATGTTGAAGTTGATGGTGAAGTAATTGCAGATCCTGCCGCAAAAATCTCCATTGAGGCTGACATTGTCATTGACGGCAATGAAGTGTCAGTGTCAGATGGCTTTAAAAAGCGCATCTTTATGCTGAATAAGCCAAATGGCTACGTTTGTGCTGACAGGGATAACAATAACCCAATTGTTATCAATATCTTTTCAGACATTCCAAAGTTTACACAGATGCATTGTGTTGGTCGTCTTGATATTGATACTACTGGTCTTATTATTGTCACTGATGATGGCGATCTTAATCATAAGATCACCTCTCCAAAAACTGGTGTTACCAAGACCTATAGAGCAGTTACCAAAGAGAAAATCTCTGAGCACGATATAGAGCATTTTGCTAAAGGCTTAAAACATCCTGAGGAAAAGACTCGTTATAAGAGCGCATTACTTGAGATTATATCTGATAATGAAGCTTTAGTTACCGTAACTGAAGGTCGTTTTCATGAGGTAAAACGTCTTTTTGAATGTGTAGGTAATGAGGTTTTAGAGTTAGAAAGATTGTACATTGGTCAATTAAGACTCGATGAGGATCTTGAAGAGGGGGAGTACAGAGAAATATCTGATGAGGATATCGAGTTAGTGTTCACTCCATATAAAGACTTTAAAAAATAAGCTTTAGAAATCCTTTCAAAAATAAGCCTATACTGAAAAGCATAGGCTTAATCTTCATTTACTACTTACTTTATCTTTTAGTATCCAGCTGCCTTTAAAAGTGCATTACCAGTACTTTTTGCTTTTCTGTTAGCAATATAGTCTTTTACCACACCATTCTTGTCACAAACAAAGGTTACTGTCTCATGAACATTTCTGCCAATACTCTTGATCACCTCATAATTATAAACATACATGGTGTCTTCACCAGAGTTTAAGGTTTTATCAGGAGCGCCAAAGGTGGTCATTAGTACATCAGTGGTAGTTTCTCCTTTAGTGATAGACTGTAACTGTCTGTCGGTGATCCTTGTTCCCATTTGATGATTGAACATTGAGCATCCGCTAACGTTTACTAACAGACAGATTGCAAATATTGCTGATAAGAACTTCATAATAACCTCACTATTGATTTTGTTCTGTACCTTGAACAGCCTGCTCTTGAGCTAGCTTGAACTGATGCTTGTTGTAGAAAAATAAAATGATCATGCCAATAGGCGCAATTACAAAACTAAAGCACAACAAGATTGCATAAGAGATGTACTTATAGGTTAGAAATAACAGGGCATTTGAAATTATTACATTATTACCCATGACAAATTCAACGATACTTTCGTAGGCAAATCTTGAAAAAGGGTAAAGAATGAGTAGAAACAGTGCTCCTGCTATGTAACTTAGAATACCAATTACAGCTGTTCCAGTTGAGATCTCTGGATTTGAAAAAACGACGTAAATCTGTAATCCAATGATAATGACAGGAACGATGGCCCCCAGGACAAAGTGTCTCCAATAATATGAAGGTTTTAAACCTCTCAATGCAAAAGCTACGATTTGTTGCCAAAAAGACATAAGTTCTCCTAATTTATAAAAAAGTATGTATATTTTATTTAATCAGTATTTTTTTTTGTCGCATCTGTCACAGATCCAAAATTTGATATGTAATCGCACGCTTTTAGCGCGAAGCATAAAAAATGTTGTAAGAATTTTAAAAACAGTGATACTTATCAAAGAATTGAAAACAAACAATTAACAAATTTAGACATGTAACGTTAACAGAACTCTTCCATCTTTACCTCTGAGAATAATAAAAATAAGAGGTAAGCTACTATGTTTAAATTAGCAATAATTTTATCTTTGGTAATACTATCGTCGTTTAACGTTTATGCTCAGGAAAAGGAGCAGATTGAGGTTTGGAAAGAGCCGTCAAAATCTTTTGCAATTACTAAAGCCATAGCCGATTTCGAAGCTATCAATGATTGTGAGATTAAATTAAGAGAAATATCTTCAAAACAGTTAGATGTCTTAAAAGAGCATATCAAAAATGGTGAACGAATTCCTGATGTGATGGTCACCATCTCTGACAAATTTGGACAAGCACAAGAAGATCATCTGCTGATGCCTTTAGATTTCATGACAATTGACAGGAAAGATTATCTTGATGAGGCTGTGGGTGCTTTTACAGAGTCAGGAAAAATCTATGCATCCCCTCGGTCAATTGAGACTTTGGTTGTTTATTACAATGCCGATCTTATCAAATACCCAGCAGAAACTTTAGCAGAATATGAACAGCTTGCTAAAGACAATAAAAACAAAGATCGCTTGAGCCTTATAGGAAAGTTTGACGACATCTATTATGCTTATGGTTTTATCAGGGGTAATGGAGGATATGTTTTTGGTAGAAATCCTGATGGCTCTATAAACGTCAATGATATTGGCTTAGATTCAGAAGGGGCAATGAAAGTTTTAGCTGAACTTACAGAATATGCTAGAAACTGCATTCCACAAGATATTTTTGAGAAAAAAGGTGAAGCCATTATTGATAAACTCTTTACCTCAGGAAGAGCTATTGCTGTAGTCAATGGTTCTTGGGCTTTAGAAAAATATGCTAAAGCAGGAATCAACATTGGTATAGCTCTATTACCAAAACTTAAAAATGGACGTAGATTAGCTCCATTTTTTGGAGTGAAAGGTTATACCATCCCTGCTCAATCTTTACATAGCGAGCTTGCTCAAAAGTTTATTCAGTTTCTAAACAGACCTGAGTATGCAGAGGACAGATACTTCAAGAAAGCTGAGCTTCTGCCTATTAGGACTGTCTTAAATGAATCCTTTATTAAATATGATGATTTGGCAAGTACCTTAGTCAATGAAATTAAGTTCTTAGAGCCTATGCCTAATATCAATAAAATGAATGATGTTTTGGGTGACCTAAATTACGCTCTAAACAGAACCGTTTTATACGGTATTCCATATAAGTCAACTTTTAAAAACGCCAAAATCAGAATTGAACAGTATTTGTATCAATAGAAATTGACAAATTGACATCGAAAATCTTACAGATAAAGAAATTTGTCACAGAAAAATATCCTAGACAAAAGTAATATTGCGATAAATAACATAAGGATAAATTTTTAGTCTAGGAATTTTTTAATAAATGGGTAAAATATTTACAATTTTGTCATTAAGATTGCGATTTTTTTAGGGCAAAAAATTATTTTAACTTTCTGAATATATAAATTGGGTGTCTATGAAAAAACTGTCAAAACTCACTTTATGCGCATTTCTTTTATCAGTAAGTACTGCATCAATTGCAGAATCAAGATTAGTTGTTTGGGAAGATAGTGGCAAAGGTTACGGTATTGAAAAGGCTGCCAGAAACTTTGCTAAAGAAAATGGTTGTGAAGTTGTTATCGAACAAAAAGATTCTATAAAGCATGTAGATATGGTTTCAGAATTAAATCAAAAAGGTGAGAGTACACCTGACATCTTTATTGCAATTTCTGATCAGATTAGTGGTGCAGTAAATAAAGGTTTAATCACTAAGTTAGACAGATTTTCTTCTGATACAGAGAAGGCAAAGTACATACCTTTAGCAATTGATGCTTTTAGTCATAACGGAGAGCTCTATGCAGTACCCCGTTCAATTGAATCCTTAGTGGTTTATTACAATAAGGCTTTACTAGAATATCCCTATGAGTTTATGGATGATTACCTAAAATTCAATGACAAGATGCTCTCAGAAGGAAAATATGGTCTTATCGGAAAGTTAGATCAATTTTATATTTCCTATGGTATCTTCAGTGGATATGGTGCCTATGTCTTTGGCAATAAAAATGGCAGATATAATCCAGATGATATTGGTTTAAATAATGATGGTGCCGTAAAAGCATTACAATTTATTACCTCATATTCAAAGTATCTTCCAAAGGAAGTTTTAACTAGTAATGGTTTTGCTGCTGTGGATAATTACTTTAAAGAAGGCAAGGCTGCCGCTGTAATCAGTGGACCATGGGCTTTAGGTGATTATGCTAAATCTGGTGTGGATTATGGTGTAGCTCCGTTGCCTATTCTTCCAAACGGTCAAGCAATGCGTCCGTTTTATGGTGCAAAGGGCTATGTAATTTCTTCAAAAACAAAGAATAAAGATCTTGCAGAAAAGTTTTTAGAGTACATCAACAGACCTGAGTATGCTCTGATTCGTTATTCAGAGATTGCTGAGCTTCCTCCTATTAAAGCAGTATTAGATAATCCTTTAATTACTAATGACGATTTTGCTAATGCAATTGCAATTCAGATTAAGAATGCAGATGCAATGCCAACCGTACCTGAATTTTCAAAAGTATGGGATCCTATGGGCAATGCAATTTTAAAATCAATTTCAGGTGATGAAGAGCCAAAGAATGCTCTAAATATGGCAGTATACGAGATAAAAGATAACGAATAATCTCATATACAAAAAGACCTGACTTCTGTCAGGTCTTATGAGGCCACGGCAAATACCGTGGCTTTATTATTTCTGTTTACTTATTTTTCAAGCCAAAAATTACATTTGCTACATCATCGTAGGTATCTGCAAAGTAGTAATGAACTCCTTCAGTTACCTCTTTTGGTAACTCTTTTACATCATCTTCATTTGCTTTAGGACAAATGATATTCATAATGCCCATACGACGAGCGGCAATAGTTTTCTCTTTAATTCCGCCAATAGCTAAGACTTGACCTGTAAGAGAAAGTTCTCCTGTCATAGCAAACCCTTTTTTAGGAGCCTTGTTCATAGCTAAAGACAAGAGGCTAGATGCTAGTGTTACACCAGCTGATGGTCCATCTTTTGGAGTTGCTCCTTCTGGTACATGAACATGGATGCAAGCCTTTTTAAAGAAGTCTTTCTTCTGCGGACAATATTTAGCAATATGACCTTGAATAAAGCTGTAAGCAATGTGGGCTGACTCTTTCATGACATCGCCTAAAGAGCCTGTAAGCTCAAAGCCTTTGCCTTCATTGTTTACCTTTGCTGATTCTATAGGTAAAGTTGCGCCGCCTACAGAAGTCCATGCAAGACCTGTAATTACACCAACACCTTCTAAGTGTTTTTCGCGCTTAAAAGGAGCTGTACCTAAATAATTGAATAAAGAGTTTGCAGTAACGGTAACTGATTTGTCTCCTTCTAAAAGCTTTACAGCTACTTTTCTTATAATCTTATCAATAGCTCTCTCAGTTGATCTCATTCCACTTTCACGAGCATATTCTTCGATGATCTTCTTTAAGACTGCATCTGAAAGCTTGATTTGAGATTTCTTCATATGGGCTTTTTCAAGTCCCTTAGGAATTAAGTGCTTTTTAGCAATAGCAAGCTTTTCTGATGCTATATATCCAGACAATCTTATAGGATCCATTCTGTCTAAAAGAGCATCTGGAATAGTATCTGTAGTGTTGGCTGTACAGATGAACAAGCACTTAGACAAGTCTAATCTTTCATCAAGATAATTATCCATGAAAGAATTGTTTTGCTCAGGATCAAGTGTTTCTAGTAAAGCTGCTGCAGGATCTCCCTGATAAGATTTTGTGAGCTTATCAATTTCATCGAGCATGATAACAGGGTTCATTACACCTGTTTCTCTTAAAGCCTGCACAAATTTACCAGGCATTGCTCCAATGTAGGTCTTACGATGACCTTTGATTACAGAATCATCTCCTACACCACCTAAAGATAATCTGTAAAAAGGTCTGTTCAGAGCCTTTGCAATTGACTTACCAATAGAGGTTTTACCTACACCAGGAGGTCCTACGAACAGCAAAATTGAGCCATTAGTTGTGCCTTTTAGTGCACCTAAGGCTAAAAATTCAATGATTCTGTCTTTAACATCCTTTAATCCTTCATGATCAGAGTCTAAAACAGAACGTGCTTTTGCAATATCAATTTCTTCTTTTGAATACTTGCCCCAAGGAATTGAAGATAAGATATCCAAATAGTTTCTGGTAACACCATACTCAGGAGAGGAGCTGTCTAACATACTGAATTTCTTAATCTCCTTATCAAATCTCTTTTTGATAAGTTCAGGAGGAGTAAGTTTCTTCATACGAGCAATAAACTCGTCTGCTTCAGTATAGCTGTCAGCTCTAGTTCCTAACTCTTTTTGGATCTCTTTTAACTGTTCTTTTAAGACATATTCTTTCTGTCTTTTAGAAAGCTTATCGTTAACAGAACTCTTAATCTCATCTTGGAGTTTAGCAGCTTTAAGCTCTTTTTTAATAATAGCTTGAGCTTTCTTTAATCTTTCTAAAAGATCAATGGTATCTAAGATGTCTTGCAGATTCTTAGCTCTGGTTGTGGTTACAGAAGCAGCACAGTCTGCTAACAAAGAAGGATCATTCTGATCAAATCTTAGTAGATACTGACGCATCTCATCTGTGTACATTGGATTTAAAGGCAGTAACTCCTGAAGAGATGATACTAAGTTCATAGCAAGAGCTTTTACTTTTACCTCAGCCTCAGAACCAGCCTCTGGTTCAATGTTCTGAGGGTAAACTACAACAGCTCTTAATTCTTTATCAAATTTAGTCCATTCTTTGATTTGGACGCGACATAAGCCTTCACATACAAAGTGGACTTCACCAGGAACACTCTTTGCGTGTAGAAGTCTTACTAAAGTACCAGTTTTAGGAAAATCAGTTGGAGTGATTGAACCTTTCTTTTTGTACTTTTCATCAATTGCAAATAAGGCAAAAGATTTTGATTGTGATCTTGCAATCTCAGTAATCAGATCTTCCCATTCACCCTTGATTTGGACAGGGCAGATCTGTGAAGGCATAACCGGTCTGCCAAAAACGGGAATAACAAATACTTCTTCAGGTGATGGTTCTGAGACAGAAATATTTGATTTTTCGTTAACTGATGGAGTATCACAGTTATCTTTAGCATCCTCAGTTTGAGGAGCCATTTTGGTGATAACCTCCGCAGTTTTTTTATCGATATTTTCTTTTAATGAACGTAGTTTTTTCTTGAGCTCATTTAGATCTTCTAAAGTGATTTCAAGATTATCTTTCTTGTTATCGTCCATGATTATATATACCTTTTTGATCCTAGTTTACTCATCTTCACATGGGGATTTGCGTATTTAATTTCAAGTGTTTAATAAGATAAAGATAAGAATTGAACTACAGACTGAACATTGGAGGTTTTTTTCTTCTCAATGGCAAAACTTTGTTTGCATGGTTGGTTATCTAGTCTAATAAATAAGGAGTTTTGCTATGACAATGAAATCTCTTGAAAATCCGGTTAAAAAATACCTGCACAAAGACGGAGCTTTTTATTAACTTTTACAAACAGCATATATAAGCCTATATAATTCTTGCATCATAATAAGGAGAAAGTTCATGTTTCAAAAAGAACAGGCAGTTTCACGTCTAATAGAGATCTTAGTAGAGTACATTCCTAATCTAAAAGGTCAAATTGATGATTTTTCAAAAGATTATTTTGCTCAAAGAGCTCTTCTAAGAGGTCTTATGAATATGCATTCTGAGAAAAATCCACTACCCGAGGAGTTCTTTTCTCTGCAAGATGAATTGCTTCAACAGGAGTTATCTGAAAAGCAATTAAAAGATGTTAGCTCTTTAAAACCATGTCTTCTCAATCAGAATGTTTTTGTATACACAGGAGATATCACTGCTTTTAAAGCTGATGCTGTTGTAAACAGTGCTGAGGCTAATTTATTAGGCTGTAAACAGGCAGGACACAACTGTCCTGACAATGCTCTGCATTCAGCAGCAGGCTTACAGTTAAGATTTGAATGCGCATCCATCATGCAAGGTCGTGATGCTCCTGATGGATGTGCAATAGCAACAAGAGCATACAATCTTCCATATGGAATGGTAATTCATGTTGTAGGTCCAAAAGTTACCTTTGAAGTAACTCCCGATGATATTGAGAATTTGAAAAAGTGCTATCATGGCGCTTTAAAAATAGCAAAAGATCACGGTTGCAAATCAATTTTGTTTACACCTATTGCAACAGGTACTTTAGGTTTTTCAATGCAGAAAGCTGCTAAAGTTGCTGTAGATACAGTGATCTCTTTCTTAAAAGATCCTCAAAATGATCTAAAAGTGATCTTTTTTGTGTCACAAGAGCGCGATCGTATAATATACGATAACCTGCTCAGTCCTCACGAGGAAAAGAATGGTGATCTTCATCCTTTCTTCAATATAAATTTGTTCTAGCAAACAAAACTAGGAATATTTAAATATAACTTATCATGAATAAGATTATTCATCAGATAACTTCAAAGTTAAATAACTTACCAAAGAACTCACTTCAAGCATTAATCGGTGCAGTTGTAGTAGCTGTAATTGTTGTGATTGCAGTGTTTTTCTTTATGGGAGGCCATCTACACCTCAAGAGCAGTTTAAAGAAAACATTAAAATTTTAGTATCTACAGATAAATATCTTGATCAGAAGGTATCAGGTTTCAAGTTTTCAGACAGCAAAAAAGGGCTTTTAAAGAAGCATTACAAAGAGATTTTTGATGATGAAATGATTGACTATTTAACCAGAGAGTTAGATAAAAAAGGTTTATTTGCAAATAATAACTAGAATAAGAATCAGTCTTTACGGTTGACAATTTCAATACAGATCTTAGATTCATTGCGCTTACATGGGTTAAAGCGTTTAACTCCAGATGACAGAGAAAAGAGCATGGTATTTAACAGGTACTTAGTTAAAACTCTTTCACCTCGTGATTGCAAGATGTTTGTAAATGCAGACAGAAGATTGTTCGCTTCAAGCTCTTTTCAATCAGGTTCAACAAGAGCTTTTGAGAAGATGACAGATGAAGAGTATGCAGATTACCTCTCATTACTGAGAAAAGAATTTAGGGCAGATATTAGAGATAATCCTAAGAGAGTTTATCTTACAGAAGTTCAAAAGGAAAAGATCCAAGCTTTATTATCAGAAGCAATCGATCAAGAACTTAACAAGCTGCCATCAGGTTTAATAGCAAGACTTCAGAGAGCTGCAGATGATTTAGACAGAGCAAATCCTGTTGATGTATGTAAGTTTGTAATAATTGTCTTTGATGCCGCAGCTTCAATTACTAATCCTGAAGATAGAGATCTTGTAAATAAGTTTTTGTTGACTGACTAATTAGAGCAAAACATACATAGAAAAAAATAATTTCAGCTAGAACATAAAAATGAGCAGGACCACTCATTGGTTCGTTTCTAGAAATAGATCCTGCTTTTTTAGTTACGATGTCAAAGAGGTAACTACAGAACAGAGTTTACTTTGCTTTAGATTTCTTACCGAATAATAGAGATGTAATTACACCTGTTGATAGTGCAATGGCAATTACAAACAAGGATGTATACACATCAATCTCAAATCCAACTCCAAATAACTGTAATGAAGCAGATGCCACTAGTTTAAAGGCTACGAAGAACAGTAATACAATCACAGCCTTCTCAAGATATACCAGAGCGTTTCTCAATGCATCAAGGATAAAGTACATAGAGCGAAGACCTAATATGGCAAAAATCATACAGGAGTACACAATGAAAGGATCTTTAGATACTGCAATTACAGCAGGTACTGAGTCAAAAGCAAACATCACATCAGAAGTCTCGACAATTGCTAGACATAAGAATAATGGAGTTGCATAAATAAGACCTTTTCTCTTTAACACAATATGCTTATTCTCTTCTTTTTTGAGCTCCTCATGAACATGAGAGTTTGAAACAAAAAAATTATGACCGACTAACTTTGGGTATAGCGGAACAAAGAACTTTACAAATTTATATGCAGGGTGATTTGAGAAATCAGACATTTCATCGTTATCTTTTTTCTTAATCATTAAGAGTGCAGATAGGGCAACCATAAAGGCAAAGATAAATTCTACATAAGCACCTAAAGAGAAGAGTCCAGTACCAATTAAAACAAAGATAAGTCTGAAGACAACAGCGCCTAGAACCCCCCAGTATAAAACTCTATGAGTGAAACCAGATTTAATGCCAAACCAGGCAAATACAGCAATGATGGCAAAGAGGTTATCTACTGATAGTGCCATTTCAAAGGCATAACCTGCAAAGTATAATGAGGCAACCTCAGGGGAGAAGTGGACGTACATAAATCCTCCGAAGCATGCGCCTACCGCTACCCAGAAAAAAGACCAAAAGGTAGCTGCTTTTAGTGAAATTGGTTTATCAGCTCTGTGTGCCCAAAGATCAATTAAAAGACCAACAATTGCAAGTAGAGTAAATATAGCAATTGATTCAGGTTCTAAACCAATGTGTGGAGTGTTTTCCATACTAAGTCCTTAGTTTAATGCATCTTTTATTAGGCATTTTTATCAGGGACATATCATACATCCAAATCAATTCTTAGTATAAGGTAAGTTTTGTCAGCTAGAGCTAACTTGCTTTAATACTGATCAAATGATCACACTCTAAAAAGAAAGAAATGATAACAGCGCATTGAGTGTTGGATCTAAAGAGAGATTTATTGAAGGATAAACTAAGATAGCCTTCTTTACAGAAGGCTAAAAGAATGAATTACTTTACGAAATTATAATCTTTTAAAGGATTGCCTGAGATGTAACGAGAGGTTGCATCTGCTAAAGGAGACTCATCAAAGCAACTTGTAGTTCCCTTATGACAGGTAGGACCATCGGGACGGGCTAAAACTAAGAGAGTATCCTTGTCACAGTCACAGGTGATTGATCTCATATGAAGAAAATGACCTGATTCTTCGCCTTTTGTCCAAAGCTTTTGTCTTGTTCTTGAGAAGAAGGTTACAAAACCTGTATCTAAAGTCTTTTGTAAAGATTCTTTGGTCATATAGCCCATCATCAGCACCTGACCGGTTTGGCAATCCTGAACAATTGCAGGCATTAAACCGTCAACTTTTTCGAAATCTAATTCATCTATGCTTTGGAAGCCATGAAAATATCTAATCACGGATGCAAACTCCTTTTGATCTTAAATAGTTTTTAAGCTCTGGAATATGAATGGTACCTTTATGGAAAACAGAAGCTGCAAGAGCACCATCTGTATGAGCAATTTCAAAGGCTTCATAGAAGTGTTCCATAGTACCGGCGCCACCTGAGGCAATTAAAGGTACTTTACAGATTTCACGTACTTTCTTTAACTGCTCAAGATCGTAGCCTTTTCTCATACCATCTTGATTCATCATATTCAAAACGATTTCGCCAGCTCCTCGCTTTTGCACTTCTTTAACCCAGTCAAGTGTATTCCATGTAGTGGTTACAGTACGAGATACGTCACCAGTATACTGTTTTACCTGATACTGGTTGTTTTCAGCATTAAAGTAGGTATCAATACCTACAACAACACATTGCACACCAAACTTGTCTGCTAATCTTGTAATAAGCTCAGGATTGGCAAGAGCAGGAGAGTTAATTGAGATCTTGTCAGCTCCATAAGCTAAGATGGTTCTGGCATCTTCTACTGACTTAATGCCTCCTGCTACAGCAAAAGGAATATTGATAACCTCAGCTACTTTAGCAACCCATGACTTATCAACGCGACGGTTATCAGAGGATGCAGTAATATCGTAGAAAACCAATTCATCTGCACCTTCATCAGCATAGCGTTTAGCTAAATCGATGATCGAGCCCATAACTTCGTGGTTGCGGAATTGAACTCCTTTTACCACGACGCCATCACGTACATCAAGACAGGGAATTATGCGTTTTGCCAGCATTTAACAGCCTCCTCAACGCTGAATTTGCCTTCTAGTAATGATCTGCCTAATACAACTGAGTGAGCACCAGCTTTAGCAACTGCCTCAATATCAGCTAATGATGAAATACCACCAGATGCAATGATGTCTAAATCAGGGTATTTCTTGTACAGCTGAGCATACAGATTGTTGTTAGCACCTTTCATCATACCGTCACGGCTGATATCAGTTACTAGAACATGCACAATATGGTATGGAAGGTAGTGTCTTAGGATTTGATCTAAAGTAGTATTAGAAGTCTTTAGCCAGCCATGGGTTGCCACATATGGAACTCCATCGTTTAGGCGAACATCCAAGGCTAGGGTAAAGTGTTCAGGACCAAAGTAGTTTAACCAACCACGAACTAATTCAGGATGTTTTACAGCAACTGATCCTACAACAACTTTTTCTACGCCTAGATTTAAAAGATTCTCAATATCAAAAGCAGAACGAATACCACCTCCAGTTTGAATTGGAAGAGGAGAAGCTTTGACAATCTTTGATATTAGAGCTCTTTGTCTGTAAATAGGATCTTTAGCACCGTCTAAATCAACGATATGGATAAGCTCAGCGCCTTGATTAGCTGCATCAAAAATTCTTTTAATGGGATCAACATTGAAAACAGTTTTCTGAGCAAAATCGCCCTGTTTTAGGCGTACTACGTGTCCACCTGAAAGATCTAAAGCAGGAATAATCATGATTGCTCCTAGAAATTGTTAATGAAATTGCTTAACAGTTTTTCACCAGCTTGAGATGACTTCTCTGGGTGGAACTGAACACCCATAAAGTTGTCTCGACCGATAGCAGATGAGAATGGTACGCCATACTCTGTTGTGCCAATTGTATATTGACCTACCTGCATTGCAAATGAATGGTCAAAATAGAAATAAGCATCCTGTTTTATACCGTCGAATAATGGATGATCAGTATGACGTACTGTATTCCAGCCCATATGAGGTAAACGCAAGCCTGTATCAGGAATTTTTACAACATGAGAAGGCACAATGTCTAAGCATTTAATTACTTCACCTGCTACATTCAAAGGAACCTCAGATGAGTCTGTTGCCTGAATTTGCATGCCTAAACAGATACCCAAAAGAGGCTTTTTAGTGTTGAGAATAAAATCATAAAGTTTAAATTTCTCAATACCATCCATAACCGCACAAGCTGTACCTACTCCAGGTAAAACCAGTCTGTCAGCATCTTTCATCTTATCTGTGTCAGATGAGATCACAGCCTCATAACCTAATCTTTTAAAGGCCTGAACTACAGAATTAAGATTAGCAGAGCCTGTATCAATGATGTAAATCTTCATGGTTAGAGCTTTCCTTTTGAAGATGGTAATTCATTGCCATGACGAGCAAGAGCAACTCTCAGTGCACGACCAAAAGCCTTAAATAAAGCTTCTATCTGATGATGTGCATTTCCTTCTGAGACGTACATATGTAGGGTAAGACCTAAAGCTACTGATAAAGACTCAAAGAAATGAGGTACCATCTGAGCTGACATCTGACCTACTTTGTCACGTGTAAATTCTGCATCAAAATCAAACTTCACGTGAGGACGTCCTGATATGTCTAAAGCAACAGTGACATTGTCATCATCTAAAGAATCTGCAAAGACTTTTGCGTAGACTTCATCCATAGGAAGCACGAAACCAAATCTGCCTATGCCGCGTTTATCACCTAAAGCTTTCAGAATAGCCTGACCTAAAGCGATACCCGTGTCTTCAATAGTATGGTGATCATCAACATAGAGATCTCCTTTTACCTTAGCATTGATAGAAAAACCACCATGAGTTGCAATCTGATCAAGCATATGATCAAAGAAACCTATGCCTGTATCAAAACTTGAATTACCTGCATGATCAAGATCAACAGTGATTGAAATCTGAGTCTCACGAGTATTTCTTTCTACTGTAGCAATACGGTGTAGGGTGGTAAGAGAATCTGCTATCTTATCCCATGACATAGTCTTAGGATTGTATTGGATAGGAGTAATTCCCATGTTTTTACCCATCTTTACATCGGTTTCTCTGTCACCGATGAAATAAGAGTTTTCTCTATCCCATGAAGTATCTTTTAGGTAAGACATTACAAGTCCTAATTCAGGCTTTCTGCATGAACAGTTATCTTCTGGTTTATGTGGGCAGATTAAAACCTGCTCGAAGTCTATGCCTTGGCTCTCTAGAGTATTTAAGATAAGCTCATGTGCTGGCGTAAAGGTATTTAACGGAAAAGAGTCTGTTCCCAAACCATCTTGATTAGATACCATCACAAATGTAAAACCGTGTTCTTTTAACTTTAAAAGAGCAGGAATTACATTTTTCTCAAACTTTACTTTAGATAAAGCATCAACCTGATAATCTTCAGGCTCTGTAACTAAAGTTCCGTCACGATCAATAAAAAGGTACTTTTTCAAATTAAATCTCCAGTGCCTTTAAATAGCGCATGAGTTCTTCTAACTCAGCCTCAGAACCAATAGAAATACGAACGCAGTTTTTAAGTCCTTTCTTGGTCTCAAATGAACGTAAGATAACACCTTTTTGAGCCATAGCATTAAATACAGCAGGACCGTCTGTAAACTCGACTAGTAAGAAGTTACCAAAAGAAACAAAAATCTTTTTAACAAAAGGTAGAGCTTTAAGATCAGCTTCTAACTTTTCTCTTCTTTCATTGCACTTTAAAGCACGCTCTTTAGTCATCTCAACACCATGATCTGATAAAGCCTGTACAGCAATCTGAGCTACAGGATCGCAGATAGGGTAAGGATCGATAACTTTAAGCATAGCTTTGATGAGATTCTCGTTGGCAATAGCAAAACCACAACGGATACCGGCAAGTGCAAATGCTTTTGAAAGAGTTCTAGTTACGATTAAATTCTCATACTCGTTAACTAAATACGTTAAATCGTCTTCTTTATTAGCAAATTCAATATAAGCCTCATCTAATACTATTAAAGTGTCAGGTAATGCTTTTAACAATTTAATCAACTCATCTTTAGGGAATACAATACCTAAAGGATTAGCTGGGCTGTCAATAAAGACTGCTTTAACTGTAAATGAAGCGTTCTTTACACCATCGATTAAGTGCTGAGCATCTAATGAAAAATCATCATTACGCTCAGCTACAGCAACTAAAGCATCATTAGTGTTTGCTGCAACCTCATACATACCATAAGTAGGAGGCGCAATTAAGATACCTTCAATACCTGGTTCACAGAATGCTCTAACGATAAGACCGATAGCTTCATCTGAACCACGTGTTGCGATTACCTGTGTCTTATGAACTCCAGCATAATCAGCATAGCGTTCAACTAATTCCTCAGGCTGACACTCTGGATAGCGGTTTAAGCTTGAAGAATTTAAGAAATAACCTTCGCTCTTAGGCGATTCATTGGCATTTAAGAAGTTATGACCATGACCACCAATACGACGAGCAGACTGGTATGGAACAAGCTTTTGTACGTGTTTGGTGATTAACTTTTCGTAATTCATGGATAACTCCTATTAAAGACTATTTACTCTTACAACCACAGCATTCTTGTGAGCACCTAAACCTTCAGCGTCGGCCATAGTGGTTACGGTAGATGCAATTGCTTTTAATCCGTCATGGGTTGCCCTTTGAACGGTATAACGTCTGCGGTAATCGTCCGTACCTAGTGCACAGCAAGTTTTAGCATAACCATAAGTTGGTAAGGTATGGTTAGTACCTGATGCATAGTCACCTAAAGATTCAGGGGTATATGCACCTACAAAGATTGAACCTACGTTACGTAATTTACCTAACAATGATTCAGGATCTTCAACCTGTAAAATTAAGTGCTCAGGAGCATATCTGTTAGATACTGCACATGCTTCATCTAAGTTGTTTACGACAATTGCTGTACTTTTTGATAGAGCTTTTGTAGCAATCTCTTTTCTTGGAAGTACTGCTAATTGCTTTTCAACTTCTGTCATAGCTTTTTTAGCAAACTGCTCTGACTGAGTTACTAAAATTACTTGTGAGTCTGGACCGTGCTCAGCCTGTGAAAGTAAGTCTGCTGCTACAAATGAAGGATTTGCCTTGTCATCAGCAATTACTAAAACCTCAGATGGACCTGCTGGCATATCAATAGCAGCTCCATGAGGATCGTTTGATACTAAGCGCTTTGCCATAGTTACAAACTGATTACCAGGTCCAAAGATCTTCAATACCTTAGGTACAGTCTGTGTGCCATAAGCCATAGCAGCAACTGCCTGAGCACCACCTAAATTAAAGATGTGCTTTACACCTGCTTTGGTTGCTGCATAAATAATGGCATCAGAAATTGGAGGAGGTGAGCATAAAATAACTTCAGGACAACCAGCAATAGCTGCAGGAACAGCTAGCATTAAAGCGGTTGATACTAATGGAGCTGAACCACCTGGAACATAAAGACCTACAGAATCAATAGGATGAGTGTGAGTTTCGCAAACAATACCTGGATAGGTTTCTAGTTTTACAGTGTGAGGTGTCTGTGCAGCGTGAAATTTTTTGATGTTCTCGTAAGCTGTATCAATTGCATTTTTTAAATCTTTAGATACTTTAGAACAAGCATCAGAAATTTCATTTTCGCTTAATTCAAGGTTATCACCTTCGTATTTATCCAGAGTCTTTGAAAACTCAAAAAGGGCGCTATCGCCCTCTTTACGGATACGTGAGATGATGTTTTCTACAATCTCCTGCACTTTACCAGATGTGTTTTGTGCTGGACGTGTTAATGCTTCTTCTTTTTGAGCGTCGTTAAGCTCTTTCCAAATTTTAACTTCCATCTTATATCCTTTAACATGGCACAAATCAAATTAAAGACTTAATGCCCCTTGAACTTATTAAGTTAGTATTAGTCGAGCATCTTCTCGATAGGTACGACTAGAATTGAAGTTGCACCTAACTCTTTTAACTGCTCTAAGGTTTCCCAGAATAACTTTTCACGTGAAACAACATGTAAAGCTACATGATCAGGACTTCCTTCTAACTCAATAATTGATGGATTTTCAGCACCTGGAAGAATTGCTCTTATTGCCTCTAACTTGTTGCGAGGAGCATTCATCATAATGTACTTACTCTCAACAGCAGACATTACACCCTTGAATCTTTGAATTAAAAGATCTGCAATTGCCTGCTTTTCTGGATATAAAGGCTGGTCACGACCAATTAAAACTGCTTTTGAAGTGTAAATGGTCTCAACTTCTTTTAAACCATTAGACTGTAAAGTAGCACCAGTGCATACAAGATCGCAGATGGCATCTGCAAGACCAGCACGAGGAGCAACTTCAACAGAACCTGTTAAAAGAACAGACTTGTAGTTAACACCTGCATTCTTCATGGCACGACGTAATAAGAATGGGTATGTTGTTGCAATCTTGCAACCTTCTAGATCTTTAAGACCAGTCCAGTTGTGTTCGGTTGGAACTGCAACAGAAAGACGGCAATCACCGAAGTTTAATTTCATGACTTCGTTAAAGCCTGTATATAGACCGTCAACTTCACGTTGCATAGTGGTCTCTTCTAGAACATTCTGACCTACGATACCCCAGTCAACAACATGATCCATTACAAGACCTGGAATATCATCGTCACGTACTCGCAAAATGTCGATAGGCAGGTTTTCAGCATGTGCAAGTAGATGATCACGGCTAGCAGAGATCTTAATACCACTGCTCTTAAATAATTTTTCTGTTTCGTCAGTTAGACGGCCGGATTTCTGAATTGCAATACGCAGGCGCTTCTTTTCGCTGCCTTGATTTTCGCAACATGCTTTGCAAATACTCATAGTAAACTCTTTTTTAATTAGTAAAAATAATAAGTTAAAACAAAAAGAGTGAATTAACACTCTTGACACCTTTTAGTGTATCACAAGTGCTAATAAAACAAACAGAAAGCAAAAAGGATCTAAAAGTGGGCAAAATCAAGTTTACAGATACGAATATTGGTGGTTTTGGTATAAAAATGAAGATGTTTTGAAATAATTTTTGAAGAAGATTAAGAGAAAAATTCCTCCAATACAAAAGTATGTAGAGGAGGATCAAATCTTGGATGATGAATTAATTTTAACCGTTAATCTTTAGCGACTGTGTTTTTAACGATATCGGTTAATATTTCAGATGTCTTTTCGATACCAAAGCGACTAGAGTCAATCATCAGATGTCTATCGTCAAACTCACTAGTGCACTCAGGACAATGCTTTCTTCTGTAAGCTGCACGAGCCTCATCAACAGTTTTGATTTGCTCTAAAGCTTTATCCTCATCCATTCCAAGTTCTTTAACACAGTTTTGTAAACGAGCTTCTAGTGGAGCATAGATGCAGATATTTAAAATGTTTTTTCTGTCTCTCAAAATACTGTCAGCACAGCGTCCTACGATGATGCAAGACTCTTTGTCTGCATAATCCTGAATAATGTTCTTTTGAACTTCAAAAACATTATTGTGGATACTATAAACAGAGAAATCAAAAAGGTAAGTCTTTCTTAAGAAAAAGCTCTGACGACCTGGATTCTCATCATAGTGGCTAACTTCACCTTTCTGGAGACCTAGTCGTTTTGCAGCTTCTTTTACAATATCTCTATCAAGCAACTCAATACCTAAGTTAGATGCCATTTTTAGACCAATGGTTCTACCCATTGCAGCAAACTGTCTTGAGATGGTTACAACATAATGTGACATAGCTTACCTCATTAAGCTTTTACAGCTGTAATTTTGATCTTGCTTTTTTTTGCGTTCAGGTGGCGTACAAATAATGATAGGCTGAAGTTAATAATAAAGTAGATTACAGCAGCACAACCATAAAGAACAAATACATCTGAAACGTTGATATTACCAATGCCATTATACATATTTGCAGAACTTAAAATCTGTCTTACACGTGACATAAGTTCAACTGTTGCTACGTTAGCAAGGTATGATGAATCTTTGATAGTAGTGATGATCTGACTTAACAGAGTAGGAACTACATTACGGATTGCTTGTGGCAGAATAATGTAAATCATAACCTGAACCACATTAAAGCCTTGTGAGTAACCAGCTTCAAACTGACCTTGAGGTATTGAGTTCAAACCACCTCGTATAATTTCAGCAATAACTGATGAAGTAAATAAGATTAAAGCAATTGAGGCTTTAAACAATAATTTTGTTTCGACTGTTGTTAGTCCGAAAAGCTTATGCGCAAAAATTGAAGGAACAGGGCAGAAAACTACACAAATGAAAATCCATAACAGTAAAGGAGTGTTACGGAAGATTTCAATGTAGGTAATAGCAAGGTATTTGAATACTCTGTACTTAGGAGCATTACAGTAGTTTCTTACTAAAGCTAAGATAGAACCGAAGATAACACCCAAGAATACAGCAATAGCAGAAATAATAACTGTAAACAGGGTACCTTTTAGAATATAAATAATAATGGCATTAATGCTTAGAATATGAAAGCTTGCCATCCATTCTTGTAATAGTGAAGTTTCCATGGTATCTCCTATTTGGCAGTTGGTGTCATTCTGTCACGCTTCTTTAAGTTATTTTCCCAACTTGAAGCCATCTTTGACAGAGGGTAACAGAAGATAAAGAACAGAACACCACATACTAAATATGCAGGTCCATATGCACCACCGGTGCTTGCACCTGTTACAAAACTGTAGGTTAGAGAAATTAAATCAGAACCACCAATAATGTACAAGCAGGAGGTATTTTTAATTAGGTTTACAACCTGATTTACCATTGGAGGCAGGATGATCTTAATACTCTGAGGCAAAATGATGTAGTACATGGTACCAAAGTAATTGAAACCTTGAGTATAGGCTGCTTCAAACTGACCTTTGTTAATTGACTGAATGCCTGCTCTGATAACCTCTGCCATGTAAGCTCCATGGTAAATTCCAATAGAGATAATACCTGACATCAAAATTCCGATACTGTGTCCTGAGAATGACAAAGCATAGTATAAAAAACAGATCTGAAGCAATAGAGGGGTATTTTGAACAAACTCAACATAAACACGAGCAATGGCAGCAAGAGCATTTTTTCCAGATGTAGCCATCAGTCCAAAGATAATGCCTAGACATAAAGATATAAGCAAGGCTGACAGAGAAACTCCTATTGTGGTTAAAAAACCTAAAATAAAAGTTTCTTTAAAGTGCCAAACCATCATCCAAGCATCTAAAGAAAATAAGTTGCCCATTGACTTATCCTTTTTAAACATGGTTGCCCCTAAAAAGGGGCAACCTACTAACTTTTTATTTGAAGTTAACTTATTTAACTTATCAAGTTAAACAAATCTAAAATTGAAAATTATAGATTGTTCTCTTTGATTAGCTTCTCAATGGTGCCATCAGCTAACCATTTCTTGATTAAGCCATCTATGAAGGCTGATAAGCCTGAACCTTTCTTAGTTACAACGCCGTACTCTTGTGGAGCGAACTTCTCATCAATGAAACCACGGCTTGGAGTCTTGTAAATGTTCAGAATTGACTTATCAACACAGAATGCCTGAACTTCGTTTGCTGCTAATGCTGTTGAGATTGCAGGATAGTTATCAAACTGGTGGAACTTAACACCTTCTGTCCAGGTCGCAGGATCGAACTTATCAGCATTAAAGTTCTTGCCATCTAGGATCTTGTTATCGATCATAGCCTGAACTAAAGCTTTTGCTGAGGTTGAACCTGATGAAACACCCACAGTCTTACCAAGTAAGTCCTTTAAGTGGTGGATTTCACTCTTATTCTCAACTAGTACAGATACAGCATCCTGATAGTATGGTGTTGAGAAATCCCAGTTCTTTTTACGCTCTGGTGTAATGGTGAAGGTTGCTAATACGCAGTCTAGATCACCTGAATCAATTAACTCTGATCTGGTTGCTGCTGTAACTGCTGTAAACTCAACTTCAACATCTTCACCAATTTCTTTAGCAATTAAAGTTGCTAAGGTATCTTCAAAACCGGTGTACTCGCCTGATAAAGGATCTTTTACAGAGAAACCTACAACATCGTTCTTAACACCGACACGTAGAACGCCTCTGTCCTGAATAGCTTTGATTTCTTTTACGTCAGATGGTGCTTCTGCTGAAGCAGTTGAAGCAAATGTAGCAATACCTAAGGCAGCCGCAACGCCTAAAGAAAGTAAATTTTTTAATGATTTCATAAGAGCTCCTTAAAGCATAATCGTAATGAAATTAGTGTTTTAATATCTTGCCTAAGAACTGTTTTACTCGTTCATTCTTAGGATCTGTAAAGAAGTGTTCAGGTGTACCTTCTTCAAGAATAGTTCCGTCTGCCATGAATACCACACGGTCAGCAACCTGACGGGCAAATCCCATCTCATGAGTAACTACAACCATGGTGATATTTGATTCTTTAGCAAGCTTTATCATAACATCTAGAACTTCCTGAATGGTTTCAGGATCTAGTGCAGATGTTGGCTCATCGAACAGAATGATCTTTGTTTGGGCACATAATGCTCTTGCAATCGCAATTCTTTGTTGCTGACCACCTGATAGAGTAGTTGGATAAACATGAGCTTTATCTTTTAAACCTACAACCTCAAGATAGTGCATTGCTAATTTTTCAGCTTCTTCCTTGCTCTTATGGAAGATCTTGATTGGTGCCAGAGTTAAATTGTGCAAAACATCTAGATGAGGGTAAAGGTTGAACTGTTGGAATACCATAGACATGTATTCACGAATAAGTTTAGTTTTGTTTTTTTGTGTTAGCTCTTTTCCATCAATGTAAACATGACCTGATGTTGGTGTTTCCAGAAAGTTCATACAACGAACTGTAGTAGATTTTCCTGAGCCTGATGGTCCAATAATAACTAGTTTCTCACCTTCGGCAACTTCTAGACTTACATCTTTGAGTACGTGCAAGTCACCGTAGAATTTATTTATGTGGTCTAGTTTAATCATAGTAAGTACTTTTACCTTTTATAAAATTAGCGGTCAGTTCATAAAGAATGCGTCTAAAATAACAATTTCACTGACCTTATTAGTTGATAATATCATTAGCAATCAATTCCCACTATTTTAAATACAAAATGCACTGTTATATAGCATAATTAGTTTATGTAGGGCGACTTTTGCACTTATGTGATGATTTATAGAAATGAGATTTTGTAAGCTTGAGTTGAAATTTACTCAAGCTTGTATGAAGAATGAGAATAGACAGGTGATTTAGCTTGTCTTAAAGCGTTTTGCTTCATACATTCTTTGTTCTGCAATTTGGATGAATTTCTTAATATCAATGTCACTTTCGTCTATGCTAAAAGTCTTAGAGACTAATGATAATGACATGTGTTTAATTAAATATCTACTATATTTATCAGTAAGAGCATGAAGTCTAGTTAAACGAGTTCTTACTTCATATTTGTCATGTGTTTTAATATGACAAAAAAACACATCTCCGTCGGTTCTGTATATAACACCGATCTTCTTTAGACTTGTTTGAACAATATTTGCAACCGCTTTTATACTTTCATCACCATTACTGAGTCCTAGAGCATCATTGATAAATTTTAATCCATTGATATCAATAACAACAAAGGTGATGAATTTACCTCCATGAGGACGAAGATGATAGCTAGAAAAATCGCATTTAATCAGATCCATATCGTAATCATAAGCTGATCTGTTTAGTACGTCCGTGAGAGGATCATGTCTGATAATATTACTAATGAGTTCTTTCTTGTGTTTTAACTTAGTAATATCCATGAATGCTGATTGGACACTTATGTAATGACCTCTGTCATCATCGCCTTTATTAAGCGCAATAGCATTTGACATAAGAAAGATTGTTTTATGCATAAAATTAACGATTTCAAGCTCAAACTGAATCTCATCTTTTGTTTTAGATAACTGTGAGTAAATATTCTTTAATACAGCTTTGTACTTTGGAGTTACAAGATCTTCAAAATCAGTAACAGATTTTGTAAAGCTGTCTAAGTTAATACCAACAATTCTTTCACATTCACTGTTAAATTGCTCAACCACGATATGATTCGTAGTATTACTTTTTGCTCATAAATTCTAAATGCAGCTATACCACAATCAATGGTATGAAAAAGTGTATCTACGTCTATTGAAATACCATCTAATGCTAGAGTTAAACTCATTAAAGATCTTGATAATAGTAATAATTACTATTATTATAGATTTTAAAATTTTGCTTGGTTTAAATATTCTTAAAAATTAGTTACGCAAATAGCATAATGTTTGTTAAGGATATGCAGATTAAAATATTTATTGATGGAGAGGAGATAAGATGTGGAAATGAAAAAGATCCTCGAAAGGATCTTTTAAAAACGTTACTTATACAATCTATCAAAGTTACTTGTTTTCTTTTTTACAAAGAAACTGATTAACATTAGGATGGCAATAACAGTAGCACTTGCAAATGCGATTAAGATCCAAAATGGCATGCTCTGTCCTAAAAGCTCCCAATCAAGCTTATCAGAACATAAACCTAATGGTTTAAACATCCAAGGAGCAATGGTGTCTAGAGGTAAAAAGTCAGGAAATTGAGCTTCTAGCTTACAGGTATTACCAAATAAAGAAGTACTGGTGTAGGCTCTGTAGTGTTCCCATGTTACTAAAAGTCCACCAATAGCACTTGCTAAGAATCCAGCAGCACATAAGAATCTTACAATAACATAATTTGCAGCCATTGCGCCTATGAAACCTGCCACAACAAAACCTAAGAAATAAGCTCTCTCGTAAACGCAGTTAACACATGGATTTAAATGCAATTCGTACTGAAAATAAAGACCGCAAGCCTCTAGCGCAATTCCTGATAGGAAAAGCAAAAACCAGCAGAATCTTGATGCGCAAATACTTTTAAATAGTTGTAACAAGGTAGACTCCAATTTATTTATTATTCTGTAAGGTTACCGGCGCTAATAATATCATTTTGTATAGCAATATTATTAGAGTTAAGGCTCATTATTGTGCAATTTTTATCTTTTGAATAAAAAAGGCTCTGCAAATGCAGAGCCAAGTTAATAAATTTAAAGGCAGATTACTTAATCTGACCTTGGATTAACTCAATTGAAGCACCGTGAACCCAACCTTCACGAATTAACCAACCGGTTAGTTCTGGCATCAAGAACCAGGTTGCAAGAAGACCTACAACAGTTAACACGATAGTATATGGTAATGCCATGTACATCATCTTAAAGTAAGGTAATCTGATTAAAGCTGCAATAGGTGAAGTCAATAAGAATAAGAATGCAGCCTGACCGTTAGGAGTTGCAACTGAAGGTAAGTTTGTGCCAGCGTTGATTGCAATTGCTAACTCGTCAAATTGTTCAGGTGTAATTACACCATTTAATAAAGAATCACGAACCTGTTCAATATAAATGGTGGCTACGAATACGTTATCAGATACTGATGAAATGATACCGTTTGCCATATAGAAGATAGGTAAGTGTAACTCTTTAGGAGTGGAGAATACCCATGCAATAATTGGATCAAACAGTTTCTGTGTTGAAATTACTGTTACGACAGTAAAGAAAACGCATAATAAAGCGCAGAAAGGCATTGATTCAGTGAAAGCTTTACCAACAGGACCTTCTGAAGTAATACCGCAAAGAGCTGTTGCTAAAATGATAACAGATAGACCGATAACACCTACAGATGCTAAGTGGAAACCTAAAGCTACAACTAACCAGATTACACAGCAAAACTGAACAATAAGATTTAACTTATCGCGCTTGGTTAATGACTTAGTCTGCTCTTCATCCTTCTTTACCATGATGTCATAAACAGCCTGAGGCATCTTATGACCATAACCAAAGAGTTTGAAGTGCTCAACGATAAAGCATGTAATTAAACCACAAACTAAAACAGGAACTGAGATTGGGGCCATGCGTAATGCATAATCGATAAATTTCCATCCGCAAACATCGCCGATGATTAAGTTCTGAGGCTCACCAACAATTGTACATACGCCACCTAAGGTAGTACCTACAGCTGAATGCATCAAAATGCTACGTAAGAAAGCTCTGAACTCATCTAAGCTCTTTTTGTGCTCTTCAGGTACGATGCTGTCGTTATTAGCGAGCATAGACATTGCATTGTTATCTGTGATGATTGACATGTACAGCTGATATAAACCAACGCAAGTAGAAATAATGATAGCAAGAACTGTTAAAGCATCAACGAAAGCTGACAAAATAGCTGACATGAAACAGAACATTAAAGCTAAAAGCACACTTGATCTTACTTTTACCAATAGCTTAGTAAAGAAGAACAGCAAGAAATCACGAACGAAGTGAATACCTGCAACCATGAACATCAGCAGCATGATTACTTCAAGATTGGATTCAATCTCTTTTGTAACATGGTGCATATCGCACATGCCGATAAAGCAAGCTTCAATTACTAAAAGACCACCAGCCTCAAGAGGGTAGCAGTCAAGAGCCATAGCAAGAGTGAAAATGAATTCAATAACCAATAACCAACCTGCTACAAACAGTGAGTATTGTGCAACGATTGGGTTTATGATTAAGAAAGCAATAATTACATTTTTATACCAAGCTGGAGCGCTGCCTAAAAAGTTAAGCACGCCTGCCTTGGCATAACTGATTGATGTGCTCATATAACCTCAGTTTTTAAAGTAGCGTTTATCACATTGGCAGTCATCATTTAGCTGTGAATATGATAAGCAGTGATACAGACTAATTGTCTAAAAAATAGTCAAAGTAAAATGTCAGTGAATTATATTCTTTATCAGCTGACATTAAAAGAAAATTTTTTACATTGTGCGATTATTGATACAAAACAGTTTTTAGAATATAAAAAGTATTTTTTAATTCCTAAACTTAAGTTTTTCTCTTATGTTTAGAGCACAAAATGTAAATAAATTTAGTGCATATATAGAAATATGCAAAACAAAAATTCTTATGACCATAAAAGTTATAGCTGGATCAAAATTATCTTTACCAAGAATATAACCTTCAATATGCAGTAATTTATATTTTGCAAAGTAGGTCTCAATGATTGCGAAGACATAAATGAGAGCTACGGTAAACAGAATATACACAGGCAGATTTCTGAAAATAGTGCTAAAAACTATCTTCAGAGGATGTTCTGTTGAGACTCTCCTGTCTACGTCATAGGCCTTAATAAAGCTGTAAGCCATAATTATGATTTGTAAAATAATAATTGTTACAGCAATTGTGCTTATAAGCGTTGTAAGAGCGTGAGAATATTCTAATTGCTCTGGTGTAGCTATCTGCAATGTTGGATTTCTAACAGCTTTGTACTTATATACTTCAATGAATTCACTTGCTTTGTAACAGAAATATCGGAAAAGGGCTGTTAGACCTAATAGATAAAGAATTTCTGTACCTAGCATTGCCTTAAAATCAAATTTAAGACCTTTTTTGAAGGATAAAATCTTGTCATTTTGTTTTGAGAAAACATGGTACAAGAAGAAAGTTGTTAATGAAGGAAAGAGTAAAGTTAAAGGTACAGTCACAACACATGATAAAGGCTGCAATGCACCTTTTAGTAAGGCTATAAAAATGCCGCCCGCATTTACTCGGTGCGGGCGGATTTCACTAATGTTATTCAATGTCATCTATTATTAGAAAGTTGATGAAACAATAATTAACATGATCTGTGGAGACAGAATACGTAGGAACATTACAAAAGGATAAACTGTAGCGTAACCAATTGATGAAGCTTCAGCATCTTTGTACATGTTGTTTGCGTATGCTAGTGCTGGAGGATCAGTGTAAGAACCAGCTAGAACACCAGACAATACTAGGTAATTTACCTTGAGTAACTTGTAGCCAACAAAACCTACAATCAGTAATGGAATAATTGAGATTAAGGTTGCCCAAGCCATCCAATGTAAACCTAAGCCTTGAGTTAATTCTTCCCAGAAACCGTTAGCACCTGCGTTAATACCAACAATAGTTAAGAACAGGGTAATACCGATTTCTTTAAATGCTGATAAAGCAGCAGTTGGAAGTCTCCAATGCATCTTGTTCCCTGTCCATGTATCACCGAATCTTGCAAGTAAAATTGCTGCAATCAGAGTACCACCGATAACACCCAACTTCATTGGAGAAGGAACACCAGGAATTGGAATAGGAATAGAACCTAATAACATACCAACAAACAGACCAATGAAAATAGGCATCATTGGTACGTGATTCATGGTAGCAGATGAGTTACCAACAACTTTACCTGCCTTTTTAATGTTATCAACAGTACCTACAACGTTTAATTCATCACCTAAAGCTAACTTTAAGTCTGGGGTTGGCATAAACTGAACGCCAGAACGGAAAACACGAGAAACTACTAAGTTATAGTGTCCTTCAAGATCTAAATCTGATAAGGTGCGTCCCATTACATTGTTATTGGTAATGATTAAGTGACGAACTGAAATTGTAGAACCGTGTGTTGTTAAAACGTCTTTTGTTTCAGTACCTAAAGCAATTGATGCTTTTGATACAAACTTTGAACCACCAACTAAGTGTAAAAGATCGCCTTTTTGAAGAACTAAATCTTTTGAAGGAACTGACAACACACCATCTCTCTTAATACGAGAGCAGATAACTGTACCTTCTTTTACACATGGAATGTCGTTAATGGTCTTTCCAATGTACTCTGAGTTTTCAACCTGTACGTTTGATACGATTGGGGCATCACGACCTGCGTTCTTGCTATCATGATAAGCCTGACCTTCGCCGTCAACACTTACCTTAAATAAAGAACGAATTAAGATCATTGTAATCAGAATTGAGCAAACACCGAAAGGATAAGCAACAGCGTAAGCTTTTGGAACTTTAGTTACGTCTAAACCTAAGGCGATAGGGTCTTTACCTAAACCTTGCAATGCTGTACCAATATCAGTAACCATAAGGCTTGCAGCGCTTAATGCAGGAGTGTTTGTGATTGCTCCTGAGTACATACCAACCATTGCATCTGGTGTTACGATACCACAATAGAATAATGCTAAAGCAATACAGCAACCTAAAACAATAATAGATACTGCTAAAGAAATAAGCTTCAAGCCATTACCACGTAAAGCCGCAAAGAAACTTGGACCTACCTGAATACCAATTGCGTAAACGAACAGCATTAAGCCGAACTCTTGTAAGAAGTGCAGAATGCTAGCTTCTGCAGTTACACCGCCTGGTACGTGTAACTCGAAACCAAAATAATGATTTGCAATGTGTCCGACTAAAATACCTGAGAACAGCACACCGCCAATTCCCAGACCGACACCTTTGTACTTTAATTGACCTAAAGCAATACCAAGTACAGCGCCGACTGATATATAAATAACTAACAGGGCAAGAGATGACATTTAATAAATACCATTGGAATAAACAAGAAATAAAAAACAAAGCCTAACGACTGTTAGGCCTCATTTCTCTTAATTTTATCATAACTATGAAATTTATTCTTTATTATTGACCAGACAAAATAAGGAATATTGCACAGATTTGCGTAAAAAAAATTAAACAAACATTGTAGTTGCATAAATAAGAAGACTGATTTTCACTCAAAATGATCATTTATTAACTAATATTTGTGTGCTATATCACAAAAATAAGAGTATATTATTTAGCTACCTGGCAGTTCAGATATTTTAAACTGCCAACAAAAAATCTTAATTTTCGACGTGGAGAACAATATGAATATTAAATTATTGTCTGTTAGCGCTTTTTTATTTGTTTCTGTTCCATTTTCAGCATGTGCTGTAATGGAAGCTTCTTGGGACGATGAAGGTGTTGAGCTTGCTGAAAAGCCTGAGCACTGCCCTATGAATATTTATATTAAGAATGCCGATGGCAAGATCGAAGAGCATGAATGGTCACATGCAAGAGTACATAGCTCTGATAAAGAACAAAAACTAGAGTGTGTTTATAACTAATTTGAGTTTTACCAAAAATGCCTCATATAGATTTAGATACCAGTTCGGATCTTAATAAAAAAACAAAAATTCTGTGCACTTTTGGATGGCGTATGGCTCTAGCTGGTGCAGAAACACGCCTTATTATGCGTTGTTGTCATGATATGGCAAAAGCAATGCATGTCATCAATCCTGAATTCACCTTAACCCGTTCTTTCTTTTTAGTAAGATGCTGTGATGGTAATAGTCACTACGCTGAGAGAATTGCTAAGATTAAAAGTCTTGGCATTAACATGAACAGTGTTACAAGACTTAATTTCATCGCTAATGATGTAATTAGTGGGGAAATTACAGATCTTGATCTTATCTACCACAAGATCAGAGCTGTAAGACCTGCTCACTATAACAAGAACATGTTAATCCCAATTGAAGCTTTTGCAGCAGCTGCTTTCGCTTACTGTAATGGTGGTACTGCAACAGTATGCCTAGCTGCTTTAATTGGCGGTTTTATGTTGATGTTCTTTAAGTTTTGGCTGTTAAAGAAGGGCTTTTTCGAGACCTTTGTATTTATGGCTTGTGCATTCTTAGGTTGTGCCACAACCTATATTATGTGTACATATGTCCTAAATGCGTCAGCCGAAGAAACTCGATTAGCAATCATGGCTACAACTTTACTTTTAGTTCCTGGCTTCCCTTACATGAATGGTTTCTTGGATATCTTCAAAGGATACTTGGAAATTGGTGTGATGAGACTTGTTTATTCAATCATCCTGACAGCATGTGCAGCTTCTGGACTATTAGGTGCTTTATATCTAATGTGGATTTAGTTGGAGTTTGTTTCAATGTTAGATTTAAATTTTACAACTGAATTCTTAATAAGATGGGCTATGGAAACTGGCTGTGCATCATTTATTGCTGTAGCCTTCGCAATGCTGTTCCAAGTTCCTGTTAAGTATTTAGGTTTTGTGGCTTTAGGTGGAGCTGTGACCCGTTGCTTAAGAACATTTTTATTCTTAGGTTGTGGTCTTGAAGTTGTTGTATCAACTTTCATTGCCTGTTCTGTTACATCTCTGCTGTTTATTTATATCGCTCCAAAACTTAAAGTAACAAGAGTTATCTTCACAGTAGCTTCAATTATTTCTCTTATCCCTGGTATGGATGCTTATCAGTGTCTGATTGCTATGGCAAGAATTATTGAAGATGCACAGACAGAACTTGTGCAAGAAGCTTACCTTATCATGCATCATGGTATGAGATGTTTTGGTATTATGCTTGCAATTAGTTTAGGTATTGCAGTTCCTCCTCTATTCTTTTACAGATATAGATTTGGTAAATCTTAAACAAAAAGTGGTGCTGTCGGCACCACTTAGAAAAAACTATTCCTTTTTTCTTTTCTACAATGCTTTTACAGCTTGTCTAATATATCTGTTGTAATGTATACACAATTTTCTTCAGGAGCTACATCAAATAAAGGATCGTCGAAGTTCTCATAAGCCCAGTCGTTGATTTCCTCAATGGCAGCATCTCTTGACATAAATTTTAGGCTCGTGCAAATTCCTGTAAATTCGTTAAGATCGATAACTTCACAGTTTTGAGCCTTTATAGCATCAACTAGTTTTTTACAATTCTCTGATGGATAAGTATATTTATCTTCATTATTGCTTGCATCAGCAGATAAATTTTGAGTAGCATTGATTTCGTTCTTTTCAGTGCTGTTCGCATTAGCAACATTCTCAGTTACTGAGCCAGTATCAGCTTTATCATCTAATGATGTGTTAACAACATCCTCGTCTACACCATTATAATCATTTCTAATTTTGCTGATTACATCTTGAATTTGGGAGCTTTCTTTTAATTTTGATTCAATAAGAGAAGTATCGAGCTTTTTTAAATTAAAGCTTGTTGTCTTAAAGAAACTATGATCTGAGGTCTTAACAAGTGAAGATTTTTCAAAACTTGAAGATAAGTTCTCTTCTTGTTTAGATAAAGACTGTTTCGTCTTACTTTGAACTGTATCCTCTTTACTATTATCGATTACTGAGGCAGGTCTTGAAGATAGATAACTAAACACTTCATTAAATTTGTTTTCTAGATAATTTTTAAGAGGAGATGTGCTTACTTCTTCTGTAGCTAATTTCTTTAAATAATTTAAGCTTAATCTAAAGTTTTTATTATTCTTTTGTTCAGCATATAAGGTTCTATAGAACTTTTCATCAAAAGGTTTACATCCTTTCATGAGATCTCTTAAGGTATTAAAGAAGTTTATTGCAAATACATTTTGGTCTGCTGTAAGTTCCATATATCTTGAGAGTTTTACCTCAGCGACACTTACAGGAACAATAAAGGAGAAAATAATAAAAGCCATTTGAGCTGCACATAGCTTGTTTAAAAAATCATGGTCAACTGAATTTTCGCCTAAGTGAGTAGAAATGATCTTATGGTACTTTAACTTATTTCTTGCAACCTTTGGTAGAGCACGATCAATAGGCACAACCATAAGCCCTAAAGTAGGTAAACATTCTTCAATAGTTTCATTTGCAGTATATGAGTAGTCAATTTTGAAAATATCACAAAGTTGATCATATTTAGTGAAAGTAAAATCTTTTAATTGTCTCTTGATAATCTGTTCGTCAAGTTTTGTCAGTTTTCCTGAAACTAAATTTGCTAGTATTGTTTGATTACCACTTTCAAGATTACCTAAAAACTTAATTACATTGATTTTAGAACAGATAAGATCTCTTAATTCAGAATGAGATGAAAGATCTGCGATAACTTCTTTGTTTAGTAACCTTGCTGCAGCTTCATTACTGAACAAAGGCATAAATAAATTAGAAAAAATAGGATGACCTAACAGAACCCACAAAGGTTTGCAGATATTACTTGAAAAACCGTGTGCAGGGCTGTCGAATAACATCATATTGTTGAGTTTTTGACTCTCATTTTTTTTGAAAGGCTTTTTACCAATGTAAATATAGCTATCTATGCTATTACTATCGAACTCTTTATGAATTAGCTTATGAATATATAAAGATAAATGTTTGGTCTTAGGCTTTATTCCCTTAAACAAAGATGAAATCTTTTGATCCTCATTTAGCTCCTTAAAAACTAGGTTGTAAAAAATAACAGGAGCTTTTTCATAAAGTTCTGAGATTGAAAGTTTGTCGTTATTTGTTAATAAAACATTAGCTGCTAAATAATTTATTGGAGGAAATTCAAAAAGAGCCTTTGAGGTAAGCTCATCAATTGTAATTTGATTTTTACAGCATTCAAATAGGGCAAAATAAAGTCCTCTTACAAAGAGAAGTTCTCTCTTTTCTGATTTTTTATATTCTTCTTCTAATTCAGCTAGAGCTTTAGCATTTTCTTTTTCGTCAAATGATATAAAAATATTATTGAGGATCAGTCTTAAAAAGAAAGTATAAAAGAGAATAGCATCATTGGTTTTAGCTGATGTAACTGTTACTAAATCGAGATTTCCTCTTTCTCCAATTGGTAACAGTGTTGAATTATTAAGATAGGCTACAAAGGCATTGTCCAGCATTCCTGCTTTTAAGCCATGATCTTTGTCATTTCTGTAAACCATGCATGGGTATGTTAAACACAGCTCTTTATTGTCCGTAATATAAAGGCAAGGCATAACTCTTGAAGTAGTCTTTTCTTTTATATCATCAAAATAATGAAGAGAAATGTCATCCTTGCTAGGAATTAGCTTTGTGATATTAGGAGTTACATACTTTCCAATAGCTGAATATATTTTCAGTACTAGTTTATTCTCTTTAATAGGAGAATTATCTGCTATTTTTGAGACAATATCTTCAGATGAAGCTGTTTCTTTTTTTCCATTTACAAAAGTGAACAGATAGTTATAAGAAGACTGCCTTACACTTGAAAATCTGTTTTCAAGTGTAAAAGCTTCAATATCAGCCTTAGCTAGTATGTGAGCGTTATTGTCAATTCTGGCTGGTTGGGTATGAGCAATTTTCTTTAACTCATCCTCTAAATCAGATAAATAAGGATAATCTTTATTTAAAGGTTCCCTGTATGAGGTTGATGCAGAAATAACTGCTAAATACCTGCTTACTCTTTTTTGCTGTTCGTCATTTAAAGGTTTAAAGCAGTATTGACTGTTCTTATAGTTACAATGCCTGTTTCTATATTCACTAGCGTAGGTATAACAAGCTCTTAAGTAGCCTAAACCTTCCTTTGGCAATTCAAGCTCACTTAAAACATTGTTCATCGCAAGTCTTTGGTGCGGATCTAGTTTTGAAGAACTAACCACAAATAAACCTTCAAAAACTCTTAACATGACATTGTAGTTAGATAATTTGTTGTTCATTCTGCTGATATGAACAGCATCACTTTGTGTAGGAGTTCTTTTTTCTTTGATAAGAGCCCTTACAGCCGCACAATCTTCATCATTATTAAGATTTGGTTTAGGAGTGATAAAAATTTTGTCATAAAAAGACAAATCAACAGGAATTGAACAAGGAACCAGTTTTAAGCCTAACATCTCTAAATAAGTATTGATGCAGACATAGTTCTTTTGACAGTTGTCTTCAAAACTTTTTTCTGTATAATCTAGTTCAAGCTTTTGACAAAGCTCCTGCATAGATATACAGATAAATCGGTGAGAGGACACTTCCTTATATAGTTCTCGTATGACCTCAACTAGTGAAGAGGGAAGATCTTTAATTCTTTTTATATAAAAGCTAGCATCTTTGATCATACTCAGTCCTTCATGAAATATATTGATTTTAACTCCAAAAAGAGTAGAAAAATCAATACAAGAGTACAATTTTCAGAAATTATGAAGTGAGACACGCAGGATCGAACTTATAGACTCCTGATAGAAAGTCTAAAATTTCATGTTTTGCTTTGGTGTTAATGTTTGAAAGTAGAGTTTTCAACTCTTCTTTCATCTTATCCGTGAATGCATCAATGCCTTCATCATTTAGGACATCAAGATATTTTAAGAGCAGATCTGCTTTGTTATTGAACATAGAGTTTAATAAGCTATGTCTTAGCTGTTGTTTTTTCTCGTTACTTTCGTTTTTATAGCACAAAGGAAGAGTCGCAATAGCAACTTTGGTAAGCTCTGCTTCTAACATGGGGTTTACAGCATGTGAAAAGGCTACACCATCAAGCGCTATTCTGTTTTTAAATTCTTTTGTGTAAATATGCTTGCAGATAAATTTGCCGTCGTTTACTGGATAGTTATCCCAAATTGTTACCTTTCTGCCTAAAAGAGAATTGATACTATTGATATCTTTATCAGTGATCTCTTTTGATAAAACCTTATTACCTGTCCAAAATATTTCTACATCTTTGTTAAGATTTTTTGTAATTTCTTGAAAGTATGACGAAGGTCTTTTACCAAAGCATTTATCTAGGATGGGATCAAAGCTGTAGTAAGTAGGACAAAAAGCAAGTCTTACGTTTGTACTAGGAAAATTTGATGCAAGATATGAAGCTATTTTATTCATGATTTCTTTTTGATGAATTCCTTCATCGTCTGTATAAAGCTTAATATCATCAAAAAGAATAGCGATTACTTTTGTTTTTAGCTCTTTTACAAAAAAATCAACTTTATTCAAAAGAATAGGTAAGTATTTTTTCAGATCAGATGTAATGGCTAAAGGTGATATTCCAATACCAAACTCAATTGAGTTATTTTTACAGTACAAAGACAATCTTTTTAAGAAATCAATTTTTTCTTTTGAAAATTTATCGTCCCATTTAAGTCTTAGAGAACAGTCATTTTTAGGAGCATAAATGTAATAACTGTATCCTATGTCACTAATGAAGGAAATAAGTGATTGGCGTTCAGCTTCAGTATAGATCCTGCCGTAGTACCCTTCAATTATGCCAAGTGATGTTATCATTTTTGAACTCTCAAAATTATTGTTAATATTCCATAATGTAGAATAAATTTAGATTATCATCTAATCGCGTTGTTAAGGTTGAAACCTAAAAAAAGCATACAACCAATTTTGCTTGTAAACAACCAATGGTAATAAACATAAGGCAGATAACAATGCAATTAGAGTTCATTCAAAGATAGAATGACAAATAAGCAGATGAAAAAAACAAAAGAGTTACAAAACAATTTAAAACAAAGCTGACAGAACATACAAATTCAAAGAATGCGAAAAATTTGTACATTGATTAGATGCTGTTAGGCTTGTATAATATCCCAGTTTATATTTAAAGACGTACAGCACAGTTTATTACTCCGCTGCGTCAATGATGTTTGTTAATTACTGCAACCTAGACATAGAGGTAAACGATGCAGGTTTCAACCGAGAAAAAAGAGGGCGTTCAGCACCTTCTAACCGTTACTGTGCCAGCAGAAGATGTTAAAAAGGCATATGACGCTAGTTTCCGCAAGTACGCTAAAAATGCAAGAATCGATGGTTTCCGTAAGGGCCACATTCCAACTAAAGTTTTAGAGCAGCAGTTTGGCGGTCAGATTTATTCAGATGCTTATGATTCATTAGTAAACGAGACTTTAGGTCAGGCTATTAAAGAGTCAAAGCTAGAAGTTGTTGGCTATCCTAAGATTGAAGTTAAGAAAGCTACTTTCAAGAACGACGAAGAGTTCGTTTATGAGGCAACTGTAGAAGTTAACACAGAGTTAGAGTTAAAGCCATTTGAAGACTTAAAGTTAAAGAGCATTAAGGCATCTGTAACAGACGCTGACGTAGACAATATGATTGAGACTTTACGTAAGCAGCAAGGTAAGTGGCAGGTAAAGGATGGTGCAGTAGTTTCTAAGGGCACTCGTGCATCAATCGACTTTACAGGTCGTACCGATGGTGTTGAGTTCGAGGGCGGTAAGGCTTCAAACTTCTCATTAACTGTTGGTGAGACTCAGATGATTCCTGGTTTTACAGAGCAGATCGAAGGTCACAAGGCAGGCGACAAGTTCACCATTCAAGTTAAGTTCCCAGAGGACTACCACGCAGAGAATTTAAAGGGTAAGGATGCAGAGTTTGACATTGTTGTTAACTCAGTTTCAGAGTTATCTTTGCCAGAAGTTAACGAAGACTTCGTTAAAGTATTCGGCGTAAAAGATGGCTCTTTAGATACATTCAAGAAAGAATTACGCAAGAATATGGAGCGTGAGTTAAATCGTGCTAAGTACACAATTACTCGTGGTAAGTTATTCGATGCTTTAGTAGCTCAGTATGGCGAGTTCGCTGTACCTGAGGCTTATGTTGAGTCTGAGAAAGAGCGTTTAGCAAAAAACTTCGAGCAGCAGATGCGTGCTTATGGCATGAAGAAGTTACCAGATTCATTGAAGAAAGATGATATGTTCAATGATGAGGCTGTTAAGAGTGCTCGCTTAGGTGCTATCGTTCGTAAGATTGTTGAGAGCTTAGGCTTAACAAAACCTTCTGATGAGTTCATTGAGGCTCAGTTAGAGCAGATCGCTGGTGCTTACGAAGATCCTGCTGAATTAAAAGAGCAGATCCGTAAGGACAAGACTCAGTTCGATGCTGTTCAGAACGCAGCTTTAGAGTCAGAAGTTGTTGCTAAGGTAATGGAAAAAGCTGCTGATGGCGAAGAAGAAATGACCTTCGATCAGTTAGTTAACCATCGCTAATAACACACTTAAATATTAATTAAGGAGCTATGCTACATATGTTCAATTCAGAAGATCAAGAAAGAATGGCATCTACATTAGTGCCAATGGTTATCGAGCAGACAGCTCGTGGAGAAAGATCTTTTGATATTTACTCAAGAATGTTAAAGGACAGAGTAATCTTTCTGACAGGTGAGGTTGAAGATCATATGTCAGATTTGATCGTAGCACAGCTCCTTTTCTTAGAATCAGAGGATCCTGACAAGGATATCTATCTGTATATCAATTCTCCAGGTGGCGTAGTAACTGCAGGTCTTGCAATTTACGACACCATGCAATATATAAAGCCTGATGTCTGCACCCTATGTATGGGACAGGCTTGTTCAATGGGATCATTTTTATTAACGGGTGGCGCTAAAGGAAAGAGATTTGCTCTTCCTAATGCAAGAATTATGATTCACCAGCCTTTAGGCGGATTCAAAGGTCAAGCTACTGATATTATGATCCATGCTCATGAGACACAGCGCATTAAGCATACATTAAACAGTATTCTTGCAAAACACACTGGCAAGAGTATTGAGGATATCACACGCGATACGGAGCGTGATAATTTCATGACAGCTCAGGAAGCTCTTGAGTATGGTCTAATCGACAAAGTTATTTCAAGTCGTGCTGAGATAGCCGATTTTAATTCAAAGAAGGGTGAGTAATCGTGTCAGAACAGAAAAAAAGCACTTGTCTGTTCTGCGGTCAAGCAGCCTCAGACACAAGAACCTTAATTAGAGCAAGAGACGGCATTTGTATTTGTTCTGATTGTATCAAGCAATGCTATGAGATGTTAGCCGCTAAGGGACTTGATAATAAAGACAAGCATTCTGCTTGCGGTATTGATTTAAATAATGTTCCAACACCACATGAGATTGCAAAACATCTTGATGAGTATGTAATTGGTCAGGATGATGCAAAGAAAGTTCTATCTGTGGCTGTATACAATCACTATCAGAGATTACGTCATTCAGGTGTTGATTCTGACGTTGAGTTAGGAAAATCTAATATTCTTTTGGTAGGTCCAACTGGTTCTGGTAAGACCTTACTGGTTCAGACTTTAGCAAGATACTTAAATGTACCATTTGCTATATCAGATGCTACTACCTTGACTGAAGCTGGTTACGTTGGTGAAGATGTAGAAAACGTAATTGTGCGATTACTACAGAATTGCGATTTTGATGTAGAAAAGGCTCAGAAAGGCATTATTTACATCGACGAGATCGATAAAATTGCCCGTAAGAGTGAGAACCCTTCAATCACACGTGATGTTTCAGGTGAAGGTGTTCAGCAGGCTCTGTTAAAACTGATTGAAGGCACAGTTGCTTCAGTTCCACCAAATGGTGGCAGAAAACATCCTCAAGAGAAGAATATCGAAGTCGATACTTCACAGATTTTATTTATCTGTGGAGGTGCTTTTGATGGTCTTGATAAGATTGTTGAGAAGAGAGTGTCAAAGAAAGCAGGTATCGGTTTTGGTGCTGAGGTATACGGTAAAGACGATAAGTTAACTCTTTCTGACAAGTACAAGAAGGTTGAGCCTGATGATTTAGTAAAGTTTGGTATCATTCCAGAATTTGTAGGTCGTTTACCTGTAATTACAGCATTATCAGAACTAAACCGTGATGAGTTAATTAGGGTTTTAAGAGAGCCTAAAAACGCAATCATCAGACAGTTTGAAGCTATGTTTAAGTTTGAGAATGTAAAACTTGAGTTTACAGCAGAGGCTTTAAATGCAATTGCTGATAGCGCTATCAAACGTCACACCGGTGCTCGAGGCTTACGTTCTGTTGTAGAAGGATTACTCTTAAATACCATGTATGATATTCCTTCGGTTAAGAATGTAGAAAAGGTAATTGTTGACAAGAATACAGTTGAAAATCATCAAGAGCCTTTAGTTATTAAGAAAGACGATTTTGAAATCGCGTCTAACTCTTAATAATACTATTTACAGATAAGGCCCTTCAAGCACGATTGAGGGGCTTTTTTATCTTACACAGCTTTATTTATATTCAGATTTTTATCTATAAGAGAGTTTCTCTTAATACTGGAAGATCATGACAGAAAATACAAAGAAAAGAACTAAAACAGTCACAAAGAAAGCTACAAATAGACGTAGTACTGCTAAGAATGGTTCATCTAAGAATAGTTCGAAAGAAATGATTTTGCCTTTAATTACTTTAAGGGCTCTTATCATAACTCCTAATTCAAAATTACAAATTACAGCTGCAAGAGATAGCTCTATTGCTGCGTTTTCCTATGCTCAGGAGCAAGATGAGCACAATGTTGCTGTTTTCTGCCAGTTAAACGAAGCTGATGAAAAACCTGAATTTAAAGATTTGCACAAAACAGGTGTAATTTGCAAGCTTTTGAGCATGACTCAGAAAGATGCTAATACTCATCAGTGTTTAATTTCAGGTTTTGAAAGAATTAAGTTAATTGAAATCATTGATGATGAGAATGTACCTTTTAGAAAAGCAAGAATTCAGGTACTAGATGAAGAAGTTCAGTCTGATAAAGATGTTGCAGATACTTTATCTGTATTAAAGTCATGTTTGCAGTATGCAATTGACTCATCTGATAAGACCTCAAGAGCTTTAATTGAAGATTCAGTTCCAAAACACTTAATATCATCGATTTTAGAAGAGAGTTCTTTATCAAAACTAACTGATACCTTAACACAGATCTTAAAGCTTGATACACAAACTAAGTACATGCTCTTATCCTCATTGAATTCTGTAGAGCGTGGACGCATTTTAATCAGTGCTTTAAATGGATATTCATATAAATCTGAACTTGAGAACAGAATCATTGATTTAGCAAAGAAATCAATGGAAAAGAATCAGAAAGAGTATTTCTTAGCAGAACAGTTAAAAGCAATTAAGAAAGAACTTGGTGTATCTGTTTCAGAGGATGATGATGTTCAAGCTTTTATGACACGAAATGAGGAGCTAAAGGCTCCTGAATACGTCCATAAACGCATTGAAAGAGAAATCAGAAAACTAAACTCAATGAGCATTAACTCATCTGAGTACTCTGTTGTAAGAAACTATATTGATTGCTTGTTATCTTTACCTTGGTTTGACTGCTCAGAGGTAAATCATGATTTAAAGAAGGCTAAAGAGGTCTTAGACAGAGATCATTATGGTTTAACTAAGGTTAAAGATAAGATTTTAGAGTATTTAGCTGTTCAGTCACGAGCAGATAGACTGCATGGACCTATCATTTGTTTAATGGGGCCTCCAGGTATTGGTAAAACCTCATTAGGTAAGTCTATTGCTGAAGCTACAGGCAGAAAGTTTGTAAGAGTAGCTTTAGGTGGCGTTAACGATGAAGCAGAGATCCGTGGTCACAGAAGAACCTATATAGGTGCTCTGCCAGGTCGCATTATTTCTAATATGGCAAAGGTTGGTGTAAACAATCCTCTGTTCTTATTAGATGAAATTGATAAGGTTGTGTCATCTGTTCATGGTGATCCGTCTGCAGCTTTATTAGAAGTTTTAGATCCTGAGCAAAACTCTACCTTTGAAGATAACTATGTAGAGATTGATTATGATTTGTCTAATGTCATGTTCGTGACAACAGCAAATTCATATAACATCCCAGGACCTTTATTAGATCGTATGGAGATCATCGACTTATCTTCATATACAGAAGATGAAAAGTTCCATATTGCTAAAGAGCATTTGTTCCCTAAACAGTTACGTTTAGCAAATGTAGGTGAAAAAGAGATCACTATAGCTGATGATGTGTTATTACACTTAATTCGTTACTACACTCATGAGGCTGGAGTGCGTGAATTAGAGCGTACCCTAACAGAGATTATCAGAAAGACCATTAAAGATTTGATGATCGAAAATCCTAAAGCTAAGAAACTTAAGGCTACACATGTAACCATCGAAGACATTCACAGAATGTTAGGACCTGAGAAGTATGACTTCACCTCAAAGCTAAAAGAAAGCAAGGTAGGTATCGTCAACGGTTTGTCCTGGTCAACACTTGGAGGCGACATTCTACAGTTAGAGGCAGTAGCAAACGAAGGTAAGGGTAAACATCAGTTAACAGGTAAGTTAGGTGATGTAATGAAAGAGTCAATCTCTACAGCAATTACTGTAGTTAGAACCTTATCAAAGGATTTGCACTTAAATCAGGATTTCTTTGAGACCTGCGATTTACATGTTCACGTACCAGAAGGAGCTGTACCTAAAGATGGTCCTTCAGCAGGTGTTGGTATGGTAACAGCAGTCGTATCTGCTCTAACAGGAAATCCTGTAAGATCTGATGTTGCAATGACAGGTGAGATCACCTTACGTGGTGATGTGCTGCCAATTGGTGGTTTGAAAGAGAAACTACTTGCAGCTATGCGAGGTGGTATTAAGACAGTAATGATCCCAAAGGAGAATGAAAAAGATCTTTGGGACATTCCTCCTGTAGTTCAAGAGAAAATGACAATTAAACCAGTATCTAGAATTGAAGATGTTTTAAAGACAGCTTTAGAGCATGATCCTTATACATTCATGCCAACTACTAGCTGGCTTTTGAAAGATAAAAAGCAACCATCAAAAGGTTCTAGAAAAAAGAAAGAAGATAGTATGAACATTGTTCTGTAGGAATAAACAAATGAGCAACACCCAGAATAATCAAGACATCGAGAATAAAGCATCTTTAGACAAAGAAGCTGAAACTTTTGTAAAATTTGATGATGAGCAAACAGAAAACAAAGATGAAAATACAATAGATGATGAAATCAAAAAGATTGTAGGTTCAGCTGATGCTCTAATCAAAGTTTTAGAGAAGATAGCTCCTGAGGTAAATTCAGATAAGGTGGTTAACCCAGAAGCATTTTTGAAGATCATCAAACCGCTATGTGTAAGCGTAGAGAATACTCTGCCTATGCTGATGGAGTGTCAGGACAACTTAGAGTATTTGAAAGATGACAATGCTTATGTTTTAAGACAAAAAGTAGCTCATATTGAAGATGATCTCTTGCCACCTTTGTTAGCTTATATAAGAGAGCATGACAAGAAAAAAGATTAGTTCTTTGTAAAAGAAACTTTGATTTTCTTGAAATAATTCAAATTTAACTCCTCAAATGAACAAATTTGAACTTCAAACGAGGAGTTTATTTTACAAAAAATTAACAAAACCGCATTCTGATAGTACTTTTACCCCTCTTTTTTTTGTCAAAAATTCGATGCAGATCAATATTTCGAAATAATAAATCTATAAACAGCGCAAAACACGTGCATAATAGCTTAAGGGCTTTAGGCTCAAGCGTTAACATAAAATACGCGCAATTTAACAAACCTAATTAGGAGTATATTGTGAATAAAAGTCAATTAGTTGATAGCATCGCTAAGAAGTCAGGTTTAACTATCAAAGATTCAGCTGCAGCAGTAAATGCATTTTTAGATTCAGTAAAGGATGCATTAGCAAAAGGTGAGACTGTAACTTTAATCGGTTTTGGTAATTTTTTAGTTCGTGATAGAGCCGCTCGTTCAGGCCGTAACCCACGTACTGGTGAAGTTGTACAGATCCCTGCAGTTAAGGTTCCTGCATTCAAGGCAGGCAAGCCATTAAAGGATATCGTAAACAAATAATTTTATTTGTTTGTCAAAAGATCCCTGAGTTCGAAAAATTCGGGGATTTTTTTTTGCAAAAGCGCATCTATGTGAATTGTGCAATTTAATTTTAGTAGCAATTCTTTTATAATTTGGTAAGTTTGTTTTCACCATGTGTAGCAAGTGCTACGGAGATAATTAAAAAATGTTAACTGATAAGTTGCGTGATGGTGCGCACGGTAAAGTTTTTAAGATCCTATTCTGGATCATTATTCTTTCATTTATTTTTGCTGGTGTCGGCAATTATTTAATACCTAAACTTAATACTGATCCTGTAAAGATTGGTAAATACAGCATTAAGTCAGAGCAGTGGAATGCTCAGTACCAAGATCAGGTTCGCATGATGCAGAATCAGTATGGTCCAAAGGTAAACAAGTTCTTTGAAAATCCTGAGAATGTTAAAGCTATGCGTATGCAGGTTTTAGAGCGCATGATTGATAATGTAGCTTTAAATTCTGTTACTTATGAGCAGGGCGTTAGAGTTGGTGACGAACAGGTAAAAGATGCTATTCGTAAAGAAAGAGCTTTTCAAAAGGATGGCAAGTTCAACAACGATTTATTCTTAGCTAAAGTTCGTAACATGGGGTCAAGTCCTGATTACTTTGCTGAGCAGTTACGTACACAGTTAGCTCAAGAAACTTTAGTAAATCCAATTTTACTATCAGGATCTTCAGTATATCCTCACGAAGTAGAGCTTTTAGCAAAGTTATTTGCTCAGACTAGAGTTATCGATACCTATACAGTAGACACTAACAAACTTGCAAAAACAGTTAGTGTAACTGATGAAGAGGTAAAGAAGTTTTATGATGAGAACAAGAACTTATTTAAGAAGCCTGCTAGTGTAAAATTTACCTATATTCTTTTAACAGTAAATGACTTAAAGAAAGAAGTTGAGGTAACTGATGAGAAATTAGAAGAGTACTACAACTTAAATCAGACTGATTTTACAGTTCCTCAAAAACGTGAATGCTCACAGATCTTAATTAAGGCTTCAACCGAGGATTATGCAAAGAAGGCAAAAGAAGCTTTAGCTGAATTAAAGTCAGGTAAGAGCTTTGAAGAGGTTGGTTCTAAATATTCTGATGACAAGAATTTTGAAAAAGATCATGGTTCATTAGGCTTATTAGAGAAAGGTTCATTATCATCTCAGCTTGATGTTGCCTTATTTGCAATTAACAAAGTTGGTGATGTATCTGACGTTGTAATTGACGATTCTGGCGCTCACATCTTAAAGTTAGATGGTATTACTGAGTCATTTGTTCCTAAGTTAGCAGATATTAAAGATGAAGTTAAGGCTAAGTTTGTTGATGCAAAGGCTTTAGAGTTATATAACGAAAAGACTGCTAAGCTAACTGATGTTTCATACGAGAAGCCTGATTCTCTAGAGGCAGCATCAGAGGAAGTAAAATCACCAATCTTAGAGTCAGGAGTAGTATCACTTGGCGACAAGTCATTAAAGTGGCCTTTATCTACAGATGATGTTCAGAAGTTAGCATTTAATGAAGAGAACAGATCTTCAAATGTAAACTCTGCTGTTATTTCATTAGGCAATGAAGCTTGCATCGTATTAAATGTTAATGACTATAAAGATGAGACATTGCTGAAGCTAGATGAAGTAAAAGACAAGGCTACCGGACTTGCTTTAAATCACAAAGTTTCAGAAAAAGCTCAAGCTATCTTAGCTGAGATCAAAAAGTCTGTAGCTGAGGGTAAGGATGTTGAGGTTGCAGAGAATGTAACTAAAGCTTCTGATGTAACTATATCAAGAGACGATCAAACTCTTGATCCATACTACGTTCTAGAGGTTTACTCAATTCCAAATAAAGTAAATGACAGTGTAGCAACTACTAATAAAGGTCAACCAGTTCTGGCTGTATTAAAGAGCGTTAATGATGCAGATAAAGCAGAACTTGATAAATACACAACTTTAATTCGCGCTCAATTGGTGCAATTTAAACAGAATAAGACAAATTCTATGATCTATTTGGGTGCACGTGATATCAGTGATATTGAGTATAATGAGGATGGAATTAAGCTTGTAAATCAACAAAATAACAGTGCTGAATAAGCTTAATTATTCATTGTTTTTATACTAACCAAAATAGGGCATCTACTTTACGCAGGTGCCCTTTTTGTTATTTAATAATGAAAAATTTTGGGAAGTAATAAAAATGAATATACATGAATATCAGGCAAAAGAGATTTTTAAGGAGTACGGACTTCCCGTTGCTCCTTTTTTTGTAAGCACTAAGGCAACCGGTATTGGTAAGGCTGCCTATGAATTAGCACCAGGTCCTTTTGTAGTTAAGTGTCAAGTCCATTCTGGAGCTAGAGGAAAAGCAGGTGGTGTAGCTTTAGTACAGAGTCCAGCTGAAGCTGAAGCATTCGCTGCTAAGTGGTTAGGTAAAAGATTAGTTACCCGTCAGAGTGGTCCACACGGCAAGCCTGTTAACAGAATTTTAATTGAGAGAGCATCAAATATAGCTCGAGAACTCTATGTTTCAGCTACTATCGATAGAGCATCCGCTCATCTTACTATTATCGCTTCAGAAGCAGGTGGTATGTCAATTGAGGAGCTAGCTGTAAATCAGCCTGAGAAAATCTTAAAGGTTGCTATTGATGAGCTTACAGGCCCTCAGTCCTATCAGGGGAGGGAACTAGCTTATAAGTTAGGCTTACAGGGAAAGCAAGTAAATCAATTTGCTAAGATCTTTTTAGGGATCTGCAAGATGTTTGTTCAAAAGGATCTGTCCTTAGTTGAGATCAATCCTTTAGTGGTAACTAAAGAAGGAGATCTTTTGTGTTGCGACGCTAAGATTAATACAGATCCATATGCACTCTATCGTCATCCTGAAATGGCAGAATTAGATGATCCTTCTCAAGAAGATCCTCGTATAGCAAGAGCAGTAGCTGCTGGTTTTAGCTATGTGCCTTTAGAAGGAAATATCGGCTGTATGGTTAATGGTGCCGGTCTTGCTATGGGGACTATGGATATTATTAAGAACTTAGGAGGAGCTCCTGCTAACTTCTTAGATGTTGGCGGTACTGCAACTAAAGAGCGTGTTATGGAAGCTTTTAAGGTTATCTTAGAAGATCCTAATGTAAAGTGCATCATGGTAAACATTTTTGGTGGTATTGTTCGTTGCGACATGATTGCCGAAGGTATTCGTGGAGCAGTTGAGCAGATTAAGATCTCAGTTCCTGTCGTAGTAAGACTTGAGGGTAATCAGGCACATGTAGGTGAAAAGATCTTAAACGAATGTGGACTTAATATTGTATCTGCACGTGATTTAAGACAGGCCGCAACACTTGCAGTTCAGGCAGCTAAGGCAGAGTAGGATTTAAAATGAGTATTTTAGTCAACAAAGATACAAAGGTTATCTGTCAGGGTATTACAGGTTCACAGGGTACTCAGCATTGTGAACAAATGTTAGAGTATGGCACTATGTTGGTAGGAGGAGTAACTCCTGGTAAAGGAGGTCAGACTCATTTAGGCTTACCTGTATTTAATACTGTAAAAGAAGCCGTAGCAGTAACAGGTGCTACTGTATCAATGGTAATGGTGCCTCCTCCATTTGCAGCTGATTCAATTTTAGAAGCTATTGACGCTGGTCTTGAACTCGTAATTTGTATTACAGAGGGTATTCCTGTATTGGATATGTTAAAGGTAAAGGCAAAGTTAAAGACCACAAAAACAACTTTAATTGGACCTAATTGTCCGGGGGTATTAACTCCTGATGAGTGCAAGATTGGTATTATGCCTGCTTCAATCTTTAAGAAAGGAAAGGTAGGTATTGTATCTCGTTCAGGCACTTTAACCTATGAAGCTGTTAAAGAAACAACAGAGGCGGGTTTTGGTCAGTCTACGTGTGTGGGTATCGGTGGTGATCCTGTACAGGGTTCAAGCTTTGTAGACATCTTAAAGTTATTTGAAAATGATCCTGAAACTGAGGCTGTTGTTTTAGTAGGTGAAATTGGTGGTACTGCTGAGCAGGATGCTGCAAAGTATATTAAAGAGCATATGACCAAACCAGTTGTCTCTTACATCGCTGGAGCTTCAGCCCCTAAAGGACAGCGTATGGGGCACGCTGGTGCGATTATCTCAGGTGGAAATGCAACAGCTGCTGCAAAGCAACAGGCTTTAAGAGAAGCTGGCGTCACCGTAGTTCCAACTGCAGCAGATATTGCAGATGGAATTCGTGAAGCTACAGGTTGGAATTAGTAGCAGAAAATACTACAAATTATTTCGAAGAGCTCTTCTACTTTTGTATTAGAGCTCTTTTATTTTCATGAGAAGATTTTTAGAAAAATTAAAATAATTGAACCGTTGTTGGATAATTTTTGTAGTTTCATATAGTACAATATAGCGAAAGTTTTGTACGGAGTAAGAAAATGAAAGGCATAATTGCAGGAGCAGTGTTAGGTTTAGGTCTTATTTCTCAGTCACACGCTGAGGTGTTGATTGATGTTCGCAATGATACATCAGAAGACTGCTCTCTTGCAGTAAATGCACGTATTGATAAGACCAAGTGGATCACACAGGGTTGGTATGTGTTTGCCTCAGGTGAAGAAGCTCCTATCATTTTAAAAGATATAAACGATATACATAACGTTTATATCTATAACGATTGCAAAAAGAATGTAACCTCACCTAAGACTGAAACCAAAAAAGCTTGGGTTAAGAGCAATTACAAGTTCAAGGATGAAACTCCTCGCGATAAAGAACAAGGCTATGAGGAAGTTGTTTTTGAACGTTTACTGTCAGACAAATATCAAATTCAAAACTAGTCTTAAATTTCTTTTCTCTAGTGTGCCAAAAAAAATGAATTTGGCATACTTTCTGCTGATGTCTATATAGCAAATTAAAAACGGCAATACTTGCCGTTCGAGGAGGTTAGGATGTCAGCGACATTAACAAGATCATCTCTTGACAGTTATCTGAATCTTAATGTACAGAATAGTAATTCTGTAACACAGAATAATCTTCAGGTATCTAAGAACAGTGATAATGGAGTAGATTTTGCCAAAGCTCTATCTATTCTGACATCATCTGCTAATAAAACTGATAGCTTTAAAGACAGTTTCTCTTCAAACAGTGGTTTGTCAGATACTGATGATAACTATTTCTTATCTCAGCTATCTTCTGCATATCAGGATAGCGCAAGTGACGAAACTGAAGAGGTAACAGCTAATAACAGGAGTTCATTAGAAGAGAGATTTTCTGTTTTAAATAATTCACCTAAAAAAGAAGAATGGGAATTATTAGAAAAGAAAGTAGATGACCAGGATTATTCAATACTATCTAAGTTAGGAGATGGATTACTTACAGCAGCTAAGTTTGCAGCAAGTGCATATTTAGGAAAAGTGATCTAAAAAGATTTTGGTTATGGATAGAGTTTTTGCTCTATCCGTAACATCAATGTGATATCAATTTTTATCCTAAACTTACATCTAAAAACATCATCAATAAAAATCCTGCTAACACACTGATTGTTCCTTTATCAGAATTCCCAAGATTATGTGCTTGAGGGATCAATTCTTCGATTACAACATACATCATGGCTCCTGCTGCAAAGGATAAGAACCAAGGTAGATATGGTGCGATAGAATCAGCTAGCAGCACCACTAAGATTGCGGCAACAGGTTCCACAGCTCCTGAGAGTGATCCTAAGATAAATGCTCTTACTCTTGACATTCCGTCAGCAAAGTAGGGCATGGAAACGGCAGCGCCTTCTGGAATATTCTGAATACCAATACCTAAAGCTAAAATTGCGGTAGCACTTACAAGACCTATACCTGTACCTGAGGCAGCTGCTGAAACACCAACGGCCATGCCTTCAGGAATATTGTGAATGGTGATAGCAAGAAACATTAAGGCGTGTTTGCCTAAATTAGATTTTGGTCCTTCAGGTGATTTTGAGAGTACATGCAAATGAGGCATGGATTTATCTAAAATAATTAAAAACAGGACACCAAAAAAGAATCCTCCAATCACTGGTATTAAGCGAGAGTTACCTGTAGCTTTTCCTGCCTCAAGAGCGGGTAGAATTAAGCTAAAAATAGAGGCTGCGAGCATGATGCCGGCACTAAAGCCCATGCTTAGTTGGGTATAGATACGATTCTTTTGTTTTAAAAGTACGAAAACAACAGCAGCACCTAAAGTTGTGCACATAAAGATAAACGCCCCAGAGGTGATGGCTAATAGTAGTGGATCTTCAAAAGTCATTTTATTCCTTCTTAATACACTAAAGTTACCCTATGCTAACATATATTTGTGTTTTTAAATCAATTTATTAAACTTTACTTTTGCATATTTAGAGAAAAGTAATTGGTCTTTATAAATCGTCCTGTATAATTGCACCTAGACAATTTGAGTATATATATTTGCAGTTTAAAAGCACAACAAAGTCATATTCATGAGTAACCATACATATCTAGTACCAGATCTTAAAAAAGGCGAAATTCATAGAACCGAGTTGACGATTAAAAAAAGTCGGTTTATCACATCCATTGCAAGAACTCATGGGGTAGATGAAGCTAAAGCTTTTATTGACAAGGTAACTAATGAGTTTATGGATGCAAGGCATAATTGCTTTGCCTTTAATGCAGATAAACCTGGTACCTCAGGTTATGCTGGATGCTCTGATGATGGTGAGCCTCATGGTACAGCAGGTCAACCTATGTTAAATGTAATCTTACATTGTGATGTAGGTGAAATCACAGCTGTTGTAACACGCTATTTTGGAGGCATTCTTTTAGGAACCGGAGGCTTGGTAAAAGCTTATCAAGACAGTGTCAAGCAGGCTTTGGAGTCATTAAAGACGACACCAATGGTTTTAATGACTACTTACAAAGTTCAAATAGAGCATTCAAATGTCACTTTATTCCAACGTTTGCTAATTAAAGTAAATGCTCAAGTATTAAATCAGGAATACACCGATAAGGTGTTGTTTACCGTGATGATCCCTAACGACAGTACTGAGTTGTTTACCTCATCTGTAATTCAGATGACCTCAGGTAGGGCTGTGATTGAAAAAATAGATGGCTAATACAAAAGAAGAAGGCAGAAGCCTTCTTCAAAATTAACATGAACAAAGAGTATTACTCTTTCATTGCCTGTTCCAATTCATCCTGTTTTTCAATCCATGCAATTTCACATTCATCTAACTCATCTGATAGTTTTGCTCTTTCAATCGAGAGTATTTCTACCTTTTCTGGTTCTTTTGAGTAAAGCTCAAGATCAGACAAGGTAGTATCAATATCAGCAAGGGATTTTTTTATTTTCTCCATTTGCTTTTCTAATTTCTCTATTTCAAGTTTTAATGGTCTTAAGCTCTGTCTTTTTTGTGCTTCAAGTTTTTTTTGTTCTTTGGTTTTATAAGTTTGAGCTTTAGCTTTTTCTGAAACCAAATTTTGGTTAGGTTGTTTTTGTGTCTTTTCGTTGAGTTTTTCTTTATACTCGCGGTTCTTTTTATTCAAAAATTCCTGGTAATCATTAAGATCACCGTTAAATTCTGAAACATTTCCATCATCGATGAGCCACAGTTTATCAGCAATAGCTTCTAATAAGTGGCGGTCGTGAGATACAAGTATTAAGGCTCCTTTATATGTTGATAGGGCCAAAGACAGAGCTTCTCGCATATCAAGATCAAGGTGGTTGGTAGGCTCATCTAAAAGCAGGAGGTTAGGTTTTTGATAGGCAACGATAGCTAAGGCAAGTCTTGCTTGCTCGCCACCTGACATATCTTCAACTTTTTGTGTGGCCTTATCTCCACTAAAAGAGAAAGAGCCTAAGAATGTTCTTAAATCCTTTTCTTTAGCATTATGATCAATTGCTCTTAAATGATCTAGAGCACTCATCTGACCTGAGAGCTGATCTAGTTCATGCTGAGCAAAGTAACCAATCTTAATGCCTTTACCTAAGGTTGCTGTGCCATGTACTGGTTTTATCACAGAACATAAGGTTTTAATTAAAGTTGATTTACCCTGACCGTTACGACCTAAAAGTCCGATTCTGTCACCAGCTATTAACATCAGGTTAACTTTTTTTAAAATGATGTCATTTTCTGAATAGCCACAATCAAGCTCTTTTAAATCAGCAATGATATCTACGGTTCTTTCAGGATCTGCAAATTTAATATGGTAAGGGGATTCTTCTTGAGTAACGGCAGTAAGCTTTAATCTGTCAATAGCTTTTAACATACTTTGAGCTTGCTTTGCTTTAGAGGCCTTATATCTAAATCTCTCAACAAAGTCCTGCATATGAGCTAATGAAGCTTCTTCACGACGGCGATTAGCTTTTTCGTTTTTAATCCTTTCTGCTCTCAATCTCTCATAGTCTGAATAGTTACCTGTATACATGACTAGATGGTTTGATTCAAAGTGTAAAATATGTGAGCAGAAAGTATCTAAAAAGTCACGATCATGTGAGATACAAAGAATAGTACCCTCAAAACTCTTTAAGTAGTTTTCAAGAAAGATAATTGTATCTAAATCTAAATGGTTTGTAGGCTCATCTAAGAGCAATACATCTGATTTATAAATAAGAGCCTGAGCAAGGTTTAGTCGCATTCTCCAACCACCAGAGAACTCTTTTACAGCCTTTTGCATTTCATCTTCAGCAAAGCCTAAACCGTGTAATAAGATTTTTGCTCTAGAGTCGATGGTCCAGACACCGGCAATACCTAATTTATCTTCGATTAAGGCTATTTTTTCACCATTATTCTCAGCATAGGCTTTTTCTTTTTGAGTAAGAAGTTCTGTAAGATCCTTATCACCTTGTTTTACGTAATCAAGAGCGGAAATATCTAAAGATGGAGTTTGCTGAGAAACTGCTGAAATTTTAAAATTGCGAGGAACAGTTAATGCCCCTAACTCTGGTGCAATCTCGCCTTTGATTGCAGCAAATAAAGTAGATTTGCCACAACCATTTCTTCCGATAATACCTACTTTTTGACCTGGAAAAATACTGGCAGAAGCATTTTCTAAAAGGTACTTGCTTCCGCGCATGATGGTTACATCTGATAATTGAATCACTTTTTCTACACACAAAAAAACAGTGACCAAAGGTCACTGTTTAAAAAATTACACTTAAAGCTGAGAGGTATTTTGAACAAGCGTGATGCCGTCTTTTGCTCTCATGTTTCTAATATTGATTACAGTCTTTGGTCCTATGTGTCTAATTACAGAGACATTCAAGATAGGAATACCAGATTGTCTGCACGCTCTTACTAAAGAAGGAATAACTGCAGAAGAACCAGAGTTCTGTGAAACATCAACACCAGCTCCTACAACAGTTTCAATGCCTGCAGAATTTAATGCCTGACGGATTGCGCCTGAAAGATCTCCTATACAGTCAGATACGCTGTCTGGCACTACTGTAGGTGCAATATAAACAGGACCTTGCTCATTTTTTAACCTTTGAGCCTGACCTACTGCAATCTTGTAGGCAATTTGAGCTGCATTGCTGGTATTAGCGGTTCCACACTTAGAACTTGCAGGTGCACTCTGTAGACTTTCAAGAGTTGATGTCTCATTTGAGTTTGCAATTTCTACTTCTTGAGAGTTAACTGCTGTTGCATTGTCCTCTTTTTCTAGTTTGGTTAAGTCCTGAGGAGTATTTTCTTCAGGGACAAATGATTGTGGAACTTTAGATTGAGTTTCAACATTAGTAGTAGCATTCTGATCCTGATTTAAATTATTAAGATCTACATTACCTTGTACCACATCTTTTACAGATACAGATGCTAATGGTGAAGAATTCTCTTTTTCTTTAAGATCGTTTAATACAGGCAACAGGGAACCTTCAGCTTGGTCTTTGACACCATCTGGTACATAAGGTTTTACGACACCTGCCTGCATCTCCTGATTAAAAGCTTTTGCAACAAGATCACTTTTAGCTTTATCATCAGACTTAACAACAGTTTGATTTTGAGACTTCTTTTTATTTACAGTAGCTTTCTTATTATTTTTTGTTGGAGCTTTTTTATGAGGACGAACTTGCTCAGCCTGAACTGTCTGCCCTTCTGGACCTACAGAACTGTCAAAATAATAAGTATTACATGCTGTAAGTGAAACTATACCTAAACACATACAGCTTAGTAATAAAGACTTTTTTAAATTCTTTGGATTAAATTTTGTCATTTGGAAAACCAAAACCACCTAAATAACCACCTGCTAAAAGGTGCATATGAATATGAGGAACTTCCTGACATCCATTTTTACCAACATTTACGATAAGACGGTAACCTGACTCACTTACACCAAGATCTTCGGCAATTTTTCTTGCAACAATAAAGAGGTGTCCCATCATCTGCTCGTCTTCAGGCTCTACCTGTGATACTGAAGGAATAGGCTTATTTGTTACGATTAGAATATGGTGTTCAGCTTTAGGATTGATATCTAGAAAAGCTGTAACTAGATCATCATGGTAAATGGTCTTTGAAGGAATGGTACCGTTGATGATTTTTGTAAAAATAGTCTCTTCGCTCATGTTATCACCGTTCAATTATTTGAATTTTAAAAATAAAAAATCACTGTATAGGCTCGATTATAGCATAAACTTCACCTTTGAACTTCGGTAGTTTGACAGTTTTCCTCTAATTCACATCACTTCTTTTA
>HF987961.1:0-31681 GCA_000431835.1 Succinatimonas sp. CAG:777
GTTTATATCTTAATTGATGAATATGATGTACCTTTAGCTAAAGCACAGGATAACAACTACCATAAAGAGATGGTAGAACTGATGTCATCTTTCTTAGGTTTCTTAAAAGATCCTCAAAAAGATCCTGAAAAGGATACCTCTATCATAAGTAAGGTCATACTCACAGGATGTTTAAAGGTAGCTAAGAACAGTATCTTTACAGGTGTTAACAATCTTAAGGTAAACACTGTAACTTCTGAAAATGAGAACTTAACAGGTATCATCGGTTTTACCAAAGAAGAAACACTAAAAACCTTACAAGACTATGAGATGGGTGATTTCAAAGATGTTGTTAAGAACAACTATGACGGTTATAAGTTCTATGACAAAGAGATGTTCTGTCCATGGGATGTGTTAAATTTCATAGATGAGAACTTTACAAAAAATCAAAAAGGACAAAAGAATAAAGTAGATGCTGCTAACTACTGGGCAGGTTCATCCTCAAATACATCTCTATATGAATATCTAGGATTTCTAACTGACAGTGACAACCAAAAGATGCAGGACTTAGTTGATGGTAATTCAATTAGTTTTATTCTAAATGAAACCATGAACTATGACTGTTTATCTAAACATGATACAAATGACTTCTGGTCATTATTACTGCATACAGGTTATTTAACCCTTGATTGGGAAAAGACTGATGAAGATGAACTTGTAAAAGATAATTCCTCTAACAAAGAAGTCTATGTAAGAATTCCTAATCTAGAAATTCAAAAATGTTTTAAAGAAGATATTCAAAAGAGATTTGACAGTTTCTTAAAGAAAGATAATCTTGCTGACAAAATAGCTAATGCACTGTTTACTGGTGATACTGAGTTTGTTCAAACTAAACTGCGTATTTACCTAAAGAAATTCGTATCTATAAGAGATACTGCTACCAAAGCTCCTCAAGAGAATTACTACCACGATTTCTTAAACGGAGTCTTTACTAACTGCTCTAATGATTTCTTAACTGAATACCACTCTAACTATGAGTCTGGTGATGGCTATGCTGATATTACCTTTAAAAGTGAATATTCAGACAATGCTGTGATAATCGAGATAAAATCAGCTCCTGTAGGAACTGATTTAAATCCAATAAGCAAGAACGCAATAGCTCAAATAGAAGATAAACACTATGCAGATCCGTTCTTGCAAAACAGTATGATCAAAAGTATCTATGCTTATGGAATTGTCTTTTCCGGGAAAAACTGCACTTTATCAGTTAAGAAAATTAAGTAACGCAAAATAGATCTTGTCAGTTCTGAGCAACAAGAGAATAACTAAGCGACTGACGGCTTTTACGTTGTTACCTCTAAAACACCAATCTTTGCTCTGACAAGATTGGTGTTCTTCAATTTTCCTATTTTGAGCTTACCTATAAGCTCTAGTGAATACCATTTAGAACTTTATACTCAGATTCAGCAAATGTATCTGTCATGCCTGAAATGTAATCTACAAGCAGTCTTATTCTTAAATACATTTCAGAGAATACTGCCTTATTTTTGTTTTTAAGGTAATACTCTTTGTGTCTTCTTGATATTCTTGAAGCGATACGCTTACAGAAAGGATTACCACCTGTACCTAATAGCTCCTTGCTAAAGTCGTCTTCACTTTCAAATAAAAGGTGCTCATATGATTCAAATAGCCCCCTGATATAACTAGCACCTGACAGATCTAAAGTTTGAACTTCAAAATGGTTGTACACAGCATGATATTCAAAAGTCTTTAACATCTTTAAGGCAGTTACTCCAGGATAGTTACCTCCTGAAAAGTCAGGTTCACCTGTTTCTATAAATTGTTCAAAATTTTGACTGATAGCTGTAGCTATATCGTTAATATAAAACTCAGAGATAACATCTCGTAAATAAAACAGAGCTTCTGTTTTATTTACTAAAAATCTCTTTTCTATTTCATTTGTATCAAGATATTTTGATAACTCTGATAACTCTGGATAATTATCAAGTTGACGACAGAGTTTTAAGATCACATATCTGTCAATAAGCCCTCTATCAAAGGCATCCTCAAGATCTGCTAACACATAAGCTAAATCGTCAGAGTACTCAATGATGGTTGCAAAGGGATGACGTGTGTCTCTATGACACTCTTCTCTTATAGCATCTAACAGAACTTTCTCTGATAAAAAGACACCTGCATTAGCATATGACCAGGAGTAAAAGTCGCCTTGAATACCATTACCAGCTTCTCCCTTACCCTTACCTAGTAGTAACTCTTTAATGGTATATGGTACTTTAATTACTGATGCATACTGACCTAAGGTTAAATTCAAATCCTGTATTGAAAAAGACAGTCTTAAACCTTGAGCATTACCGTTTAAGGTTAAAAGATCATCCTTTTCAGCCATAGCGATTTCTGAGCTGATGTGACGATTCTCAACAGTCTTTTTAAGCCACTCTCTAATTAGAGATTCACCAAAATGACCAAAAGGAGGATTACCTAAATCATGCATTAGTGCTGCAGTATAAAGACAGCTGGTCATAGGTCGCAGTATCGATACAAAGCCAGATTGTTTACATTTTTTAGCAATTGCAAATGAGATAAGTCTTGTGTACTGTGCCACCTCTAAAGAGTGAGTAAGTCTGTTTCTTGAGGCTGCTTTTACATCTAAAGGAAAAACCTGTGTTTTCTGCTGCAGTCTGCGTAAAGGCGCACACAACGAAAACTTAAGACGGTCCTGCTCCACACCAAAATCATCAGAATCAAAAAGATTAAGCTCTTTGTCACCTAAATTATTCTCAGAATTTACCTTTGATTCATTAAATGAAGAAAGGTTAAAGTTTGAAAGAGAGAAAGACAACTGTCCTTTAGATAAAACATCGCCCCTTAGGCGCTTTGCGCAAAAGAGGCGAGAAGATAATTCATTTTTATTCATCTATGGTCACTATAGTATGAATGTTGAATTTAGCACTAAGTAAAGAGTCTTTAAAGGCTCTTTTACTTTAGTATGAAGGCATTGCTACAGGAGCTTTGTAACTGTCAAAGTTCTCAAACAGCTCAGGTTCTGTCTGTCTTAATTTAGCAAGCATTGCTCTTGTAACCAGAGTTACACCGCCTTCTGAACGGTAGAATCTCTTTGCATCAAGAACAGGATCTTCACCAATGATCATGCCACGTGGAATTTCACATCCACGATCCATAACCACCTTAGTCAAACGACATGCTCTGTGAATAATGCAGAAAGGCATAATCACAGACTCAGACAGGAAGCAGTTTGAATGAACTCGACAAGAGTTAAACAACAGGGTTTGGTTAATTGATGAACCTGAGATAATGCATCCTGCTGATGTTACAGAGTTTCTTAAAATGGTTGAAGTACCACTGATATCCTGAACCATCTTAGCTGGTGGTAACTGGATCTGGTTGGTCCAAATAGGCCAGTTAAAGTCATAGATATCCAACTGAGGCTCAATAGATGCGATATCCATGTTTGCTTCCCAGTATGCATCGATGGTTCCTACATCACGCCAGTAAACAATATCTTTGTTACCACGGTTGCGGATGCATGATTTTGAGAAGTCATGAGCATGAACCTGATGCTGCTGAACTAAAGCTGGAATAATATCCATACCAAAGTCACGGTGTGAACCTTGAGTCTGAGCATCTTTTTGTAAAACGTCATATAAAAAATCAGCATCGAATACATAAATACCCATTGAAGCTAGGCTCATATATGGGTTATCTGGCATAGTTGGAGGATCAGCTGGTTTCTCAACGAAATCTGTTACTAAATTGTCAGTGTTAACATTCATTACACCAAAGCCTTTAGCCTGCTCTTTTGGTACTGGAATACATGCAACAGTTAATGGCCCGCCCATCTTGATATGATCAAGAATTAAGGTTGAGTAATCCATCTTATAGATATGATCACCTGCCAAAATCAAAACATACTTTGGCTTATGATCTTTGATAATATCGATGTTCTGGTAAATAGCATCGGCAGTACCCTGATACCAGTGCTCTTCATCCATTCTCTGAGAGGCTGGAAGGAAATCAATATACTCATTCATCTGATTCCTGAAGAATGACCATCCTGCCTGTAAATGACGTAAAAGACTGTGAGATTTGTACTGAGTTACAACACCAATACCTTTGATACCTGAGTTGACACAGTTAGACAGCGCAAAATCGATAATTCTGAACTTACCTCCAAAATAAACTGAAGGTTTGGCTCTTGTATCTGTTAAGGCTTTTAATCTACTGCCTCTACCACCTGCTAAAACCAGGGCCATGGTCTGTCTGACGACGTCACGAGCACTTTCCATTAGCTCCTCCCACATGACTAAAAATCTAATTTAACGTTTTGATTTTTATTTTAGTTTGTAAGAGTTAATTTTTATAGATGCCTAAATCATTTTTGGGATCTAATCGGTGATATTTAAAGCATAATCAATGCGTTACGTGATCATGGGCACATATATAATCTGCAATCGTTTGCAAAAGTGCGTTGCGTCACACAAATTGCATTTCTTTTCAAAATTTCATGCAACAAAACTGAACATTTTCTCATTTTTCACCATTTTTTAAGCTAATCAGTCATCGTAAAAAAACAATTTTTTACACTGAAGATCTTTGTCTATCAACATTTTCATTAATTTGAGCCTATTTTTAAACCTTCAAAAATAGAATTCTCAAAAAAATATTAAAGAGATTTTTGTAAGTGACGTTATTAAGTTCAAAGGGAAGGAAAAATCCTTAACAGAATTAAAAAGATTTTCCGCAGGAGGAAAACAAAATGTCAAAAAGAGATTTGATGACGTTATAAAAAAAGACAACCTAGCTTTAAACATTGCCAATGCTTTATTAGAAGGTAATGTTGATTTTGTACAAGATAAGTTAGGACCATTATTACGTTCTTTCGTCTCAATCAGAGATACAGCAACTAGAGCACCTCACGAGAACTACTACCATGGATTCTTAAACGGTATCTTTACTAACTGTAAAGATAATCTAGGAGAATATCATTCTAACTTTGAATCTGGTGATGGATATCCTGATATTCTCTTTAAAGATATTGACTGTAGAAAGGTAGCAATCATTGAGATTAAATCAGCATCTATAGGTTCTGATATTGAAACTTTAAGTGAAAAAGCTATATCACAGATTATAGATAAGAACTACGCTGAGCCTTTGATGTCTAATAAGACTGTTAAACACATCCATGGCTATGGTATTGCTTTTGCAGGAAAGAGTTGCTTTATCTCAGTAAAAAAGATAAAGTAATTGTTTATATAAGGATCATCTCCATGCTACAAGTGTAGATTGAGATGCTTAGTCATAATTGTGTGCATGATCTTGCAGGCTTTCTTATATCTCAAAAAGAAAAAACGGACTTAGTAAAGCCTTAAGCTTGCACCTTGTCAACAACAATCACATCGCTTGATTCAAAAGGATCTTCTTTTTTGTAGCGACTTATGATGTACTCAACTTCATCAGTTGTGCACGCTGTAAGAGATTTTATAAGATCAGAGCCTACTAAATGTTCTTCCCTTAAGTTATCTAATCTCTTGATAAAATCAAATCCCCTTTTGGCAACACCAAATTGCTTGCCTACCATTCTTACATTAACTCTACACTCACCAAGATCTTTTAATGCTTGTAACTCCATATCCATACCCTTTACAAGCTTTGCATGACATGCGATTTCGAGCAAGATCACAAGATAAGCTTTAGCTTTTGAATGGATTGCAACCTCCGCGTTGTTTCCCATGATAGAGTATCTTATTTTGTCGGCAAACAACCCCTCAATATGCTCATAGATGGTTGAATCTTTTGCAATCTTATCTTCAGCTACATCTCTTAAAAACTCATACATTACCATGGTTAAGATAGGAGAAAGATTAGTCTTCTCTAAGATCTCTTGCAACTGCAAGGCACAGTAATATGGATCATGCTTATCATTTGGATTTTTCTTTGGAGCTTTGAGCATTTTTTAATCCGTAATCATGGTAAATCTTTATGAAATATTATAGGTAAACAAAGACTAAAAAAACAGAGCCCTTATTGATAGTATGAACTCTGTTTTTATAAGCTAGGATCTAGAAAAGCTCTAAAAGAGAAACTCTTTTAGTTAAGAGAACTAATTATCTTTATGTAAAGAGATAATGTAAGCGACCTCATCTACTAAGATCTTTGCAAAGCCAGGACCATAAGTTGCAGCACTTGAAAACATGTTGCAAGCTGAACTTGCGTTCTTAATGTAGTCTTTACCGCGCTCTGTTATCTTGATGTTAGCAGGATCAGTATGAATATCAATTGTAAGCTTGTCCTTGACTAATGTAGGTACTAAATCAGCTTTAATTCCTTCAACTAATTTTGCATTATCTAAGACCTGAAAAGCAGCAATTACAAGACTGGTTACGGGGAATGGCTTTGGAGGCATCTCACTTGGATAAAGGTTATGTAATGAATGCTGTTTTTCGTTACATAGCACAGCTACAAACTGAGAGAAAGTCTTATCCTTTGGAGCTTTACCATCTTCAATAAATTTTAAAATTTCTGCACAGGATAAACCTACAGTCGCTGCAAATGGCATATTATTTTGCATTACAGCCATCAATTGCTGTGCGCAACCATATGGAGTAGCTTCTGCTACAGCTTTTTTAGCTCTCTTTAATTTAATCTCATTTTCTACACTTTTCTTTGACATAACGTGTCCTTATATTGTCGATAGTATATATTATTACAATATTGAATCAATTATTCATCTTGCTGTAAAAGATCTTCTAGTTTAGTAAGAATTCGATTAGCATCGCAGTCTATTTTGTCGCAGAAGTCTTTCATTAGCTTTTTAGTAGCTTCCTGAGCTTTATGTAACATTCCTTTATTAAATACTTGTTCATCACCAAAGCACATCTCCATGTACTCTTGTGCAGAAGCATGGGCGGACAGTTTTGAGGATTTTATCTGCAGATTAGTATTAGCGTCTTCATTTGAAACATCTATGAAGTCAATAGAAATTCCACCTACTAATGGATAAATTGATGCCACCTGCAGAACAGTAAAATAGATGATCCTTGAGATTGTATCTATCTCAGTTTTGTTAAGACCGGGCTCATCGATTAATTGTCTTGTAAAATCTCTAAAATCATTTTTTATGTGAGACTTTGTGCTCCAAACTCCATTAGCAATATTTAATATCAAACTTAAAAGAGCCATTGAAAATGACATGCAATAATTTTCATCTTTTTCTATTGCTTCTTTTATTCCCTGAGCATACTCCAAATCTTGTTCAAATTTGGCTTTTATTGCTTCATATTGATTTTTGAGATCAAGTTTTTCCATCATATATTCCTAGTAAGCTTAATTACCTGTTTTTATAACACACCTTCAGGAATGACTCCTTTCATAAAATTATAATCATGAACTATTTTCTTAATGTTATTCTCAAGAAGACTTTCAACAGCTTTGATAATTTGCAGATTTTGCTCAGCACCTGAATATGCTCTCTTAATCTCGTCAATATCTTCACATAAGACTTTTGCTTCATCATTAAGAGATAATTTCGCTGGCTTTATGACTATGCTCAAATTAACATCGAATATCTGAACTTGGTCTATATCTTTATTGGTGATAAAAATACTTTCTAGCAAAAACAGTTGAGTTAGATTTAACAATATAAGGTTGTAAAAAAACTTTGATTCTTTTTTTTAAATTCCTCGTTCTAATATTTTCACCACCAAAATCTTTTAAACACTGTTTAATCTTGTCAAAAAATTTTTCTTTTATATCAGCTTGTGTTTTCCAAGTTTTGTTTTTGATATTGCTCAACAATTCGCAGGTACTAACAGCATAAGTAGCCCAAAAAGCATGAGCTTCTAAAATCTTAGCTTTTATTTGTTTAAAATCTTCAATCTGTTTACTTAAGCGACCTAACACTCTATTTTCCATAGCTCTAATATCATCTACCATGTCTGGATCAGACATCAATATTAGAGACAGCTCCACGCATACTGTTTACATCAAAAATTTCAATTTTACGGTTACCTTTTGACATGATATAAAACCAGTTTTGTGCTTTTCTCTTGCACGTTGAATTATATAAAACATTAGAATTCTTCTAGCTCTTCCATAAAAGTATCGCAAACATCTAAGAGCTTATCTTTATATTCAGGATCTTTAGGATTGAGCTTATCTGGCAGAGAATCAACAAACTTACCATCAAGTGTAAAATCATTACCTTCTTCAGTAATACGTAATCTTGAAGGTTTAATCACCAGATGAAGGTTGTCATTTTTTTCATCAAAGTTTCTAAAATCGATACTAATAACATCGACTAGTTCCAGTCTTGAAAGTATCTGCAAAGCAATGATGTAGAGATCAAAAGCAACTTTATCTTTTGAAATATCTGCAATTGGATCAAAGCTAAATGGCTCTGTATATGCTTTAACGAAATTAAAGAAATCTACTTTAATGCTATCTTTTGTTTTCCACTTTCCTTTATGCAAGTTTTTAAAGAGTGTGCTTAAACTTGCCCCTAGAATCAGTGCATAATTTTCATTTTTTGAAAAAGTATCAACTAAAGCTCTAACATAAGATTCTTCATTTTCGAGCTGAGAAAATATCTTTTTTGAATATACTTTATCGAGTTGTTCAAACGGATCTAGCATATAAGCTATTTCCCCTTTTAGAAAATTCTGACATTGAATTCCTTTTAAAGAATGAAAACAATTACTATTATTGAACTACCAACTACTTAATCTTTAAGTAGCGGTTATCATAGACATCCAAAATAACTGTTATAACCTCTCCAAGCAATGTGCTTAGCTTATCTAATCTTTTTGAATAATCTCCTATTTCTTGAATGAACTTGAAATCATTTAAGAATGCATCTGCGTGATCTGTCAAACATATCTTTGATGATTTAACTGTGATATTCATATTGCTAGGAGATGAATTGAATACATCAGTAAATTTAATGGTTACACCTTGCAACATAAACCCTTGCTCTGCTAGTTGTAACACAAGATAGGCACTGCTTTTTACAAGTTCTGAATCTAAAGAAAGATCTGTTGATTCTGGTAAAACATCTATTTTTCCCTTTATATATGAAAAATATTCAACGATTAATTTCTTTAAACTGTCCACAATGAGCTTATCTTTTTTGATGAGTCCACTTTCTAAACCTAAAAGAAAAAATGCCAGCACGTTGCAGTAAATAAAAGCTAAGTTTTTATTCGAAGAAAACATCTTTTCAAGATGCAAAGCATATTTTAGCTCGTCTGTTAGCTTGTCACCTTGTTTTGAGGGTGATTCATCAGCATAATAATCTTCAAGGTAATCCTGATCAAATATATTCATTTTTATAATCTCATCAATCGTTCAACCTTAATCTTAACAAAGATAAAATCAATTTAAAAAGAGGAGAGGATTATTTTGTGATAGATCATAAGGTTATGGGCAAAAAAAATGGGGAGCTTACAAAGAATGTGATTGACAAGAACTCAATTTGATAAGAGTAAATTACGTCTTACTGAAATGTCTTCAAAAAAGCGGAGATTTTGATAAAATCTTTCAAAATTTGTATGTATATCAAATTTTTTAATTTTCAAACACTTATAATACTTGTCATAGATTTCAAATCTGAACAGATCAAACAAACATAAGGAATGTAGCGGTATTAAGAGCGATCTTAATACCGTTTTTCTTTTTAGGCTTTAAAACCTAATGTTACCCTGTCGCGCCCTTCAAGATCTTTTATTGTAGCTACCTTTTGATAGCCCTCATTTTTAAAGATCTCCTGAACACTTGGTCCTTGTAAATAACCATGCTCTAAAAGGAGAGGTGCATTTTCTAAAAGATAATCTTTTGCTTTTGACGCGATAGTTCTAATGTCATCTAAGCCATCAGGTCCAGAAGTTAATGCTGTAACAGGTTCAAAAGGAAGTGAAGATGCTTTTAAATGAGCGTCATTGTTCTCTATATAAGGAGGATTTGAAACTATCATTGAGAACTTTAAAGTTTTATCTATAGCACTAAACCAGTCAGACTCTATAAATTCAACCTCAAGATTTAAGTTTTTGGCGTTCTCCTGAGCAACCTCTAAAGCCCCATGAGAAAAATCACAGGCATAAGCTTTGATGTTGTCTTTAAGCTCAGACTTTAAAGCTAAGATGATGGCGCCTGATCCTGTTCCCATATCAAGAATATTACCAGATGGTCTGCATTCTAAAGCTGACTGTACCAAAGTTTCGGTATCAGGTCGCGGGATCAGAGTATGCTCATTTACCTTTAACTTTAAGCCCCAAAATTCTTTGTAACCTAAGATATAAGCTACAGGATAACCTTTAGCTCTTTTTTCAATTAAAGCATTGAATTTAACTAAAAGAGAGTCATCTAATAACTCGTCATCATGAGTAATTAACTGAACTTTGGTGTAGTGTGTAAGATAAGAGAGGATTAAAGAGGCATCTAAGGATGAACTCTCAATGGAAGCGGCGCTAAGAGTTGCCCTAGCGCCTTTTAAAACCATAGCGATACTTAGCACTAGAGAGCGCCTTGTGATGCCATCTGAGCTAACTGCTCAGCCTTAAACTCTTCGATAACTGGCTTTAAGATAAGATCAAGATTACCTGATAAAACCTCATCTAGTCTGTATACAGTAAGATTGATTCTATGATCTGTAATACGGCTCTGTGGGAAGTTATAGGTTCTGATTCTGTCTGATCTGTCACCTGAGGATAAGATGCTGTGACGCATCTCAGTTGCCTGAGCATTACGCTTATCTTCTTCTAACTGAGCTAAACGAGAATATAAAACTTCCATTGCACGAGCTCTGTTCTGATGCTGTGAACGCTCATCCTGACACTCAACTACAATACCAGTTGGTAAGTGAGTAATACGGATTGCTGAATCGGTCTTGTTAATATGCTGACCACCGGCACCTGATGAACGATAAGTATCAATTCTCAAATCGGCTGGATTGATAACAGGAGCTTCAGCAGGTGGAATTTCAGGCAATACCATCACTGTACATGCTGAAGTATGAACACGGCCCTGAGTTTCAGTTACAGGGACACGCTGTACACGATGACCGCCTGACTCAAACTTCATATAACCGTAAGCGCCTTCACCTGAAAGTTTGGCGATAAGCTCTTTATAACCGCCCATTTCACCTTCAGACTCTGAAACAATCTCTAACTGCCACCCCTTTGCATCAACATAGTGTGAGTACATCTTAAAGAGGTCGCCTGCAAATAAAGCAGCTTCGTCACCGCCTGTACCGGCACGGATTTCTAAGAAGCAGTTGCAATCATCTCTCTTGTCATGAGGTAACAGTAATAACTGTAATTCATGCTCTAACTTTGCAACTTTTTCCTGAGTAGGGCCAATTTCTTCCTCAGCCATAGCCTTCATATCAGGATCATCACCCTTTAACATCTCTTCCATCTCTTTGAGATCATCTGATGCTGTGGTGTATTCTTTAAATGAGGTTACAGTTACTTGTAATTGTGAATATTCACGGTTTAATTCGCGGAATTTATCCTGATCGGCAATAATATCAGGCTGGCTTAATAACTGCTCAACTTCCTGATGGCGCTCTACTAGAGCTTCTAATTTACGTAAAATAGACTCTTGCATAATTACTTTTCAACGTTAAAAAATTTTGGAGCTATTGTAGCAAATTTAAGATTTTTTTAAAGGCTGTAAGCGATTTTAAGGCGCTTTAGGATGAGTTGAAATGATGAACTAAAAAGGATGAACAGCAACTTTAGGTAATTACCGCAAATGTTGCTGTTCATGTGTCGACTGAAATAAATTTATAATCTTGAGTTAAAGCTAAAACTAGTCTTCCTGCTTTTCGTTTAACTTCTTGCGCAGAATATCAGCATAATCCTTTACTATATTCTCAGGTACATAACCTACAACAGTAAACAATGGATAGCCATCTACCTTAACTTCAACTACAGGCTCGGTTACATTGCGCTCTACAGGATTTGGTAAATAAGTATAAGTATGTACCTTTACGTAGTGGTATGAAACGAAACCTTCAAAGTTTGAAACGCTGTAACCTGTTAAAGATACATAAACTAAATCTACAACCTGATCGATAGTAAGCTCAGGATAGGTGTACTTAGACTTTCCAAAATCCTCTTTTTGTTCTTCTATCTGTAGAGTATCTGCACTCTTTCCTTCTTCAGATTTAGGAGCCTCATTTACTTTATCGAAGGCTTTAATAATTCCCTTTAATGCATCTAATGCCTCTTCAGTGGTTAAAGTCTTTTGCTTGTTGAAAACATTTGTTCCGTCAATATCAACCTTTATACGCTGAACATGGTGGTGACCGTCTTCAGTTGCATTTGGAAGTCTTTTTCTCTGAGAAATCAGTTTTACTAAATGTCCATCAATAATAGAAACGATGTGGGCATAAGTTGGGGTTCCGGTGCTTAAATTAAAAAATGCCTCTTTAAAATTGGAACGATCCATTTGATCCTCCTTAATCTAATTGCTTGTCTTATTGCTTAGCAATAATCTTTTCAAATGTTTATATCGTATCTTCAAATCGTGTTTAACAGATTTTTTCACAATTTAATTTTGTGTTAAAACCGTGTAAATTTACGTTTTGCGTATTGAAACATAAGAAAAAGAATTTAAGTATAAGATAGATCACAAGATTTTCATTAGAAGAGAGATTTTTTGCAAATAATTTGACGTCCTGAACAAAAATCTTGTAAACAAAGAGAGAGTTAAAGCTGAGATTGGCTTTTCATAATTCTGAACAAGTATACTATTCTTGAATTGCAAAAATGCCTAAAACAAGGTGTTGACTATTGCTATAATTTTGCAACTTGTAAGTCTCTGCCTTATATAAACAAGGTTTAAGAAAGTCTTGATAACTGTATAAATCTACTCCTCGTCGTCTTCATAAAAGCTATCATCGAAGTCTTCAGCATCATAACCATACTGCTTTACCGTTCCTACACTTTTGATACACTTTTAATGATTTATCTTTTTCTGCTTTTGAAACATGAATAACAAAATACCAGTCATCACCAAAATCATAATGAAAATAAAACCTTGTTCCCTTTTCCGGATTTAGGTGAGTTAATGGTCTGTGAATATCATATTCGCCAAAATCATGAGCTGGATCTTCATATTCTATTTCTTCAGTACAATTTTCAGTCTTATCTGAGGAATTTGTTTCCTCAGTATCTTCAGCACTGTCTTCCCAAAAGTCATAGGGACAGTAATCTTCACCTAAACTATAGGTAATAATTCCCTCTACATTTCTTAGCTTTGTTCTAAATTCATAACAAATGCTCAAAGTCAAAATCAAATGCATTCAAAATATCGCCAGCTAGCTCATCGAACTCACTACTTCCATCTACTTGTAACGTTCTGTAACAAGTTCTAGCCATTCCCTAAGGATATATTTTTAAGGTATAAAGCACGTTTTCCCTTTTGATTTTGTTATAGCTTATTTATAAATTCAAAAGGATAACGTTACAAGCGCTATCCTCAACTTTGAAAGTAAATGATTATTATTCACCTGCAGCAGCTTCAATCAGATCATCAAGATCATTTTGAACCTGTACTAACTCAGCTTTTTTCTGCATTACACTGGCATCATCAGGAGTAGAAGCTGCCTTTTCTTTTGAAGCTCGTACTTTAGCAATTTTTTCTTGTAATGTCTTTGATAAAGCCTGTTTTTGCTTTAAGGAAGCTTCAACTTCATCTAACTTATTTGTAAGAGCATCTAACTCTTTTAGCTTTGCTTCGCGGTTATTAATAAGCTCTGCTCTCTTTTGTCCTAAAGCAATGACTCTTTCTGATAATTCATGCTGTTCCTGAGCCAAATCATGAATTTCCTGTTTTTTCTGTTCAGAGCGCTGTGAATATGAACCTGATACTACACAGCCTAATTTATCTAACATACCAGGATCGGTAATTTTAGGATCGCACTCTTCAGGTGTCATTGTGCAGGCAGTAAGCATTAATGGCACAGTACACATTAAGATTATTTTCTTCATAATAACTCCGTCAATGAGCACTAAATTTAGTGCTCATGAGTATAAAACTGTTATCTACAAGCTTTTAATTTTGCTATTTTATTAAGCTGTAGTAATTCCGTTAACTTTGTTCTTTACAGCCAAAGTCTTCTCTGAGTAGTCTGCGATAGCACCTTCAAGTGCATTGATACTCTCATTGGTCTTAGCAATTTCCTCTTCAAGAGACTTTTGCTTTTTAAGAGCATTATCTGTATCAATAGCTCCAACTCCACCCTTGCCGTCTTTTAGACCTTGCAGGGCATCAGTCTGAGCTTGTAAGTTCTCCTTATCAGCATTTAAACGCTCCTGCATATAAGCTAGGTTCTTTGACATTTCATCAGCCTTTTTCTCAAGATCTGCTTTGGTCTTAGTACCATCTTTAATGCCATTTTCAATCTGTTGAATCTCAGCTTCATCTGAAGCTAAAGTTTCATTAACAGATGCTTGCAAGCTCTGCGTACTCTTTAAAGAGTCCTGAACCTTAGCTTTAGTTGCATCTAACTGATCCTCAAGATTTGAGTAATTAGCACGTAATTTATCGAGCATGTAGTTACCAGTCATACCTACAGCACAGCCAGCTGCGGCAGCAGCAAGACATAATGCTTTTTTATCTTTCTTTAAAAGTAAGCATGAAAGACCTGCTAAAGCAGCACCACCTGCGCAGGCAACAGCACCTGATTTTGAGAAGAATGAAGGCTCATCCTTCTTTAATTCTGGATTTACATTAGAGTCGCTTCCACCTAATGAAAACCCACCTGAGCTTGAACAGCCAGTGCCAGCTAAGGCTAAAGAAATTGCAACAGCTGCTGCTGTAAATTTGGTTTTAAATGACATATTGTTTTCCTTTGTTTGACCATTTGTTTTGTGCATTTTAATTGATGAATGCTATCTGTGAATATTCATTGGAAACTCATATTTCTTACCTGTATTAGACTTACTCTCAGAGTATGTTGAGATACACTCAGAGTTTCCATCCTTACCCTCTTTACATACTACTGTAGGCATTTCATAGCTTGAGCCATCAGTGCACTTTGCAACAGACTGACTGTTGATGTTAAAAGAACCTGACTTTAAGCCTCCAGTTACTTTACCGGTACATTTAATGCCGTTTTTCTGAGTGATGGTCGCAGTACCCTTACCATCTTTAAAATCATACTGAAGCTGTAAAGGCTTATTGGTATTTCTGTCAACGATTGGAGAATTTACTTTCCATGTTCCATCAAAGTTGCCAATATCTCCACTTTGTAAGTCTTTATTAGAAATTGAAGGACCATCTTCATGTAACTGAGGGGTCACTACTGTCTGATTGTTATCGGTTGCCGGCGCTACATTATCCTTGTCACTCAATTTTGGTGGATTTACACCATCTTGATTGTCAGAAGGTGAGGTGTTCTCTTCTGTATCAGGAGCTTTTTGATTATCATCTGCTGTATTGTTATCAGTAGTCTCTGGTGTTGTACTCTCATCCTGTGGCAATGCATTCTCATTAGGACCCATAGATGCTTTGTCTCCCGTTCCATCTAGAACTACCCCATCATCAACGCTACCGTTCTTTACGACACCATCTGTTGTAATATCTGGTAACTTAGTCTCAAAGCCATCTGTGGACAGACCAAAATTATCACCGCGAATATCTGGTATTGGCAATGACAAATTGTATTTAGGATCTAAAGATGAATCTGGGAACACCTTAAATAAAGGCAAGCCTCTTGCAAAGAAGAACCACCATAAGATGTATAGCAGCAAAGGTAATAAAAGTAACAGTAATAAAAGACCTAACAGCCAGCACCACTTGTGACTTCTTGTAACTGCAGCAGTGGTAGCTGCAGTTGCAGCAGCTGTAGTGGCAGCTCCTGAGATGTTGGTTGTTGCAGCAGTTGCTCCCAGAGCAGTTTTATGAGGAGCAAAATTGCCTACAGGTTTTAGACCGTCAAAAGGGCTGCCTGTAAGTTTGCTTCCAGCATTTAAAAAGCCCCAGAAGGTAATTACAGGCTCACCGTTTACAATATAGATACAGCTCTCATCAGGATAATGTATTGCAGGGAGTACAATGTTTGCTTTGTTATTACCGGTTAAAAAATGAGCAAATAACTTATCATTTGAGGATAATGAACGGGCCTCTAAGTTATAGCCAAAGTTTAAAAACTTCTCTTCTAACTCTTCAAATTTCTTTAAAGCTCTAGCTTTTTCATCACGACTTGCAGCATTCCATGACACTACCTCATAGTCACCATCAGCTCTGTTTGACTGAAATGGAACAAACCAGTCTACATGAGTACCATCAGATGAGAAACGAGGTGTTGCAAGACAACGGGCATAGTGTTCACCTAAAATTGATGAATTCTCAATTGAAGCACGGAAGGCATCAGCTCTTTGCCATACTAAAACACCGTCTTCACCAATGGCCTGGTAATTTCTTAAATCACCACTGTTTAATAATCTTGTTGCCATGAAATATATCCTTTTGTATTACACAGTGCTCTTACTGGGTATTTTATTCTTCAAAAACTTTTATTCTTCACAAACTTTCTTTAAAGAAGCCCCTGCTTCTTTTAAAACTGATTCAATCTGAACTGCATCTTTAGGCTTAAAAACCTTTCCTCCAGTGTTTCTGGCAATACAGGCTGCGCTGTCAATATCATCTCCAATTAAGATGGTATGGATCTTAAGTTTAGGCTGACGCTTATGGATCTTTTTAGCTACATAACAAACATCCATCTGTTCAGTAAATGAACAGGTATCCTCTCCATCTGAAATTAAGATACCAACTGCATCAGAATTTACACCGTCTAAAGTCTTTGACAGTTCATTCAAACCGTTTACTAATGGTGTTTTACCATCATAAGAATAAGGATTAACGTTATTGATAGCGTTAATTAAAGCGCCTCTGCTGTTTGGTCCGAAAAAGCCTCTATTTTTAGCTACAGGACAGCCATTGATCTCAATAAAGCCAATCTTAACGTTTTTATCAACATTTGAGATTAAGTCAGTAGCTGCTTTTTGAGCTGCCTTTAATCTGTTGGTATAACCGTACTTTAAGAGCATAGATTGAGAACCGTCAAAGGCTATAGCAAGTTCAGGCATCTTACCTTCTTGTTTTAAGGTCTTGCACTTTGGAACTTTGTTTTTTTTCTCAAGAGCTCTTTTAGCTGCTAATTCCTTTTGTTTTTGTTCTTCAGCCTTTCTCTTAGCCTCTGCTTCAGCTTTGGCTTTAGCTTGTGCCTTAGCTTTTGCCTTTGCTTCTTCCTGAGATTTTAGTGCATCAGCTTTTGCTTTCTCTTGAGCAGCCTTTGCCTCTTCATCTTCTACTGCTTCAGGCTCTGCTGTTTTTTCTTCTACAACAGGATCTTTTGCCTCTTCTTCTACAGGCTCTGTTTTTTCTTCTGTAGTAGCAGGCTTAGCTTCATCCTCTTTTTTAGGCTCTACAACTTGAGTTGGAACTTCCTTTTGAGAAAACAGGGAATTAAATCTGTCTGTAAAATTGCCTTCAAATGGCCATGGTCTTAATAGGAACCACCACAGCAAAAAGAGTAATAACAATAAAAGCAGCAGTAAAAGTAAGAATGGCAGTAAACACCCTCTTTTCTTTACAGGCACTGTTGTAGCTCCTGTTGGAGGCACAGCTACACCTTTATAGTGAGGATTAAATGACACCGGCGCAATTACAGCCTGTCCATTTACCATAAAGACTGTATTATCGCTTGCTATAATATCGGAGAATTCTTTGCGATGAGTTTCAAGAGCTCTATTAGACAGTGGAGTTGATGACTTTAAATACTCAATTACCTTATCACGGCGATGCTCTAATACATTCAAGGCATCCTGATACTTTATTTTATTAGCTTCAGTTACTTTATCTAATTCTCCTGAAAGTGGAGTTACAAAGTTTACATAGTCACCTGAGATTTCTGCTTTAGATATGATCTCTGAGTACTCTTCGCCTAAAGCACTTTTAATCTCTTTTTTAAAGTCATCAGCATAAAGAGCATATGACAGGATCTTAGGAGAAACTTTAGACTTTTCACATCTTAGAATTCTTAACATCTTACTTAGTTCCTATTGATTGGCACTGCTCTGACCACATCTTTTGATTTTTATCTCTGTCTTTTGATAAGTTCTTATAAGACATTAAATGAGAATAGTACTTGTCAACAAATTCGTCATAGCTTGTCTCAGCGCCAAAAGCTTCTTTTGAGGAGGCAAGCTGTGACTTAAAATCTTTTAAATTGTAGTTAGCTGAGGCATTTGCCATAGTGTCTCCATAATAGGTAATAATGGAGTGCAAAGCATGCTTATGACGAGTGTAGTTGTTGTTTATTTTTTCATAGAACTTACAACGCTCCTGATTTTCATCACAGCGCATCTTAGCTAACTTTCTGATACTCTCAAAATACTGTACAGAGCTAGTTTCATCTGCAATTGACTTACATAAGAAGCCACCTAGTCTTAAGTTTGCTGTAATGGCAACATCTCGCATACTCTCGCGCTCATCGTTGGCTTTAACAATCTTTTCTTTCAAAGAACCTAACTGACCGTTCAAATCGTCATTTGATTTTGCGAGTTTGTCATTTAAAGCCATCAAATCTGAGTTAATATTTTTAAGTTTTTCAGTCTTTTGCTCTAATGACGAATTCTGAGCAGACAATTCGTCATTAGCACTCTTTAACTTTTCCTGCTCTTTTTTAAAGACTTCTTTGTTCTTTTTATTCTCTGCATCTAATTTGGCAATTTTATCAGCTTCACCAGAAAGAGCATTATCATCGCTGTCATCGTCGCCTAAGGATAAGATCTCTTCATTTAAGTTCTTAACTTCTTTTACGGAGGTAGCTACAGGCAGCCCCAAAACGAATCGAGTGCCTGTATCAGGAGCTGAAAGAGGCTTGCCATTAACATATAAAGGCTTTTCAGTTCTTAAAGCACTTGTAAGTGCACTCTCTTTTGACAGGTAACTGCCTCCTCTTACACAAATTCCACCTGACAGACCTAATAATCTTCCAGTTCTGACAGCTTTAAAAGGATCTAATGTCATTTCCTGAGCATTACCTAACATGTCATATAAGCCTAATGGATTTGGCTTTTTTAAACCTGTAAGCTGGATCTTACCGTTAGCACTATTAGCCCCCTGATACCATGCATATAAAGAGATGTCATCGTTCTCCATAGGTGGACGCAGTGCTTCAAATTCACTTTGAGTAACTTTAGTACCGCCACGGGCAGCATATTCCCACTCTTCATCTGAAGGTAATCTTACGTAGGCTTTCTGCCCATCTACAGTTGGTACGTCTTTAGCTTTTTGCAGATAAATTGAATAAGCATTAGCTGCATTGATAAAATCAAAATAAGATACTTTTACAGCAGGCAGACGCGACATCTTATTTGGAGCCTTGCATTTAGAACTATCTGTTAAGGCATCGTACTGACCTTTCATGAGCTCATACTTAGACATTAAAAAGTAATAGCCATTTTTGTCATAAAAAGAGCCTTGTACATATCTCTTATTGGGATTCTGCCCCATAGGAGACTCGTTTTGCGCAGTACCTGCGTTATATTTTTTATCTTTGATTTTTTTAGGATCATTTGAGGTATAGACTTTTCTGAAAACCATGATCCCATCACAAGGCATAGATAAAACTACGTCATCTTTTTGAGGATTTGGATTGTAAATTTCATTTACTTCATCTGCTATTGCGCTGTTTGTCAATGCAAGTGAACCTATACTTGCCAGCACTAAAGATAAACATAATTTTTTCATACTAAATTAACCTTAGTGTATCTGCAATCTTTAATGAAAATACCTTAAAGAAGCAGACTAAATAAGTAATTAAAAGAGTTACGACTATTGTTGAGAGATAGCCTGCAACTACATGCATAAGATTTAAGGTACTTACAACTGAGCCCTGACCTAATAAAGAGGTAAAGTAATGATTAAATACCCACATACCTGTGTAAAAGAGCAAAAGTGATAAAGCATAAGCTAATGATGATAAAATAGTGTTCTCAATTAAAACCATCATTAAAACTTTTGTCTTTTTAATGCCTGTTAATAATAAGAGAGCATAGCTTTTCTCTGCTCTTAGAACTGAGGTTAAAATTAAACCTGCACTTGCAAAGATTCCGCCTACAACCGAGGTTATGGCTATTGCGTAAAAGATAAATGAGAGCACACTTGAGATTGCCTTTAAGTTTTCTATTGATGAGAGCATACTAAAAGTCTGATAGTTCTTACTGCGCAAATACGTATCCACTGGAGCTACATCATCAAGTGTCTTTACATAAATTCTGGCTTTAGCAAAAAACTTTCTGTTTTCGTTTAACTTTGACCCATTTGAGAATACAGGAGGTTCATAGCCATCTTTAAAATCCTCCATATAAATAAGCGTATCAAAGTTAACTATAAGAGCATTGGTAGATAAGTACTCCTTTTTAACAATACCTTTTACAGCAAAGTTAACTACAGAGTTTTGTCTTGCACCATCGGTAATCCTTGAGACGATGTATTTAATGCTATCCCCTGATTTAATGCCTAAATCATGAGCTAAATTCTCGCTTAAATAAACTTCAGTTGCATCTAAAGTATCATCAAGTTTTGAAGCTCTTAAAAGAGGATCTCCTTTTTTAGTAGGAATAGCAGACAGATCTCTTTTTATCTTGCCATTAAAAGCAATATCTACAGTGGTACTCAATGATCTTGTAAGCGGAAGTACAAAGTCGATTTTAGGATTATTCTCTAAATCCTTAAAAAAGCTCTCATCAAGCTTATACCCTGTCTTTAGCTTTAATTCTAAATTTACTGGAGATGACTTTAGGCTATTCTCAAGTGAGGAAATGATACCGTAACGCAAAGAGAATAAGAGTAAGAGAGGTGCAATTACCGAGCATAAAGCACCAATTAAACTTAAAGAGATCAGACGATTAAAACGCAGTGAGGATACAGCTAACTTAAAGATCATGATTGTCCTCACTAGATACGCTATCATCACAGATTACAAATTGACCTTCATTTGCATCAATCTTTGCATATGACAGCGACTTTAAATTGAAGTCTTTAACTAAGAGTAAATCATGTGTTACCACTAAAGCACACATATCAAGCTGTCTTGATAAGGAGACAATACTTTCAAATAAGATTTTGCCATGTTCTGGATCGAGTGATGAGGTAGGTTCATCAATAAAAACAATCTTAGGTTTGTGACTGATAGTTTTTAAGAACACCGCTCTTTGACGCTGACCTATAGACAATTCATGAGGATATCTATCTAAAAGAGAGTCCATTGAGAATTGGGACATCTTCTCATGTACCTCTTGATACAGAACTTTTGTATCAAGTTTTTTACCTTCTAATTTATAAAAGGAATCCGCACTTACCTCAATTTGCAGTTTTAGATTCTCTTTTATTGTAAGGTATGGGATAAGACCTCCTGTCTGTGGCATATACCCCATTAAAGATGAGCGAACTATACACTGATCTTTTACAGACAGTTTTGACAGTTCATAACTATCTAAAAGAAGAGACTTTGAAACAAAGTCTTGACGCAATAGCCCCAAGCACTCTAAAAGCGTACTTTTACCGCATCCAGAGACTCCAGTAATAGCATAGACATCACCAGAGTTTAAACTTAACTCTGGTAACTCTATCTTGTAGCCACAGGAGCCGTCTTTTTGTTTATAGGTATAAGACAGCTCTTTTACTTTAAAAGACACAGCCATAAATTATGGCAATACCTCTAAAGGAATTGGGTAAACAGCCTCAGATGAGTCTTCATCTTTATTAAGCTTTACCCAGCGGGTAGCATCATCATTACACTGCTGATAGTAGCGTAACTTATTCTCTAAATCTTCAACGGTCTGATTCTGTTCATCAGGTCCCATGCTTGACCAAGTATCTTCATCTAATTCCTGAAGTTTGCTCTTGTATGGAAGATCATCTAAATACTCGCCTAAAAGACCTAACTCACCTAACTTTAAGGTGCTCTCCTTACTGATTGAGTTAGGATCACGCCCCATGGATACAGCAACCGAGCGTAACTGATTGAACATATCCTCAGGCTCTAAAATACCCTGATTTGCTGAATCTAAGATTTTTGAGGTTACATCTTTTAGTGATGACAACTCACCTTTAGTCAGTAAGACGACAGGTGTACTTGTTGCCTGACCGTGAGAGATTAAATCTCTGTCAGCAATCCAACCTGATAAGAAATCAGGTGTCTTAGTACCAAGTTTTGAACCTAGATAAGCTAACTGCATAGCATGACCTAAAGCTACAGTATCCTGCTGCATCTGTGTATTCTCATTATCAGCAGGTACCTCAGGGGCAGCTCCTACAGCATCTTTACCAAAGGCTAAGAGTTTTACCTGATTGGTAATATTCTGTGCCAGTTCATCAATTTTTTTACCAAAGTTTTTAACGTCACCGGCATTTACTGGATAGTAAAGAGACTTATTGATGGTGTCGTTGTAGGTAAGTTCTTTATACTGACTTTTTGCTTTCTCATGATCGCCGTTACGCTTGCCAGAATCTGTTAAAAGATGCATTGCATACACTGCTACACCTTTGTGGGCTGCTTCTACTTTAAGTTCACGTGCATCTAAACCTGTTGATGAGAGTTTATCAGAACCTTTAATACCGCCAGCATCGGTAATAAGCACGATATAACGACCGCCATAATTAGACCAGTCAACCTGCTCTAGAGCAGTGTTAATACCTGCAAAAGAGTCCTCATCAAAATACTTACTTGAAACTTTTGCCTGATTTAAAGTGTTTAACTTCTCTTTAAAATGCTTTTCATCTGTAGCTTCACCAGGTTTTACATAAATCTTTGAGGTGTACTCAAGACCAGGTGTTGCCTTAATGTTTGATCTGAAAGACACTAAAGCAAAGTGCACACTATCTGATAACTTTTGCTCTTTAATAGTCTTAGTAATGGCACTAATGGTCTCTTTAGTTCTATCAATGTAAGGCTGCATTGAAATACTTGAGTCAATAACAAATACTACCGCTGCTTTAAAGGTCTTTAATGCATTCTGCTCATTTGAAACATTAACCTTTTTACCTTCCTGTTTGGTAACAGAGGCAATCTTAAGCTCACGCACATAGTTACCATCATCGAACATAGTCTCTTCAAAATCTAAGATAGGTAACAGATAGAACTGCTTTTTATAATCTACAAAGTGCTCAGGCTCAACTGAAACTACTCCGTCTACATTCTCTTTTGCTGCAACCTTTTTCATCATTGGCTCAAAAAGAGCTTTAGGATCTTTTGCTTCAACTATGTTCTGCAAATTCTCTTTATTCTTAAAGATTAAAGCACGGTTTCTGTTAGCAGGATTTGTAAACATTAAAGCTGTCTGCATTTTCCAGTCAATGGTGCAATCCTTGTTTAAGTAGCCTGAGAGCTTACCAGTATCATCAGGCCCTACTTTTAAAGTCTTACCATCATCAGCATAGACATAGAAGCGTGAAAAGGCATCTACAACTTTGCCATCCTTATCATCACTTTTAGCTTTTAATCTGCATGATGGAGTAGTTAAAACACGCTGATAAATAGAGCTTTTGCCTTCCATTAACAAAGGAGTATCAGCATAGGCTGAATTTATTGCAAAGGTTAAAAGAACTGCACCAGTTAAAACTTTTAATTTCATGTTATCTGTCCTTTAAAAGCTAATTCTTTAATGCTGACAAGGCGCTCTTAGCATTGTCATTACCTAATTGGGCTGCCTTTTCATACCAGTAAACAGCCTGGTTCTTGTCTTTAGATGCACAAGAGGTAGTCTCTTGAGAATTAGGATCAAAGTATTGTCCATAGGTATAAGCTACAGTTCCATCTTTTCTGCCATAGCTTGAGAACAGTCTCTTGCCTAAATCGCACTTATCTTTAGAAAAAGCATCTTTTGCAAAGGCAGATACTGTAGCACTATCAGGCTTTGAAGCAATACAGTTTTTAATCATGACGTTATCAGGATCTGAAGTGATGACACAAACTGAAGAAGCTGTTGCAGCTGAGTTGTCAGCTACATTAGGTTCTGTTTGAGCCGGTTCATTGTCTTGAGGCTCAGTAGTATTATCAGATGAGCTGTTATCTGAGGCTGTGTTATCTGATTGAGAGTTATCCTCAGTTGCAGCATTGTCATCTTTTGCTGAATTATCATTTGTCTCTTCTGTCTGCTCTTTAGGTGTAGGCTCATTAGCATTTGATGAGTTATCTTTTGAACCACCAAAGAAGCCTGCTAAGAACAGAGCTAACAGACCTAAGATAAAGAGTAACAAAATGATTGCACCAATAATGGCAAGGATTTTTCCCTTACCAGAACTCTTTGTAGCTACAGTGGTTGTAGTAGCAGTTGCAGCTTCATTTAAAACCGCATCTGATGATTTAATCTCATCAACTGTAGCTTTATCTTCAGTAAAAGTAGGTTCTTTTTTCTCATTAAAGGTAGCAGCGTTAATGCTCTCACCTTCTTTTTTAACGTAATCCTGAATTACTTTTAGTGTTCCTGTTACGCTTGCATCAAAATAAGCAGGATCACCTACAGTTTTTAAACTTACAGGATCATATTCAAGAGCTTTTACTTTAAACTTGCCACCAAATGAATTTACCTTTTGAGCTAGTTCATTGTTAATTTCAGGGGGCAAAGGAGCACTAAAGCCATTATTATCAAATCCTATTTCCTCAGGTTTTAAGGAAACTCTTTTTAACTCTGTACTGCCGTTTGGGTCAAAGAAGGTTAGATCTAGACCTGTACTTACCATCAAGTCGTTTGAAAATGAATTTGACTTTAAAACGATAGAGCAACCATTACTTGTTGGTACTAACTCTGCAATTTTCTCTGCCATATTATCCTTCTTAAAATTCTGTTCACAGTTTTATCAGTGTCTTATGCTAAACCTGCAGCCTGTTCCATAGTATCTAAGTAAGAGCACAACTCATTGTTTTGAGCAACACTTAGGTTGTACTTACTCTCTGCTGTGAGATTTCTTACACTCATCAAATCAATAAAGACACTAAAGTAATCGTGGTAATAGTGATCCTCAATATTATCAACTAGTGACTTGTCGATATTAGGAACCATACACATATCAGGATCTGAGTACTTAATGTTCTCTTTAAAGAAATCTCTGTCAGAATCATCTTTATCGACATGAGTAATTGATTCTCTATTTAAAGTACCTACATAAAGGTAAGTATTAAAATCAGAGATTAACTTTAAAGCTCGCATGCACTGTCCTAAAGCTAGTGCATCACGGCTTGACATATTGCCTTCATATGGCTCTAGTTTTGCAATGACCTCATCTTCGACTTTAAGCGCTGTATAGGCTTTTGATAACTCATTGGTGTAGTTTGTAAGTAATGACTTCAATCTCTCTTTTAAGTCTTTATCTGAGACAAACTGATTATTGTTATCTAAAAAGATTGAATAACAAGCTACAGCCTCAGGATCTTTTTGAACTTCACTTAAGATAGCCTTTCTCTTTTGCTCTGATAAGTTTCTTAACAAGTTTGCATAAATCTCATTAAAGAAATCACCATCACAGATTGATACAAGATTATCCTCTCTCATCTTAGTCAGTGCTCTGGCAAATCTGTAGGAGTTGTTGCTGTTACCATCTGACTGATTGTCAGTGTAATCTTTAAAGGCTTTATCTTTATCAATTTCAATAAAGTCGCGTAAGTAACTTAAAGTACCTGCTACTCTGTCACACTGTAACAGTTCCTGCATAAGTTTAAGCCCCTTAGCATAAGCTTCTTTTTGTGCCTTAGCGCCTTCGCGCTTAGCATACAAGGATAGAGCATCAACAATTTCTTTTACATCTTTTAGAACCAAATCACAGGTTCTGTCTTTGTTAACTTTGTAGTCAGCAAAGTTCTCTCTTAAGAAAGAAGCTAAATAGTTAACACCACCATCACTTGGCTTTAAAACCTCATCAATAGTCTTACAGCTACCGTCTTTTTCATGGTAAACGTACTTTAATTCTGGGCATGAGGAGATCCTAGTCTTGTACTCTTCTATCTGAGTTTTTACGTATTCATTAGGTAAGAAATCAACTTCTTTACCTTTTTCTTTTACGTACATATCATCAGTTTCAGGAATATTTGGCTTTCTTACAAAGAAGAACTGATTAAATGGAACACCTTTTACCCACTCATCAACCCAGGTATGATGGAATGACTCTAAAGCTTTGTTAATCTTTGAGCTGATACCTGAGTAATCCACTACTACAGTAGGATCCCCCTTTTCTTTAGCTCTTTCATTAGATTTTGCTTTATCAAGGCCTAAACATGAGCAACTGTCAAAACGGGTAAAAGCTCCAATTAAAGGAATTTTGCCAAATTTAGCTCTTTCATCAGCAGTTCTGCCTACATTCTCGTATACCCAGTGCTCAATGCTGTTAATCTGTTCTTCTAAAACTTCCTGCTGTTTAGATACAGCTACACACCATAAGAGCACATCAATTTCATGACGGTCACAGTAAAGTTCAAATAAGTAACCTACCTTACCACGACGCAAGTACTCAGTTGTGTCTGTATTTGGATCTTTAAATTTCTCAATTTCATCAGTCTTTCTTGAGCGACAACCTGGGAAATCCAAAACATCAAAACCGTCGGCATTACTCTCTTTTGGTAATGGGAAGGAGAACTCACGGGCAGCAAAGGTCAATGAAGCAAAGGAGATGGTCTTTTTTATCTCATTGCCATCGTTTACTATCACCACCTCTACACTCTTACTTGGATCGTCTTTATCTTTAAAGACATTCTTTAAAACACCAATATCAAGTAAGGTACCATCCTCACGGCGACGGAAATCATTTTCATTGGCATTAGGATCTTCAATAAAGCAGTTTAAAGGTACATATACAGAACTTGCCCCTTCCAACTCCAAAAGCTGCTTTCCTAATTCAGTAAACAAAGTAGTAAAGGCATCTAACTCATTCCACAGGATTGAGAACATCTTTGCTCGTCCTGCAAAGTTTAGTTTAGATACTAACTTTCTGCATTCAGACCAGAAATAACAGTCAATTGGGAATTTAGCATTATCACCAAAATCACTTTTAGACTTTCTAATTGCATATTTGGCAATAGAAACTACATCATAGTCATGGATGTAGCTTTTCTCATCTTTTAAAGCATATTTATCAGACTTTAAGTCCTCAAAGAAGTTCTTTAAAAACTCAGTAGAGCCGATTTTCTGGTTTTGAGCTGACAAGTAGTCGCTTTGAGAACCAGCAGGAACTGCTTTTAAGTTTAAATCTGAGTTATAAGAGTTAATGAGTACCTTGACTAAATCAGCCTCATTAAAGACTTTTACTTTAATTGGAAAGCCTGAAACGCCCTTATCATCAAACTTGGTAAAGCGGGTGACAATACCTGTTGCCTCAAAGTCACCGCCTATAGGGTTCATGTGATTGAAGAAACTTACCTTTTTACCGTCAAAAGTAGCTGTTAAATCATCACCACCAAAGGATGCTAAAGTTGAAACAAGGTAACTCTTACCTGCCTGAGAGGCGCCAAAGACACCTACAGTAGTCTTTACAGGCAGTACATCGTAAGCTGTTTTGGACTCTTCAATTAAAGAGCAGAGTTTGACTTCAAGAGAATTTCTCTTTTCCTGTACATTCTTATCATCAATACCTTCAAACCAAGGAATTACCTTTTGACATGTTGATGCAACCTCATTGAGGCGGTTATTTGTAAATGTATTTAAAGTCATATGAAACCTTATTTTAGTAATAAACCAGTATTGTTCCAGTATTCTTCATCATCACCTGAGACTGTCTTTAATCTCAGGTTTAAAAATTCCTTGATAGGAGTTTTATTACAGTCACTTTGAGTTGCATCTTCAATCTTCATTAAGAAAATTGATGGAGCATTGTCAGGATCTTCATCTCGCATAAACTTGATACATCCATATACAGGACTGCCTGTGCAAGATTGCTTGCCTTCATAGGTCTGCCCCTGGATCTTCAAGTCATAACGCATCTTGCCATCTACATTGCCTGTCATAGCTTTCTTTGCATTCTCTAAGCGACTGAGCTGATCGTCTTTGTAACTTACAATACATGGTTCTAAAAGTGAACTTAAGGTACGTAGGAACAGCATACGCTGTCTTTTTTTATTAGCATCTTTCTTTTGAGCAATGGTAGATACCAAATCACCCTGATATGAGGATTTATAGTTTGCTATAGCCTGCTCTTTTAGTTCTGCTCTCTTCTTGTCAGCACCAAAGAGTTTTGACATGCCACCTATTTTTGCATTGTTAGCCTCATCATCGCCATACTTCTGAGCGCTTGCCTCAAATTGAGCTTCGATATTTTTAGCATCTTGTGCATTCATGCTTTCAAGGGCAATCTTGCCAGTATCAAAGGCCTCTTTCATCTTAGACAGGCACTCCTGGATATATTCTTTTTCACCACCAGTGTCTACTGCTCTTAATTTAGAGAAAAGCTCTTTATCTAAACGAGCATAATACTCATCAGTAAAATCTACATCATCAGGGATGATCCACTCTTTAGTATCTTTTACTTTTTGCAGATCATTTACATCATTGTACAGACCTACACTAAAGAGCATTGCTGAATCAAAGTGAGGATCATAGAACTGTCTGTAACCTAGTTTTAAAGGCAACTCAGTGTTGAATTTTAGATTGCCGTCATCATCTGGTCTGGTAATTCCAGGAATGTTCTTTACAACATCGGCTCCAGCCTTGGTAAAGATAGTATCCATGTCATATTTTGATGAGCGCTTTTCTACAGGCTCTGATAACTCTGATTCAAATAGCTGTTCAGCCTTGGTACTGAATCGGTACAGAACCTCGTTCTTATGTAACATACTCTCATTATCTAGTGCGCCAAAGTAACGCATAGGAGTTGAGGATGGTAATGGATTAGTGTTAATTCTAAAGTTAATGAGCTTATTAGCATCAGCAATCTTGGTGTAGCCTAAAAGTGCACCAACAACCACTGTAGACTTAGGATCACCGATACGACCTTCTTTTACACCAAAGGATGGATACCAGCCATTACACTTATAGTTGTGCATAGAAATGATTCTATATGGTGATAAGGATGACTTACGCTCAATAAAGCGTCTTAATCCAGGGATCTTTGAAGGACGTCCGGTTAAAAGCAGGACATCACAGCAGTAAGAATTTACGATGGTATTAAGGTAATTTAAACACTTGCTGATAACTGAATTCTCACCTCGAGAGATATCGTAATTTATCTGGTATAAGTCAAAGACTAATTTTCTAGATAAGAGATCATAGTCTTTACCTAACTGATTATTTAAGTACTCAATTACGCTCTCGTCTACAGCCTTTTTACCCTCTTCTAGAAACACCTCATCATTAGGATTATTCAACATCTCAAGATTACACTTGTCTTTACACAGGATAAAATCTTCAACTGTACCCTCAACAGAAATATCGGTATGACCTGCTGGTACTTTTTCTAAAGATTCAATCCTAGATAAAATTCTGTAGGCAACTTTTGAAAAGATCTGCTCTACTGTCTGTACACGGTTCTTACGATTTTTTACATCCTGTCCAGACATGTTACCTATAATCTTAGATAACTCCTCATTAGAGCCTAATTTTGGAATGATGTAGTTTCTTATGATATCTAAGACTAAATCGTCACCTGCAATCTTAAAGCCATCACGTAAGACTTCTCTTATCTGAATTGATGCATTCTGATTGCTTACTTCTTCAGAAAAATTGCCGTTGTCATAATCAGTTGACTCTTCACACTTTCTGTCAGGGAAGCTGTAATCAGCAATTACTAAATCAGTAGTACCACCACCTATATCAATTGAAGCAATTCTAGCAGATACGGATGAGGCTATCAGATTGCTTGACTTTGGACGGCTGATTTCATTAAATCTGCCATCAGCGTCAGGGCGTCGGATCTCTTTAATAAAGGACTTACAGTTACCGTTGAAGACTCTTTGGGTCTCGTTATACAGATATACCATTTGACCTGCTAAGGTTTCATCCCATTTTAAGAAGATCTGAGGTACTTCAGGAAACATTAAGCGAGCCTTTTCTACATAATGGAACTCGTTAGCTGGAGTTGGATCGTAACCGTAAGCTTTCCAAATGACACCAATTGCCTGATAAGCACATGATCTGAAAATCTCTCGTTCAACATCTGGCATTGAAGGCGGTGTAGTTAGAACAATTGATTTTAGTTTTCTAGGCAAGGCATGATCTTCCATAGATGAACGGTAATAGTAACTGTTCATCTGCATCATTGCCTGCAAGATGATCTCAATTAACATGAAAGTCATAGCTGACTTTCCTGAGTAATTAGCCTTTAACTGACTGTCGTCACCTGTGCTTGCAAATAAGGCATCACCTGTTGAATTTAAGAACTTTGATACAGGCAGATAGGTAGCAGCCTTCTCTCCTTCTTTGTTCTTTAAAAGATCAAAGTACAGTTTTTCATTCTTTTCATTACGACGGTATACAGGTGTCTGATAATAGGTTGTATTAAATTTCCACTCAGATTTAGGGGTGTCGTTAATCTGCCATAAATAGCGCTTAGGAGAGTTAAGTCCGGTGTTGCCCTCATTACCCTTGGCCATAGCAGCAAGTTTGGTAGCCTCGGTACCAACGCGGGCTAATGAAGGCCACTTAAAGGCATCTAATCTTGAGGAGATATCAGAGCAATAGTTAAAATCAAAATTTGCTCTCTGGAACTGAATTCTGCTTGCAAAGGCACCAGAATATACATGCTCTGGAGCGTTTAAATCACGAATGATAAGAGGTGTACTGTTAGGGAAAGTATCAGAGCTGCTTAACATTGAAGTGCCCTCTTCTACTAACAGACCACAAGTACGAGAATTACCAATATCTAAGATTAAACTTACATCTAAAGAGCTGTCAGTCTCTGTATGAGTCTTATCAAAGTGAATGAGCTTAATATCATTAGGCATAAAGAAATGCTTAATGAAAGCTAAAACATTCAGATAGTGTTTTTCATAAACTCTGTTCTTAATGTATTGGTCATCATCGGTAGTAGCTTTAGCCTTTTCTGCAGGATTGTTTGTAGATAAAGGATAAATCTCCTTCATGATGCTCTTAATCCACTCTGAGACAAAGCTGATACCATTTTTACCATTTAATAATGAGGTAGCTTCAATACCATCTCTAAAGGTAAAGCTTGTATCAATATCAACAGAAGATGGTGCATTGTGAAGTGCTTCATTATCCTGACTGTTATCAACAGTAGTATCAAAAGCTAAGGTTAAGTGATAGCGACCGCCCTTTTCTTCAGCCTGTCTAGCTTCACTTAAATTGATGATTCTTGCTCGAGCCCAGTTAGCAGGACCTTCCATTTTACCTTTATTAAAGTAAGGAACAGGAAACCACACACCATTGAACAGCTTTAAAGACTCTAAAACTCTAACGTCATTTTCAGAATCAAACTCTTCAACAACTTCTCTAGACTGTTCATAATCAAGTGATTCATCGACAATATATTTATCCTGAGCACGATTTAATCTTAATCTTGCAAAATGATCACCCATGCCACTGATTTTTACGAATTTGCCGAATTTTACATAGGCAGGATAGGTATTCAGATCATCTGACTCAAAGTTGATTTCATTAGCAGGATTTTTGTCAGATTCAAAATTGATTTCAAAGTCTAAGAACTGAAC
>HF987961.1:31721-55738 GCA_000431835.1 Succinatimonas sp. CAG:777
GGAACTCCAGAATTTGCAATCAGATCAATTTCAGAATTTTCTTCTACTGTAGTATCGCGAGATAAGACCTTGCTGAGTCTCTTGATTGTCAATGGCTGATTTTGCTTCACAAGAATCACCTTATATAAAATTGTTTACATACTGTAAAATAATTTACCACAACAATGATAAATGAGCTGAACAAGATCATCTAATTATTATACAGCGCACAAATAGTGCATTAAGAAATTGTAAAGTCTTGGTAAGGCTGATTTCTGGAGATTTCCCTGAATTTCAGGCATAAAAAAAGCGACATCTAAGTCACTTCTGAGATGGTGGATGCTATAGGACTCGAACCTATGACCCTCTGCTTGTAAGGCAGATGCTCTAACCAAACTGAGCTAAGCATCCTCATCAGAAAGTGAATGCATTATATAGATAATAATGCATTCTTGCAAGTAGTAATTTTAAACAAAATCAAAGGAATTCTCTCAAAGTGGCTTTTAATGCACGTTAATGAGAGGTTAATTTTTTTTTAATTTTGCTTAAATTTTGCTCAATTCCTCGATTATAGCTTCATAAGCAATGTCCATTGCCTTTTTAAGCTCCTCTTTTTTGATATTCAATGGAGGATTAAAGTAAAGAATATCCCCTATTGGTCTTAAAAGTAATCCTTTCTTTAAGGCGTTTTGGTAAATTCTATAACCTAGTCTTAAAGAACTATCAAACGGCTCTTTGGTACTTCTGTCTTTTACAAGCTCTAGAGCATTGATAAGACCTATATGTCTTACACCACCTACCTTATCTATTTGCATAAAGCGCTGTTCGAATTCTTTTGAAAGCCACTGACCTAATTCATTGGCTTTTTCAATGATGTTATCGCGCTTTAAGATCTTGATAACAGCTAAAGCACAGCTACATGCTAGTGGGTTACCTGCATAAGTATGTGAATGCATGAAAGCTTTGCCTTCAGAGTAATCGGCTAAAAAGGCATTGTAGATACTGTCAGTTACACAGACTACAGACATTGGCATGTAACCGCCTGTAATGGCCTTAGACAGACACATGATGTCAGGTGTAATACCTGCATGATCACAGGCAAACCACTTACCAGTTCTACCAAAACCAGTTGCAATTTCATCTGCGATAAAGAGCACTCCGTGCTCTTTGCACAAATCATATAAAGACTTTAAGTACTCTTTTGGGTACATTCTCATGCCACCTGCACCTTGCAACAATGGCTCTACAATTAGGGCACAGAGCTTGTCTCCATATTTATCAAAGCACTCTTTAGCTCTTTTCAGACACTTTTCTGGATAATCATCTGCATGACGGAACATATCAGGAGCTTCAATATGAATGTTATCCATCATCATTGGCTTATACATTAAGTTGTATAAATCCATACTGCCTACAGATAAGGCTCCAATGGTTTCTCCGTGATAACCTTCAGAGAGGCAGGCAAATTTTGTTCTGTCTTTTTGTCCTATCTGATGCTGATATTGGAAGGCAATCTTTAAAGCCATCTCTACAGATGATGAGCCGTTATCAGCATAATTAAAATGAGTTAATCCTTTTGGAACAATGGTCAGTAACTCTTTAGTTAACTCTACAGCCCATGGGTGAGTAAAGTTTGCAAATATTACATGTTCTAAAGTATGAGCCTGCTTGGCAATAGCATCAGAGATTTCTTCATTGCAGTGGCCTAACAGATTACACCACCAGGAACCTACGATATCTAAGATCTCTTTGCCTTCAGCTGTATATAGATATGGACCTTTTCCCTTTACGACTGGCACTGGAGGGAAAGACTCATAGTCTTTCATTTGGGCAGCAGGATGCCAAATATGTTTTAAATCAAAATCAATCAGTTCTTTAGAATTCATCAAAGTAATCTTCCATATTCTTGTCTAAAAGTTCGAGATCCTGTTTGCCATCAGCTAATGTAGCTATGACTTTTACATTGGAGATCTGCTCAATCATACTAAAATTGTCCTGATGCATAATTGAGTTCTTGTCAAACTTATTTAGAATTACACCCTGAACTTTTACATCATTAGCATTAAGATAGCTGATAGTAAGCACGGTATGGTTTATAGTACCAAGACCTGCATCAGCTACAACTACACAAGGTAATTTCATTGCCTTTAAGATATCAAGATACATTAAATGGCAGTCTTTTTCCCAAACCACAGGACAGATGATGCCACCTGCTCCTTCAGACAGGACATAATCATAGTTGTCTCTTAATGCATTGAACTTTTCTAGAATTTTATCTAATTTGGCAAAACGATTTTCACCACGACCTGCCAGATGTGGAGATAAAGGTTTTTCATAAAGATAGGATAATAGAGACTCTGTACTCTGTTTGATGTTAGCATGATCTCTAACATAGCCAGCATCAGAATGTTCAATACAATCAGAACCACTGACTGCAGCCTTGTAATAAGCTAATTTTAGATTTTTTTTAGTTAGTTCTCTTGCAATTGCAGCACTGACATAGGTCTTACCAATATCAGTACCGGTACCTGTAACAAATAATCCACGCATTTTTAAATCCTTAGTAAGTAGGATAATTCTACCACTTAACTAAGAATGTTTTTTTATTATCCACCGAGCAGACTTAGGATGATGGATTTACTGTTATTGATTTGTTTCATAATCGAGGCACAAACCTGCTGACGAACCATAAGTTCAGCAAGATTAGCAGCTTCCTCAGCATAATCTGTATCCTGAATTCTTGAGCGAGCATCAGATAAATTCTCTCTCATGGTGTCATTTAATCTGATTGCAGATTCAAAACGGTTTTGCACACCACCTAAAGTTCCTTTATAGGAGCTTACAGCTTTGATGTACTCATCTATATAGCCTAAGACTTCTTGAGCATTTTCAGCTGTAGATAAAGAGAATCTTAAGGAATCACCATCTCTTACAACTGAGCCTTTGCCGTCATTACCAGTATATGATGACAGTCCTGACATGGTAAAACCATTTTGAAAGCCAGGAATTGTAATAGTGTCATTAGCCATACCTGAGGCTTGTATCTGAATGCCACCATTTGAATAGAAACCGCCCTGATTGCCATCTAAGATGGCGGTACCGCCAAAAGTGGTCTTTTTACCAATTCTGGTAATTTCCTGACACAGTTGCTGTACTTGAGAATTGATTGCCTCACGGGATGCATCATCATAAGTACCATTAGCCGCCTGAACAGCTAGGGTTCTTATTTTTTGCAGCATATCGGTAGTTTCGTCTAAGGCGCCTTCCATGGTCTGAGCAAGAGCTAAACCATCACTTAAGTTTCTGCTACCTTGCTTATAGCCATTGATTTGAGAGGTTAATCTGTCAGCTATCTGAAGACCTGCAGGATCATCTTTAGCTGAATTGATCCTTTTACCTGAGGAGAGTCTTTTATAGACAGTATCAAGCCCTGCATTTATGCTGGATAAACTCCGCATATTATGCATAGCTGCAATATTGGTTAGATACAGTGCCATGGCTTTCTCTCTCAGAATTATTCTTATTGAACAAAAGCTGTTATTTTTTGATTTATAAGATATATCTTTTGTTCTTTTACTTTTGTTTATATTTTCTTAACGGAAAGATGTATGTTTTCTTTAACATTTGGCCGAAACAGGCAATAAACAGCAGGTATTTGTCAATGGTATCCTAGAAGTAATAAAACTGATTTAAAAAAAGCTAAATTTCAAAAGCAAAATTAGGTGCAGATTTTCAGAAAAAAAGCATCAATATAAACTTGTCTAATACACTGCAAAACTTTGTGTGATCGATATCATAATAATTAGAACAATTTATTATTCATTAACAAAAATATTGATCATAAGCACTTTTTTATAGAATTAATCTGAATAAAATACCCCCATGAATTCAAGCTAAAGCTTAATTCGTAATGATTTTTTCCTAGGTTATGCTTCGCCCAACCGCGAAGCATTTTTTTTATTTTCACATTCAACTTTTCTCAAAAAACAAAAAATCTTTAAAAGGCTCTTCTCAAAACTAATCTTCAAAACAGATAGTTAAGTCTGTGACTGCTCTCAAAATTTCATTTTAAAAAGTGCCTACTTTTTTTAAATTTACGTTTGTATCAAATATTTATTAACAATTCCCCATTAAGATAGTTGCATAACAAACAAAAATAAGGAGGCTATATGCCTAGATATCTATGGTTTATCCTTGCAGCAATTGCACTGATTATTGGATACAACGTTTATGGTCGTTTTGTAGAAAAGATCTTCGGACCTAATCCCAAGAAAGCAACCCCAGCTCATACCTTAAAAGATGGTGTTGACTTTGTGGCAATGCCTAAGTGGAAACTGTGGTTAATCCAGCTTTTAAATATCGCAGGTGTAGGTCCTGTATTTGGTCCTATTCTAGGTGCACTTTATGGTCCTACAGCTTTACTGTGGGTTGTTTTCGGTACCATTTTCGCAGGTGCTGTTCATGACTACTTCTCAGGCATGATGTCTGTTCGTTATGGCGGTGCTAATGTTCCTGAGATTGTAAGATATACCTTAGGCACTAAAGCAAGAAACTTCATGCGATTCTTTGCAACCTTACTACTGCTTTTAGTAGGTGTTGTGTTTGCTACAGCTCCAGCTGGTCTGCTTACCAAGTTATGTGCAGGTCACTTTGACGGTGTATTAAACTTTTGGGTTTGGATCACCATTATCTTTGCTTACTACTTCTTAGCAACCATCATTCCTATTGATAAGATCATTGGTCGTATTTACCCTATCTTTGGTGCTTTACTGATTATCATGGCTGTAGGAGTAACATTAGGTCTTCTAATCAATATGCCTGATAACTTCTATTCATGGGCTGATTTCAGTTCAAATCCACATCCAAATGATTTACCTATCTGGCCTCTGGTATTCATTACTATTGCTTGTGGTGCTCTGTCAGGCTTCCATTCAACTCAGTCTCCTCTAATGGCACGTTGCTTAGAGAATGAGTCAGAAGGCAGAATGGTATTCTACGGCGCAATGGTAGCTGAAGGCTTCATCGGCTTAGTATGGGTAACTGTTGGTATGACCTTCTACCCTGATGCTCAGGCTCTATTAGCTGATATTAAGGCAGGTGGTCCTGGCAACGTAGTTTACACCAGCTGTATTTCTCTAATGGGTACATTCGGTGGTGTATTAGCTATTCTAGGTGTTATTATCCTGCCTATTACCTCAGGTGATACTGCTTTCCGTGCTGCAAGACTTACCATTGCTGAGGCAATTAAATTACCTCAGGTAAAACCTGCTAAACGTCTTTTAATTGCAATTCCTGTATTCGTAATTGGTATTGTTCTATCTCAGGTTGATTTCAACATCATTTGGAGATATTTCGGTTGGTCTAATCAGACCTTATCAGCAATTATGTTGTGGTCTGCATCTGCTTACTTATACAGAAAGAACAAGTTACACTGGGTAACCTCAATTCCTGCAACCTTCATTACAGCAATCTCTGTAAGCTACATTCTTTATGAGCCAAACATGGGCTTTGGTATCGATATTGATGTTTCTAACATCGTTGGTGCCGTATCAGGCTTAGTATGCTTATTCTTACTCTTAAAGTTTGGTAAGAAACCAATTGCAGGTGATCCTGAGGTAGAGACTACTGACAATGAGTAAATCAGATTTGAACAGATAATAATTTAATTTCCATTTTGAACCTAATTTAGCAGGCGCCACCGCGCCTGCTTTTTTATGCTCAAAATATATAAGATTTGATGTAAGAATATTTTTTGCTGAAAATTGAAATCTGTTGATGCTAAGAAGCATAAGGATTGTGTCTAAGTATAAAGACTCATACTCCTAAAAAGTACCTATATACCTTCTAATTGCCATAACCTAGCTTTAACTTTTAAGGGACCGTCTTAAGCTCTAAATCGAAATAGCTGAAAAAAAACCTGTGAAGAATTTAACTTCACAGGTTTTCTTATCGATATTTAGCTAATTTTGAATAATCTTAATTTACTTTAACTTCATGAGAAGCAGCACCTGAGTAGCTCTTGAACTCATCAACAAGCACGTCAGCAAAGCCTGGATACAGTCTTGAAACTTCCTGAGATGGTAAAGGAGCATCATTTTCATCATAGAAGGTAATAGCAGTTGATGAACCGTGGATACCTAAACGGATCTTGTACTTGCCGTGTTTAATATCAAGACGGATATTAGCACCTAACTTAATTAAGTCATCAGCACTGTCTAGAACTTCAACCTCGTACTCAGCCTTAGCTACAGAGTGAGAGTTAATCTTCCAACCACATCTTGGTAACATACCATTTAGAAGTTCCATGGTGGTTTCAAATGGAGCTTCAACTAAGATTGCGTCATGATTGTTGTTATCCTGACCTAAAGATACGATTAAGTTATCAGGATCATATGTTGACTGTTGGTTCTTAGTGTCGATCTCATGGATGATCTGGTTTGAAAAGCCCATAGCAAAACGCTCTTGCTCAATCATGTCCAAAACATCTTTCATCTTGGTACCTGATGATAGAGATGTCATTGAGCCTACAAGCTTAGTTGCAATACCAATCTCGCCTTGAGCATTTCTACCAACACGTATCTGATAAATCTGCTTATAACGTTTTAGACCTAAATCAGCATCAGTGTCATCATATGGCTTACCAAACTCTGTAAAGTCACGAGCAATGGTAGTTAATACGTACTGTCCCTGAGCAATCTTACCTACAGCTACATTCATAGTCTTTAGAACTGATGCTAATAACATCCAAGCATCATCTTCGGTCTTAATGCCGTGTGAACCATCATTCTCAAACCAAACAATAGCCTCCCCTGAAGACCACTGTGTATGACAACCAACATCTGATCTGTAAGGAGCAGTAGGAGCTCTTACATCAACAGCTTCTCCTACAGGACCTGTTAATAACTTTTTATTTACAACAGGAATCTGTAATTCTGGGTTGATACCAGGATTATCAAGTGACTGAGGAACTACAATGCGATTATTTGTTACTTCGGCATCAGTATGTTCGTAATAACCTGTAGGTTCTCTTGAACTCTTATCCATGCCGAAATATTCTTGCCAGTAATTTCGAATGGTTACACAACCTGACAAGGTCAAAGCAGGAATAGCACCAATAGCTACTAATGCAGCTAGCTTTTTAATTTTATTCCTTGACACCTAATATCTCCTTAATGTGTATTCTGCAAGCTAAAAAAAGCATCTGAGAAACAATTTCTCAGATACTCTCTTAAATGATCAAAAATAAAACTTCCGCCTATAAAGGCGGAAATTAAATTTTAATCAAAATCTTGCTGTAAGAGAGGCTTTTGCAGGTAGCTAAATAAATTATTGCTTACCATATTTAAGACTTCCTTAATTGAAGAAAGTTCAGGATCATAAGCATTAATATATGTAGGTTCTGCACCTGGCTCGTAATAGCATACTGAAGAGAACACAGCATCAACATCTGTATCTGACAGAGTTAACGAACAACGGAAATCAATCAGTCTCTCAACGCCAGCCTGAATTAACAGAGGATCACGCATTTCCTTACGGAAATTGATTACCCCCATTGATCTGTCGTCTAAGAAGATCTGATTTGGTTTTACACCGTTCTTTACCCAGTGATCAGCTTTATCAAATGATCTCTCTAGCTGATTATCAGAATGATAAGTGAATGCTACCTCATAATCACTTCCTGGTGGAGGAGCTACCTTCTCATCACTTTTTTGTGCGTCATCATTTTCATAATCTGACATAATGTCTACTCCTTTCACTTATCGTTATACTGAAACTTTTTTATTTTCTCTTAAAGCCACGGTCATATTGAACTCTGGCTTATTAGGCTTAGAATTCTTGCTGTCTACACAGTAATAACCTTCACGCTCAAACTGGAAGCTCTGACCTACTACTGCACTCTCTAAGCTCTTTTCTAGAACTGCATTTTCAATTACAGTCTTTGAATCTTTGTTCACAGTAGCTAAGAAGTCTTCTGCTGCACCTGGATTTGGAACATTAAACAGGTTCTCATACAGGTTCACAATGCCACGATAGCAGTTGTTAGCATCAACCCAGTGGATTACCCCCTTTGGCTTGTGACCTTCAACATTAGCGCCAACAGAATTAGGAACTGCATTGCAGTGAACTACGGTTACCTTGCCGTTTTCATCTTTCTCACAAGATGTAGCCTCTACAATGTAAGAGTTTCTCAAACGAACTTCATGACCTAGTTTCAAACGCTTGTACTGCTTGTTAGCTTCTTCTCTAAAGTCAGATTCATCGATGTAAATTTCTTTACTGATGGTAATGGTTCTTGTACCCATTGCCTCATTCTCAGGATGATTATTTACTGTATATGAAGTGTCAGTTACACCTTCTTCACCATAGTTATCGATGATTAGCTTGATTGGATGTAATACAGCCATAGCTCTTGGAGCATTCTTGTTTAGATCATCACGAATACATGACTCTAAAGCGCTCATCTCGACAACGTTATCCTGCTTGGTAACGCCGATGCGACGGCAGAATTCTCTAATTGAAGCTGGTGTATAACCACGACGGCGAAGACCTGAAATGGTGGTAAGTCTAGGATCATCCCAACCATCAACAATGCCTTCTTTAACTAAAAGATTCAGCTTTCTCTTTGAAGTAATTGAGCCTTCTAAGTTCAAACGGCTCATCTCATACTGATGGGGTTTTGCTTCAATAGAAATATGCTCTAAAACCCAATCATACAGTCTTCTGTTATCTTGGAACTCAAGAGTACAGATTGAGTGGGTAATACCTTCGATTGCATCAGAGATACAGTGGGTAAAGTCATACATAGGATAAATGCACCATTTATCCTTGGTAATAGCGTGCTCTGCAAAACGGATACGGTAGATAACAGGATCACGCATACAGATGAATGGAGAAGACATGTCGATCTTAGCTCTTAGACAAGCCTGACCTTCCTTGAACTCACCGTTCTTCATCTTCTCAAACAGAGCTAAGTTTTCATCAACAGTTCTGTTTCTGTAAGGGCTTTCTTTACCAGGCTTAGTTAAAGTACCACGGTACTCACGAATTTCATCTGGTGATAACTCATCAACATAAGCTAAACCTTTGTTAATAAGCTCAATAGCATAGCCGTATAATCTTTCAAAATAATCTGATGAGTGGCAAATTTTCGTCCACTTGAAGCCTAACCACTTAACATCATTCTGAATTGAATTGATGTACTCCATATCCTCTTTTTCAGGATTTGTATCATCGAATCTTAGGTTGCAGGTACCCTTATAGTCACGAGCTAAACCGAAGTTTAAGCAAATTGATTTAGCATGACCAATGTGAAGATAGCCATTTGGTTCTGGAGGAAATCTGGTAGCTACGTGATCTGTACGTCCTTCTTTAAGATCCTCATCAATAATGTCGGTTATAAAGTTGCGAGGGATCTTTTCCTCTTCACCAACAGTATTACTCATTTTTTTAACTCCAATTTCCCTGGGTAATAATATTTTTTCACTAAACAAATATGTGTCTATTAGTGTGTAATTCTAACAAATGGGCTCTAAACACTCAATTTTATTAGCAATTTATTGAACAGTTAAGCTTTTTTAATAAAATTTTATTATTTATTTTCAATATGTTACAAATTAGCATATCTTCAACAAAATAGAAGATTTGCGACACAGATTTGATTTTTCAGTTTATACGAGTGGTAGGAGATTTAAGACGCTTTAGAGCCGGCTTTTATCTAATGTCTTATGCTAAAACTCTTCAAATTGTGGTAAAACACTTATAAGCTCAATTATCTGCACATTTATCATGCTTGCATCTACACAACAAAATAAAAAAATTATATAATCAAATGATTATTGAAACGACATGAACTGTCTAAATATTGAGGATTAACAAATGAGCTTTGAGTCAGAAAAGCCTTTTAATGATTTCCAACACTTTGCACGTGGTATTCGTCGTAGTGGTGATTTCACAATTAATGAATCAAATCTTTTAGAGCAGTGTGGTACTGCTATGATGGAGCTTTACAAGGGCACTCGCAAACCAAAGACTCCAGAAGAAAAAGAGTTTGTAAAGCAGATTTCTTCTGATGATGTAATCACTGATCGTAATGCAAAGATCTTCAAGAAATACTTACAGGTTATTCAGCCTCGTCATTTACACCGTCTGTGCTCAGTTGGCAATGATGAAGACATCAATAACAACTTTATGGGCGGCAGCTCATCATCAGATGAGTCAGCTTTAGACTAAGATTTAAACTTAGCTTAAGTCAGTTATTTAAAGAAACCTCGTTCCATAACGAGGTTTTTCATTCTTGAAGACTTTGCAAATCTCCTCCACTTTTGCTCTCAAAGGCCAAGGCTTATCTGTAAATACAGCTTTTGTTCTCAAGAACTTATAACTCTTGATTTAAAAAGTTTCTAATTTTGCCTAAAAGCCCACTACTCTCCTGCTTACTCTTATCAGAACAGTCAAAGTCATAGTTTTGATAGAACTTCTTTTCAATTTCTAATCTTTTAATCATCATTTGCTTTTCAATGATATTTCTTTGTACTTTTAAGCTGTCGTTGCTGTCTGTTTTCATATCAATCTCATCCCTTTTAATCTCAAGTTTTCCATACTCAATAACATCATTAAAATCTTCAATTAAGTTTGCAAATTCAGCTTTAATCTTAGAGTCACTCACTTTTTCATTCTTATTGGTAATAAGATCAAAATTGTCATTTAAAAAAGCTTTTAAATTGTCTTTTTCTACGATAAAGCGGGCTTTGCCAGGATTCTTACTGTCAGTTGCAACAGTTGCTTTTAACTTGCCACTTTTAATCAGACGACGTAAGGTCCATTCAGGAATATTAGTAAAATCAGAAATATCCTTTACTGAATATTCATCTGCACCAGGGATTGCGTATTTACCGTAATTCCCTTGTGTACTCTTTTGGACACATTGAGTGTTGTCAGACAGTAAATCCTGCTCTGAGTCATAACCTTCTTTTATTCTTTTAGACTTTTCTAATAGTCTCTTTGCTAATTCTATAAAAGTTTCCATAATAGCTCCTTTAAAGTAAACCAATAGATATCGAACATACTTTCATACTTTAAATATACATCAAATAAACAATCAAATAAACATTAAATATACAAACACTGAACACAATATTTTTATTCTTGGAAACAAAAATAAAAAAGGTCTGTTTTCTTTTGAAAAAACAGACCTTTTTTTAATTATTTTTTGGCAACTAGACAGCTACAATAGCAATATAAGCTGCAGCTACTGCAACTAAAACCACAATAGATAAAGACATCTTAGCAATGGCAGCTACTAGAGCTACAGCAGTACCGATGTAAGCTGCGTACTGATTGTTATCAATACAGTAGAACACTCCAGGGAATACTAAAGCTGTAAGTGCTGTATATGGCACAAGATCTAAAAATCTCTGCCAGTAAGGAGAAAGCTCTAGCTTAGAAATAAAAAGAGCAGGAATACTTCTTATAGGATAAGTCATTAAAAATGACAGAAGTACAATTGAAATATAATACTTGCTCTCCATTAGTTTGCTCCTTTCTCTTCAGCTTTTACAAGCTCTTTTTCATTATTGTTACTATCTGAACTACTATCTGACTTTGGCTTATTATCAGTAAAGATGGCACCAATTAAAGAGCAGATGATAATGGTACTTAAAATTGCCCAGCAGCTGTCCATTACCTGTGATAAAGCAATATTTAAGATTGCAGCACAAATAACAATTACTAAAAGCTTGTTATTGCTCTTAGCAGCAGGTACTACAATTGCAATAAACAATGCATATAAAGCAATGTTCATTGCTTGAATTAAGTTTACTGGTAAGTAATTGGTTGCAAAAGCACCAATGACTGCACCTGATACCCAGGCACACCAAGAAACTAAGAAAAGTCCTGTAAAGTATGAAGAACTAATCAGTTCTTTTTTAGCTGTAGTAAAGATTGCAAAAGGCTCATCGGTAATAAAGTGTGAGAAGAAAGCTCTTCTTACATTACTCAATTTATCAAAACGGGCAAAAACACAGGTACTCATAATGAAATATCTGAAGTTTAAAATGATAAGACCGATACAGATAGCTACTAAACTGGCACTGTCTTTAGCTGAAGTTACAGCAAAGAACTGACCAGAACCGCTATAGCAGATCATTGACATAAAAATGGTTTCAAAATCAGAATAACCTGCCTGTTTTGCCATTACAGCACAAGCAGTACCAACAGATAGGTACCCCAAACAAATTGGAATTGAATGACGGGCACCTAACAGAAATAAATTCTTATTTAACACTTTTCTTACCAGATTTATTTTTCAAAAAGCTATATAAAGCTCAATAAAACTTCTTTAAAAAGTCTCTATAAACAGTTTTTTAAGAAATAGTCTTCGATTAATTTTCCATAAGGCAAACTAACAAAATTTACAGCATGTGTTTATGAGATTACAGAACCTTTTGCATATACTTATATGCGCAACCTTTTCTAGGTTGTTGAAGGTATTTGTTTTTAGAGAATGCACAATTATGCACCAAATTAGGCTAAAAGTATATTAGAATTGCCAGAAGTATTTTGTATTCATATCATTATGTTTCAACTTTCGTTTTTAATTTTTGGATTTTGTATTTATTAAAATGGAAAATTTAGATATAGCTAAATTCGGCGGTACTTCTGTTGGTAACTTTGATGCAATGACATCAAGCTACAAGGTAGTTGTCGGCAATAAGAACTCACGTATTGTAGTGATCTCAGCCTGCTCAGGCGTTACAAATCTGTTAGTAGAACTAGCATCAGGCAAATGCAGCGATTCAAAAATTAACGAAATTATTGAAAAACTGCGTGATATCCACGAGCAGATCATTATTCATTTAGAGAATCAGCATGAGCTTCGTAACTACATCGAAGGTCATTTAAAAGAGATCAAAGAGCAGACACTTTTAGCAAATAAAGGTACTAACGATCAGTTAACTGACAGCATTGTATCTCACGGAGAGTTAATGTCATCATACCTGTTCGTAGCTTTATTCAAGCACTACGGTACCGATGCTCAGTGGTTTGATGTTCGTTCAGTAATGCGCACAGACTCTAAGTTCAGCTGCGCAAAACCTATTTGTGAAGAAATCAAAGTATTAGCTCATGATAAGTTATTACCTCTTATCAATGACAAGACCATCATCATTACACAGGGCTTTATCGGTTCTAACACCTTAGGAGAGACTACAACCTTAGGTCGAGGTGGTTCAGACTACACTGCAGCTTTATTAGGTGAAGCTTTAGGTGTAGCAACAATTTCAATCTGGACTGACGTAGCAGGTGTATTTACTACCGATCCTCGTGTTGTAAAAACAGCAAAACCAATTCCAGAGTTAACCTATATTGAAGCTGCTGAAATGGCAAACTTCGGAGCTAAGGTTTTACACCCATCAACCATGATCCCTGCTGTAAGACAAGAGATCCCTATTTTTGTTGGTTCTTCTAAAGAGCCTGAGAAGGGTGGTACCTGGGTTCGTCCAGTAACTAAGTCAGAGCCAAACTTCAGAGCTTTAGCTTTACGTAAAAACCAGACCTTAATCGTTTTATCATCACCTGTTATGGTAGGTGCTACTGGTTTCTTAGCAAACGTATTCTCTGTATTTGCAAAATACAATCACTCAATTGATCTTGTATCAACCTCTGAGATTTCTATTGCAGTTACCATCGATGCTGGTACTACCACTTCTGGTAAGGCTGAAATCAGCGAGAATATGTTAAATGAGCTTCGTCAGTTCTGCCATGTAAAGGTTGAAACTGGTCTGCCACTTATTGCCATTATCGGCAACAGAATGTCAGAGAATTCTGGTGTTATTACCAAGGCTTTTGATGCAATCAACAAGTTCTCTGTAAGAATGATCTGCTACGGTGCATCACGTCACAATCTATGCTTCCTTTTAAAGGATGGCGATACTACTGAAGCTTTAAATGAGCTACATAAGCAGTTATTAGAAGACTAATTCAATAACTGGCACATCAATTGCATCTCTCACTATCTAAAGTGAGAGATGTATTCTTAAATATTCAAAGTTTTCTCTCTAAAGATTAAAGTTACTCTCACCTGTGCCGTTATATGGTTATAGAGGTGGGCGTTTAGCCTATAATAAATGTAGGTTAATTTAGAGGTTCAAAATGTCATCATCAACAATTACTAGTGCTGGTGTAGGTTCAGGCACAGACTTTGAGAGCATTATTTCTGCGTCAGTATCTGCCAAGAAAAAGCTGTACGAGAAACGTACTACTACACGTAAGGGTGAAGCTGAGATCGAAAGAGACGGTCTTAATACCTTAAAGAGTGCTATGAGCACCTTTAAGGATGCTTGTGATAAGCTGACCGAAAAGAATTCGATGAATACTCATGCTATCACTACCACACAGAATAAAGACAATACCTGTTTTACCGTGACAGGTGAATCTGACTGCTCTAATACTAACTTTGATTTGGCTGTAACACAGCTTGCAAAAGCTGAATCTGTGACTCAGCAGTTCAAGACTGCTGACGGTTTTAAGAACAGTTTCTCTGCAGGTAAAATCACCATCGATTTAGGTCCTGAGACCTATAAAGATGATAATGGTATTGAACAGACACGTGAGAGAACCTTCTCTGTGGATATTCAGGAAGGCGATACCTTAGAATTAATTCGTAAGCGCTTAAATCAGAACGATTATGATTTAAACGTTGGTTTAATTAAGACTGAAGACGGTTATTCTTTATCAATCACCTCAGGCTCAACCGGTAAAGATACCTCTAAGCTTAAGATCACTACAGAGTCTACAGATACAGCTGATCATGACTCATTAAACGTATTTAATTTCGATCCTAGTGCAGAAACTACTACCGAAACTGATGACAAAGGTATGGAACACAAGGTATCAGCGTCTGGCTCTAAGTGGTCTTATCAGGAAGGTAAAGATGCTTGGATTGAAGTTGATGGCCATAAGGTTACAAGCCATACCAACAAGTTTGATGACAATCAGGTATCAGGCTTAAACATCACTGTAAATCAGTTAACTAAGGACTCTAACGGCAACTTTACGACCTACAATGTTGATGTTTCAACCGACGGTGATGCAGCTAAGAATAAGATGCAGGAATTCGTTGATGCATACAATAAATTGATGTCATCAATGGACACTCTGTATAAAAGAAACACTTATTCTGATGGTGAGAATCAGTACGATGGTGGTGACTTGGCTGGTGACTCTCAGTTAAAGTCAGTTCAGAATACTCTGCAGACCATGGTTGTAAGATTTACCAAAGAGAATACTGGTAAATCAATCTTTGACTGCGGTCTTGAGTACAACAAGGATGGTACCCTATCTCTTGATTCTGATGCCTTCAAGAAGTCAATTGATAGCTCCTTTAACTCAGTCGTAAGCTTGTTTACAGATGAGGATGATGGCTTAATCAAGCAGTTATCTGATTACGTAAAAGAATACACTCAGACTGGCGGTGTCTTATCTGATCGTATTGATGAAGTACAAAGCGAAATCGATGATTGGGAGCAAAAGATCAGTGATAATGAAGAGAAGCTGGAGAAATATGAAGCTTCATTACGTACTAAGTACGGTAACCTTGACTCTTTGATGTCTGGCTACAATACATCACTCTCATACATTTCATCAATTCTTTCAGGAAGCAAATAGTTTCTCCTGAAGTATGTTTTTTAAAAGGCAGCCTTACAAAAGGTTGCCTTTTTTCGTCTGAGATGAAATGAAAGTCATCTCATATACGAAAAAGCCCCGCATAGCGGGGCTTTGATTAACATAATCTGACTTTACAGCCAAAAGTGTTAATTAGAAATCCTTATCTAAAGAACCTGCTGAACCTAAACGGTCAAAAGCTTCCTGTAGACGAGCGATCATAGACTCCTGACCCTTACGTAACCAAACACGTGGGTCGTAGAACTTCTTGTTAGGAACATCTGGATCGGTACCGTCGCCTAACTGAGCCTGTAAACGGTTCTCATTAGCCTTGTAGTAATGTAAGATACCATCCCATGTTGCCCACTGAGTATCGGTATCGATGTTCATCTTGATAACACCGTATGATACTGACTCACGGATCTCCTGCTCGGTTGAACCTGAACCACCGTGGAATACCAGGTTGATTGGCTTGTCGGTAGGAGTATTGAACTTCTCGTGAACATACTTCTGTGAATCACGTAAGATGGTAGGCTTTAACTTAACGTTACCTGGCTTGTAAACACCATGTACGTTACCGAATGAAGCAGCGATTGTGAAGTTAGGAGAAATCTTTGATAACTCCTCGTATGCATATGCTACGTCTTCTGGCTGAGTATATAATGCTGACTCATCCTTATCTGAATTGTCAACGCCGTCTTCCTCACCACCGGTGCAGCCTAACTCTAACTCAAGAGTCATGCCGATCTTTGACATACGCTCTAAATACTTGCAGCAAAGAGCAACGTTATCCTTTAATGACTCTTCTGATAAGTCGATCATGTGTGATGAGAATAATGGCTCACCGTGCTCTGCGTAGTACTTCTCACCAGCGTCTAATAGACCGTCGATCCATGGAAGTAACTTCTTAGCGCAGTGGTCAGTGTGAACAACAACAGGAACGCCGTAGTATTCAGCAACGTTACGTGCGTGTAATGCACCAGAGATAGCACCTAAAATAGCTGCACCCTGTGGACGGTCAACTTTTATACCCTTGCCAGCGATGAATGAAGCACCACCGTTAGAGAACTGTACCATAACTGGTGACTTAGCCTTGGCACCTGCCTCAATAACAGCATTGATTGAATCAGTACCAACGCAGTTTACTGAAGGGAATGCGAAACCATTCTCACGAGCAAAAGCGAATAACTTCTGTAAATTCTCACCGGTAACAGCACCAGGCTTTACAATATCAAGAATCTTAGTCATAAGATTATCTACCTGTAAATTAAAATATGAATTAAAAAAATCTAAATTTAAATGCCAGCTACATAAGGCTGGCATTTATGAGCAATTATTCAGCAGCTCTCTTCTCTAGGATCTCAACTGCTGGTAACTTCTTACCCTCAACGAACTCAAGGAAAGCGCCACCACCGGTAGAGATGTAAGAAATCTTGTCAGTTACACCAAACTTCTGAATTGAGTTGATGGTATCACCACCACCTGCAACAGAGAAAGCATCTGAGTTAGCAATAGCATCAGCCATTGACTTGGTACCTGCAGCGAACTGATCGAACTCGAATACACCAACAGGACCATTCCATAGGATGGTCTTTGCGTTCTTGATAACTTCGTTGATGTTAGCCATTGACTTAGGACCTAAATCGAAGATCATATCGTCGTCAGCAACATCCTTTAAGTCCTTAGTAACAGCTGGAGTCTTCTCATCGAACTCTTTACCAACTACTACGTCAACGAACTCAGGAATGTGAGTCTTAGAAGCTAAATCCTTGGCAGTGTCGATTAAATCGTTCTCGCATAGAGACTTACCAACTTTGTGACCTGCAGCTGCAATGAAGGTGTTAGCAATACCACCACCAACGATTAACTGATCGCAAACCTTTAATAGGCTGTTTAATACAGGTAACTTGGTTGAAACCTTAGAACCACCAACGATAGCAACCATAGGACGAGCAGGATTATCCATTGCCTTACCTAAAGCTTCTAACTCTGCAGCTAATAGAGGACCTGCACATGCTACTGGAGCAAACTGAGCTACACCGTAAGTTGTAGCCTGTGCACGGTGAGCAGTACCGAAAGCATCCATTACGAATACGTCGCATAATGCAGCGTACTTCTTTGATAGGTCTTCAGCGTTCTTCTTCTCACCCTTGTTGAAACGGCAGTTCTCAAGAACAACTACTTCACCTTCGTTAACTTCAACGCCGTCTAAGTAATCTTTCTCTAAACGAACTTTTACACCATTAAGCTTGGTTGCAATGTAATCTGCAACAGGCTTTAATGAGAACTCCTCAGCATAAACACCTTCCTCTGGACGGCCTAAGTGAGAAATTACCATTACCTTAGCGCCCTTCTCAAGAGCTAACTTAATTGTAGGTAATGTAGCCATAATACGCTTGTCTGATGCAACCTTGCCATCCTTTAAAGGCACGTTAAGATCTGCACGGATAAGTACACGCTTGCCCTTTAAATCAAGGTCGGCCATCTTTAAAATTGCCATAGTTCGTTTTCCTCTTATAAAATCGTCTTTGTTAGACTTAAACTAAGCTTTTAACAACTTTTAATTTTATCACATGTTAAAAACTTTTCAATTTTTACTGTCGATTTTTGGTAATTTTGAAACATATTTTCAACATGTGATTTTAAGGTACATTTTATGATTGTGCTTTATGTCAAAAGTAAAACTCATCTGTGCAAAAATTTAAGCCTTTTTAGGTTAAATTTTGGGCAATAAAAAGGCTGGACCACTCATCATGGTTACCAGCCTTAATTAAACTAATTAGCTTTTAAAAGTATCGGTTATTACTTGATAACTTTCTTAGCAGCAGCTACCACGTTCTCAACTGAGAAGCCGTACTTCTTGAACAGCTGAGCAGCTGGAGCTGATGCGCCGTAGTGGTCTAAGCATACGGTTGTACCATCTAAACCAACATACTTGAACCAGGTTGTTGACATAGCAGCTTCAACAGCAACACGAGCACGAACTGCCTTTGGAAGAACAGACTCTTTGTACTCTTCAGACTGACGGTCAAATACGTCGGTGCTTGGCATTGAAACAACACGTGCCTTCTTGCCTTCCTTTGCTAACTCTTCAGCTGCATGGAATGCTAAAGCAACCTCAGAACCTGTTGCCATTAAGATTACATCAGGAGTGCCATCACAATCCTTTAATACGTAACCGCCCTTAGCGATGTTATCAACCTGCTCCTGAGTACGTGGCATCTGCTCTAAGGTCTGACGAGACAGGATGATTGCGCTAGGACCATCCTGACGCTCAATCATATTTGCCCATGCAGCACCTGACTCAACCATATCACATGGACGCCACTCATCGAAGTTAGGTAAAATACGTAATGAAGCGATCTGCTCGATAGGCTCGTGGGTAGGACCATCCTCACCAACACCGATAGAATCGTGAGTGAATACGAATAATGTTGGGATCTTCATTAAAGCTGCCATACGCAGTGCGTTCTTTGCGTAGTCTGAGAAGATTAAGAAGGTGCCACCATAAGGACGGAAGCCACCATGTAACACCATACCGTTCATAGCAGCGCACATTGCGAACTCACGAACACCCCAGTGGATGTAGTTACCATCTAAGTGACCTGGTAAGATTTCCTTAGATTCTTTGTTCATGGTTAAGTTTGATGGAGCTAAGTCAGCTGAACCGCCAACTAACTCTGGTAGTAATGAACCGAAGAAGTCAAGAGCAATCTGACCTGCCTTACGGGTTGCAACCTTAGGATCTTCATTATGCTGTAATGAATCAACCCAAGCCTTTGCCTTAGCCTTGAAATCGACTGGTAACTTACCTGAAATACGACGCTCGAACTCTGAAGCTAACTCAGGGTACTGAGCCTTGTATTTAGCAAATAATGAATTCCAGTCACCTTCTAACTTAGCGCCATTCTCGGTAGCATCCCACTCTTTGTAGATCTCTGAAGGGATCTCGAATGGACCATACTTCCAACCTAAAGCAGCCTTAGTTGCAGCGATTTCTTCATCACCTAAAGGAGCACCGTGTGATGCTGCTGTACCTGCTTTCTTAGGAGAACCAAAGCCGATGGTGGTAGGACAAATAATGATTGATGGACGATCAGTATCAGCCTTAGCTAATTCGATGGCAGCACGAACCTGCTCACCGTCGTTACCATTCTTAACTTCGATTACCTGCCAGCCGTAGCCTTCAAAACGCTTCTTGGTATCATCAGCGAACCAGCCCTTTACAGAACCGTCAATCGAAATACCGTTTGAATCATATAATGCAATCAGTTTTCCTAAACCTAAAGTACCTGCTAATGAACATGCTTCATGAGAAATACCTTCCATTAAGCAGCCATCGCCCATGAATACATAGGTGTAGTGATCAACGATATCAAAACCGTCACGGTTGAATTCGCCTGCTAACATACGCTCAGCCATTGCCATACCAACAGCATTAGCTAAACCCATGCCTAAAGGACCTGTGGTAGTCTCAACACCTGGAACCTCACCATGCTCTGGGTGACCTGGAGTCTTTGAACCTAACTGACGGAAATTCTTTAAATCGTCAATTGATAAATCATAGCCAGTTAAGTGAAGCAGAGAATAGATAAGCATTGAAGCGTGACCGTTTGATAGAACGAAACGATCGCGGTTTGCCCAGTTAGGGTTCTTTGGATTGTGGTGTAAGAAACCTCTCCATAATGCCTCTGCCATATCAGCCATACCCATAGGTGCACCAGGATGACCTGACTTAGCCTTCTGAACACCGTCCATGCTTAATGCACGTAGAGCATTAGCTAATTCTCTGTAATTTGCCATAAAAACTCCTCAGAAATAAGAAATCAAAAAACTTGTCCACTAAAAAAAAGCTTGCCCTTGTCGATGGTAATTTCTGTTACCAGAGAATCCTTGTCCTCTCCTAACATTCGGCCACCTACTTTCTTGACAAACTCATGACCAAAATCATTCATATGATCGAACTTGACATCAAACTTTCCTTTAACTGATGCCAAATTCTTAGATATACCATCTTCAGACTTTGGAGCTAAAACCTCACCCTTTGCAGTGGCTCTGTAAATTAACTTGCCACTTTCGGTATCCTGATTGACATTAAACGAAGAGTCAATAACTGTTGCCTGTAAATAGTCTTTATTAGTAAAGCTATTTAAAGAGTTTGGATTCAACACCACGTCAGTCCAGGATTTCAGTTTCTTCGCCATCAGGTAAGAACTTAAATTCTTAATTTTTCCCTTCACCATGCCAACACCTGATCTAGTATCAGCAATGGAGACTACATCAATATCAAAGTCTCCTGTAGAGCGAACTTTTGGAACCTTAAGTTCTACATCAAAACTTTTTAACTGCCCTAAAAACTCATCATCAATTACAAGACCACTTGCATATAATCTTGCATTCTTAGGGATCTGAAATCTGTCACCTTCTGTATAAGAGCTTAAAAAGAAAATCTTATCAGCGCTCAAGCCGGGGATATACAGATTTCTGCATTCAACAGCTAACAGAAGTTGTCGTAAAAAATTGCGACTGAATAAAAAGTGCACATCAAGATCTGGTGTCATGCCATGAATATCTTTTAGAACACCTATATCCTTTACGTATTTTGTGTACTTACCTTTTACATCAGCTTCTAAGCTAATTGCAAAAGGTAACAGACGCACATGCATTCTACCTTTTGCGGTACTTTTTTCATCTAAGATCATCTTTCTTACAAAAAGACGCTCGATGACCTTATTGAAATCAAAATCAGCATCCATGGTTAAAAAGCCATGATTGATTTTTACAGGAACATCATAAACTTTATCTGTTCCAGCAAAATTTATCTCTACAAAACCTCTCTGTGAAAACAGATCCATTTGTTTGGGTATATATCTTAGGGAAATTTTGTAGAGAAAAACTCCAGACTGGAATTTACTGTACAGAAGTTTATTACACCGTCGCAGTGCCACTTCCATACCTGTTTGCGAGTACGAAGAAACAATCGCTACACCTGATATCCAAACTCCGAGGATAAAAGCCATCAGAGCTAAACAACATGCCGCAAACTTTTTCTTCATTAATAAAAGCCTAAATTATTCATTGTGGGCTTAATTTTACCCAACAAGCAGACTTAAAACAACAAATAAGGCAACAAAAAATGTCGACCTTGTGGTCGACACTTTGTTTAATTAACCAAACACTTTCTTGTAGTCAGCCTGGAATTTAGCGATACCCTGATCGGTTAATGGATGGTGGATCATAGTTTCGATAACCTTGTAAGGAACAGTTGCAATATCAGCACCTGCTAGAGCGCACTGTAATACATGGATTGGGTTACGTACAGAAGCGCAGATGATCTGTGCATCGATATTGTTGATTGAGAACATGTCAGAAATAGTACGGATTAAGTCTAAGCCGTCTTCTGAAATATCGTCTAAACGACCGATAAATGGTGAAACGTAAGTAGCACCTGCACGTGCAGCTAATAAAGCCTGGTTAGCAGAGAAGATTAAGGTGATGTTGGTCTTAATGCCTTCTTTCTTACACTGATGACAAGCCTTTAAGCCTTCAGCTGTCATAGGGATCTTTACAACCATGTTTGGATGGATAGCAGCAATCTCACGAGCTTCTTTCATCATTCCTTCAAAGTCTAAGGTTGTAGGCTTAACTTCACCTGAGATAGGACCATCAACAATTGAAGTAATTTCCTTGATAACCTCTTTGAAATCCAAGCCTTCTTTAGCAATTAAAGATGGATTGGTGGTTACACCACAAATAACACCTAAGTCATTAGCCTTGCGAATGTCTTCTACATTTGCTGTGTCAATAAAAAAGCGCATGGTATCTCCTTTGCAGATTTTATCTATTACTTGAAAACTTTTTATGTTTTAATTGTAGCTCAAAACCACTCCGCAAACGTTTACATTTATTTAATTCTGTGACGTCTTTCTATATTTTTCTAATATTTATTTGTTTTATAACGTTTTTATTTTCAAGTTTAAAAAAGCGAACTAAATCTTACTAAATAATTTTGCAGAGATTTTCGTAATTTATTTTCAATAATATTAATCCCACATATTTATTTATAATTAATCCCAAAAAATTCAATTTTAATTTCTTTATATTTCAATATATTAAACACAAAAGCGAAATTATTATTTTGTTAGAAGTTTTAAATTATTTTTTAAAGTATATAATCATCCTCAGTTAATTTAATTTTAGAGGACAGACTTTATGTCAAGATTATTTACCTCAGAGTCCGTATCAGAAGGACACCCAGACAAAATCTGTGACCAAGTGTCAGATGCAATCTTAGATGCAATCTTAGCTCAGGATAAAGATGCACACGTTGCTTGCGAAACTTTAGTAAAAACAGGTTTAATTTTAGTTGCAGGTGAAGTTACAACTTCTGCAAACGTAGACTTTGAAGCAATTGCACGTAAAACTGTCTGTGACATTGGTTATGACAATTCAGAGGTTGGCTTTGATGGTCATTACTGCGCATTCTTAAATGGTTTAGGAAAACAGTCACCTGATATCAATCAGGGTGTTTCAAGAGCTTTACCTGAAGATCAGGGCGCAGGCGATCAGGGCTTAATGTTCGGCTTTGCAACTAACGAAACTGAACACTTAATGCCTGCTGCTATTACCTATGCTCATGAGCTTGTAAAGAAACAGGCTACCTTACGTCGTAACGGTTCAATCTCATGGTTACGTCCTGATGCTAAGAGCCAGGTTACAGTCGCTTACAATGATGACGGCGCAGTTGATCATATTGATACTATTGTCTTATCAACACAGCATGATCCTGGTGTAACTCAGGAAACTGTTCATGAAGCAGTATACGAAGAGATCATCAAGAAAGTAATTCCTGCAAACCTGTTACGTAAAGACACCAAGATCTTTATTAACCCAACAGGTCGTTTCGTTATCGGTGGTCCTGTAGGTGATGCTGGTGTTACCGGTAGAAAGATCATTGTTGATACTTACGGTGGTGCCGCTCGTCACGGTGGTGGTGCTTTCTCTGGTAAGGATCCTTCAAAGGTAGACAGATCAGCTGCTTACGCTGCTCGTTATGTAGCAAAGAACATTGTTGCAGCAGGTTTAGCAAAGAAAGCTGAGGTTCAGGTATCTTACGCTATTGGTGTTGCTCAGCCTGTTTCAGTATCAGTTAATACCTTTGGTACTGGAAAGATTGATGATGAGAAGATCGCAAGAGCAATTCCTCAGGTTTTCGACCTGCGCCCTTACGGCTTAATCAAGCAGTTAGATCTGTTAAGACCTATCTACTTAAAGACTGCAACCTATGGTCACTTTGGTCGTCCAAGCTTCAGCTGGGAACAGACTAATAAGGTTGATGACTTATTACAGGCTATTAAGTAATCCTGATTAAGTTTTAA
>HF987962.1 GCA_000431835.1 Succinatimonas sp. CAG:777
TTAGATAGACTTGCTCAAAACTACGATGGTTACTGCTTTGATGAGTTCTATAAAAAGAAAGTATTCAGTACCTGGTCTGTAAATAGTTTCTTTCAAAGCATTGTAGAAAATAAATTTGTATTTTTCGATGAATATTGGTACGACAACGGAGGTTTGCCATCTATCTTAGTTAACTACTTAAAAACTCATGAACTGAATATTTTTGAATACTTAGACAAAGATAAGTTCTTAAAAGTATCCAGTGATGATTTTAAAAATCCTACAGCATTAACCACAATCAATCAGAACGTACTGATGTGTCAGACAGGATACCTAACTTTAAGATCTGATCTTAAAAAAAGCTCTACGGTATTATTAGGTATTCCAAATGGAGAAATCTATAAAGCTTTAAACAGATTGCTTGCAAACAATATCTTTAAAGGAAAAGCTGATGTTACAGACGATCAAGGCAAGAACTTATTAGAAGAAGGTACTGTGGATGATATCATCAACCTCTTTAACAGTGCTTTAAACTCTGTGTCCTATGACAATTATCCAATCGTGTCAGAATCATCAGTACAGAATATGTTAAAGCTCTACCTGTTAGGTGCACATCAGGAAGTATTATCTGAGGTTCATGAAGCAAAGGGCAGAGCTGATTTAATTGTAAATACAGATATCAGAAGAATTGTTTTTGAGTTTAAGTATGCTCAAAATGAGTCTGAGGCTAAGACAAAGCTTAGTGAAGCTGTAGAGCAGATTAAATCTCGTGACTATGGCAACATCTTACCTAAAAAGCATGAGCTATTAAGAATTGCAGCAGTCTTTAATGCAGATCCTAAGGTAAGAGCTTTTACAGAAAATCAGATTGTACCTTAACAAAATTCTAACCATCTTTGTTAACTGCGTTATTATATGATTTCCTTAGCCACCGATGTGAATAGGAAAGAGCCTCTATGTGATCCCACATTCTTCTGTACTGAACCGAATTTTTTTAGAGATTTGCCTGATATTTTATTAACAGGCAAAAGTGAAATATGAAGGTTGCTGATTTATCTCTTTTACAGGCACCAAAATCTTTGATCTGTAATCTGTGTTTTGAATATCTCCACAGCTGTACCATTCAATAGAAATGCTTTTTGACAATTCATATTTTTCGTTACTAGGCAGCCATTCATTAAAGATCTTTTTATTAGTTACTTGGAGAGCGCCAGTCATAGGACCTTTAATTGCAAATTTTGCATAAGTTAATGGCTCAATTGTCATTATCTGCATGCTAGAAGGTACATCTTCTCCTTTGTAGATGCCACCGATCATGTGGGTAAAGCTATTGTTATCTCCATTATCATCAAAGCAGATGCCAAATTCGCCAATTCTGTTGTCTACAACAGCTTTATCTTCAATAGTTGAAGGAGCTTTACTCTTGTGCAGTAAAAAAGGATTTAGATACTTTTGATCCTATTCATCCCATAATTTAGTAATTAACTTATAAGCTTCGTCGTAAGACACGTTGTAGCAATAGCCAATAAGCTTGAGCTCATTTTCTTTTACAATTGTGTAATCCATATTGTCACCACCTCTGATATCAATTTTAACGTGCATTGGCAGAAAGACTTTTAGCTTTGAAGGAGCTGCCTTAAGTTTTAGAGGAGATATTTCATGGAAGCGAATAAAAGCTTTGGTAAAACTCTCAGGCGTGGTGTAGCCGTATTTATATGCTACATCGATTACCTTCATGCGATTTGAGATGATATCAAGAGTAGCAAGATAGAGTTTTCTGTTTCTTACGTAATCAGCAATGGTAAATCCTGTCATCAAAGAAAATGCCTTTTGTAAATACATTGAAGATCCCCCAACTTCTTTTGCAAGATCAATGTTTGCAATATCAATACTATCAATATCACATGATTTTGCAGAATTGTCAGCGCTTTGTTGAAGTTTATCTTCAATCAAAGTAAGAGTCTTGTTAATACTCTTAACCAATCTATAAGATCCTCTGATATCTGGAAATGGCTGTATTCTAAAAATTGCTACAGAAGTGTTCATATCCTTTTATGACAAAATCTGTCTGTTTTATTGAGCGTAATTTTATTCTTGATATTGAATGGGGTAGAAATAGTAAGAGAAATGAAGCTAAAGTGCTGTCATTAAGCTTAGACAGCACTTTTAATAACAATCAGTCAGCAACAGCCCTTAGTCTTGGAAGCAGTTTTATGTACAGGTAAATACCTGCAACAATGAGGAAGACACAACCTACAAAACCAGTATAGGCAATTGAGAGGTTATCAATTACAAGACCACCTACTATAGCACCACCACCGATGCCTAAATTGTAGATACCTGAATATATTGACATCGCAATAGCAGTGGTATTTGGTGCAAACTTGATGATCTCATACTGATATACAAGGTTGTATGCAGTGATTGCAAGACCCCAGCCAATCAGTACTATGTATAAGGTTACTAGATTGCCTGAAGCGAACTTTAATAAGAAGATGAACAGTGCAATTCCAAAGACTGCAAAGAGGTTGAAGAAGTAGTGGTACTTACTAAAGAGCTTTGAAAAGATAAAGCTGCCGATAATACCAATACCACCAAAGACTGTTAAGGCAAGGGTTACAGCATCAGGTGAGAGCTTTGCTACCTGACCTAAATAAGGCTCAATATAACTGTAGGCTGAATAGTGACCGATGATAGCAATTGCGGTCATCAGGAAAATTCCTCCTAAAACCGGATCGGTCATGAGTTTTGGCAACTCTGTGATCTTTAAAGATCCTGAAGCTGGTATCTTAGGGAAGACGATAGTTAAGAGAATAAAAAGGATAGCTGAGATCACTGCTATACATAAGAAGGTAGTTCTCCAACCTACATATAAACCTACGATACGACCTAATGGCAAACCTACTACCATCGCAACAGAGGTTGCTGCTACCATCATACTTAAACCTAATGATTTCTTACCGTCAGGTGCTATCTTTACTGCTAAAGGTGAAGCTATAGACCAAAAGATAGCATGAGCGCAGGCCACACCGATTCTTGAGGTCATTAAAGTTGCAAATGTTGTAGATACAGTTGATAAGACATGGCTTAAGACAAAGAGACCTACAACTGCTAACAATAACTTCTTTAAGGCAAACTTTGACGCAATCATCATCAAAGGCAGCGATGCAATCATAACTACCCAGGCGTACACAGTGATAAGCATGCCGGTCTGAGGCTCTGAAATTGAAAAGTCATGAGCAATATCAGAGAGTAGTCCAATTGGAATGAACTCAGAGGTATTAAAGGTAAAACCACAAACAGAGAGTATGATGAGAGGAAAGTACTTGTAGATGTTAGCTAAAGTTCTTGCATGAGTAACTGTATTAGGTGAAATTTGCATGCTCATTTTATTATTAGTCTGAAAAACAAAAGAATTTTCGTGAATAATAGCACTTTGGATTTTGAAATAAGAAGTGATCTGAAAAAATATTTTGTAAGAAGCGAATTACTTTGAAGGGGTAGAAAGACTTTGAATGAAAAAGCTCAGACTGAGCTGAGCTTTTTACAATATTTGATTGTTCAGTTTTGATTAAACAGCATCGTTGAACATAACTGAAATTGATTCATCGTTGTTGATACGACGAATTGCTTCAGCTAAGGTAGGTGCTAATGATACATATCTGAACTTACCTGTAGCTTTGAACTGCTCGGTTGCAGGAATTGAGTTGGTTACAACGATAGTATCGATCACGCTGTTCTTGATGTTCTCGTAAGCTGAACCAGATAGAACAGGGTGTGTACCGTAAGCGATAACCTTCTTAGCGCCACGTGCTTTTAGAGCTGCAGCTGCTTTACATAAAGTACCACCTGTATCAATCATATCATCAACGATGATACACTCTCTGTCCTTAACTTCGCCGATTAGGTTCATAACCTCAGATACGTTAGGACGAGGACGACGCTTATCAATAATAGCGATATCTGCATCATTTAATAATTTTGAGATTGCTCTTGCGCGAACCACACCACCCATATCAGGTGATACGATGCAAGGATTCTTTAAGTCTAATGACTTCATATCTTCAACGAATAACTTTGAAGAATAGCAGTTATCAACAGGAACATCAAAGAAGCCTTGGATCTGCTCAGCATGAAGATCAACTGTTAAAACTCTATCTACACCAACAGATGATAATAAGTCAGCTACAACCTTTGCTGTGATAGGTACACGAGCAGAACGAACACGTCTGTCCTGACGAGCATAACCAAAGTAAGGAATGACAGCAGTGATTCTTCCTGCTGAAGCACGACGTAATGCATCAATCATTACTAAAAGCTCCATCAAATTATCATTTGTTGGTGCACAAGTTGACTGAATTACGAAGGTATCACAACCACGAACACATTCATTGATCTGAACATGTACTTCACCATCAGAGAAGGTGTCTACGGTTGCATCAGATAGGTTAGTGTATAGACATTTTGCAATTTCAGTTGCAAGTTCTGGTGTTGCATTACCAGAGAAGAGTTTTAAATCAGACATAAAAATCCCGATTAGTGATTGAAGAACGTGTGCGTATTATATACAAAAATTCGACTGTGGTCAGAAAAAAATCGATATTGATTGGTTTTCTGAATCTCAAAATTGAAAGGACCTCAAATGAGGTCCTTAAAATCAAATTAAGCTGTGTGACGAGCTGTTTCTTTACGAAGTGCAGCCTCAATTAAAGCCTGGTTCTTTTCTTTGCGCTTCTGTTTTCTTACAGTAAGTACCCATGAGCCAAAAGCAAAGCAGGAAACAACGAAGACAATTACAGAGGCTAGTGCATTAATCTCAGGTGACAGACCACGTCTTACACTTGAGAAGATAAGCATAGGCAGGGTCGTTGAGTTAGGTCCAGCTACGAAACTTGTGATAACCAAGTCATCCATTGACATGGTAAATGAAAGCAAGAATGCAGCAACCTCAGCTGGCATAATAGCTGGCAGAATGATTACAAAGAACACTTTCAAAGGACCTGCTCCAAGATCTTTAGCTGCCTCTTCAATAGAAACATCAAGTTCAACAAATCTTGAGCGGATAACCACAGTTGCATAAGCAGAGCAGAAAGTTACGTGTGCAATCCAAATAGTGATCATGCCTCTGTCAGAGAAAACAGGAATGATGTCTCCTAATGTTACGAACAACAGCAGCAGTGCAAGACCTGAGATAACCTCAGGTAAAATCATAGGAGCTGTCATAAATAATAAGAATGCACTTTCACCGTGGAACTTATGAACTCTTACCATAACAAAAGCAGCTAAAGTACCAATAATAACAGAGGCTATTGCTGACATAAAAGCAATGGTAAGTGAAATACCAACAGCAGTAATAATAGCTGAGTTATTAAATAATGCCTTGTACCACTTTAAAGAGAACTGTGTCCATACAGTTACCATCTTTGACTCATTGAATGAATATACAATCAGGGTCATGATTGGCAAGTATAAGAATGTCAGCGCTAAAGCTAGGATGATTACTCTGATAATAAGACTCTTAGTCTGTTTTTTTAATATCATTTTAGTAGTCTCCCTTCTTACGCTGAGCTTTAAAGAACCAAATAATAGGTATAGCCATGATTGTTAACATGGTGATAGCTACAGCTGAAGCTAAAGGCCAATCTCTGTTATTAAAGAACTCTTGCCATAGAATTCTACCGATAAGAATTGAATCCTTTCCGCCTAATAATTCAGGAATTACGTACTCACCGATGGCTGGAATAAATACCAGCATAGAGCCTGCTATAATACCGCTCTTAGTTTGAGGTACTAAAGCCTGGAAGAATGTCTTTACTGGTTTGCAACCTAAGTCCTGAGCAGCTTCAATTAAGCTGTAGTCAACCTTCATTAAAGCTGAGAATAAAGGTAAAACCATATAAGGTAAGTAACAGTACACAATACCAACATATACAGCAAAGTCTGTCTGTAACATGTGCATTGGGTGATCGATGATACCCAGGGTCATTAAGATATCATTGATAAGACCATCTCTCTTTAAAATGGTCATCCATGCATAAATACGAACCACAAAAGAAGTCCAGCTTGGCATGATAATTAAGATAAAGAGAATGTTTCTTGTAGTACTCTTTGCTGAGGATAAAGCCCAGGCAATAGGGTAACCGATGATTAGACAGAACAGAGTTGAGAAAGCAGCAACCTGAATTGACTTTAGGTATGATCTCAAATAGGTACCGTCAGGATCTGTAAAGATATTGGTGTAATTTTCAAGATGCAGAATGATCTGCATTGCACCTTCTTCAAAAGTAATAATCGGAGAATATGGAGGAATAGAGATCTCTGTAATTGAAAAAGAAATCTTGAAAATAATTAAAAATGGTATCAAGAAGAACAGGATCATCCATACATATGGTACGAAGATAATCGCTCTTTCTCTACATGAAATCTTTTTACCAGGGACAAATCTAGGTGGTGGTCTGTGTCCCTTAGAGCTTGGTCTCTTTGAAGAACCAATGCTTACAACTGCCATAATTTGCCTCTTAGAATGTTAATGCAATGCAGGACTCAGGATCCCAGCTTAGGTAAACCTTATCATCCCAGGTTGGTAGACCAACTTTGAATCTGTCAACGTTAGGCAGTGTTGAGGTAATGATTCTTCCAGAAGGGAGTCTTACGTAGTAAATAGAAATATCACCTAAATAAGCAATATTCTCTACGATACCAGAACACCAGTTGGTTTCCTCTTGAGGCTCTTCATGAGAGATGTAGATCTTCTCTGGACGCATTGCAATTGACAGAGGCATGCCGTCAGCAATATCAATATCGTGCTGTAACTCGATAGGACGAGGGAAGTCATTGCAGGAAATGAATGAACCGTTTGCATTAGATGTAGTTAAAGTACAATCAAACATGTTTACAGAGCCGATGAACTCAGCTGAAAAACGGCAGTTAGGGTTCTCGTAAATTTCACGAGGACCACCAATCTGAACGAACTCACCTCTATCCATGATGGCAATTCTGTCAGCCATAGTCATGGCTTCTTCCTGGTCATGGGTAACCATGAGGCAGGTAACACCAACAGAGTTAATAATGTCTACTAGCTCAAGTCTCATCTGCTCACGCAGTTTTTTATCTAAAGCTCCCATAGGCTCATCAAGAAGCAGTAAACGAGGCTCTTTAGCAAGTGATCTTGCCAAAGCTACACGCTGTCTTTGACCACCAGATAACTGGTATGGCTTTCTATCGACGTAATCTTCCATGTGAACAAGCTTTAACATCTTGTCTACACGCTCATTGATAACATCTTTTGGTAATTTTTCCTGCTTTAGACCAAAAGCGATATTCTGTCTTACAGTCATATATGGGAATAGAGCATATGACTGGAACATCATGTTTAAGGTTCTCTTGTATGGTGGAAGATCAACAATATCTTCACCATCTAGGATGATGTGACCTGCGCTAGGATGCTCAAAACCAGCTAGCATTCTTAAAAGAGTAGATTTACCACAACCAGATGAACCTAAAAGAGCAAAAATTTCACCCTCATAGATGGTCAAGTCAACATTGTTAACTGCAGTAAAATTACTAAAATTCTTTGTAAGCGACTTTATCTCAAGAATAGGTTTCTTATTCTGTTCTACAGGAGAAGCTTTCTGACCTGGTAATTCACCTGGTCTGTGCTGCTGTTTGAAAGTTGCTTCACCAGGTTTTACCTGATTATTTGCTGAGTTTGCGTTTTGAGCGCTAATATTTTTCACGCGCGTAAATCTCCATCTAGAGAAAAACAAAAAGGTTGTTTTTTTCGCTGATCTTAAATGAAAAGTGATAACAGTCAACATTTATTTTCAGTTACGTAGACATTTATTCTTTTTTTATCTTAAACTACGTCAAGATAATCGTTTAATTATCTGATCTATATATGAAATATTTTTTACGATTTTGTTAAAAAAAATGTAATTTTTTCAAAGGTTACTATGCAAAATTACAATAATCTTACTAGAACTCAATTACTCTACGGTTCTAATGAAGAAAATGAGGTAGGAAGACAGATAAAGTACCTAGGTGGCACCAGAGTTCTTCTGCATTACTCAAAGAATATTAATAATCTGAATAATCTTTTAGATAAAATTAAACGATCATTAAGATTAACCGGTCTTGATTTTGTTGAGTTATCAGAGGATGACGCAAAGACTCCAAAAATTGATACTATTTTTAAAGGTATTAAAATATGCCGAGAGGAGAATGTAGATTTTGTTCTCGCTGTAGGTGGCATCAATGAATTTACAATTGCCAAACTTATAGCAGTAGCCTCTCCTTATGATGACAATTTTTACAATATCTTCAAGAAAGAATATGACATTGAGCAAGCTATTCCGCTTGGAATTGTAAGCACTACCATATGTACTGGTGTGGCAATTTCTGACAGTGCCTCTGTTGCTCACAGACTTTCAGATGGATCACTAACATTTTATAGCTGTTCTTCAGAGTTTTTATATCCAAAGTTCATTATCTATTCACCTGAATTGTGTCTATATGATGATATGTCTTTAGAGAGCAATGTTGTCTCTATCATCTCTTTATTGCTGCACCGTTACTTTGCTAAAAATAAAGTATCTTTACTATCTGATAACATAACAGAAGCAGCCCTAAAGACAGTTCTTTTAATGTATAACAAGTTAAAAGATAAGCCTGGTGATTTAGAAGGTATCAACAATCTGATGTGGGCTAGTATTACCGCTTATGTAGTTCCTTTCTACTCATATAGTGATGATGTATCTGTAGATATACTCTCAAGGGCTATTGTGGGGGTTTTTGACTGTTCTAGAGAACAAGCTGAAAGTATCATACTTCCTGCCTGGTTTGAGTTTGTACAAAAGAAACATGCCAAGAAGGTAGCTAAATTAGGATCTTGTGTATTAAATGTAGCTTTAGATTACCAGAATCTTGAGACAACATCTAAAAATACAGTAAAGCTAATTAAAGAGATGTTTACAAAGTTTGGACTTCCAACCACTTTATCTCAGATCAACGGGGATGCTGCAGATATTGAGAGAATTCTTTATAAGGCTGGTTTCCCTGAGATTGGTAACATTGGTAACTATGAAAAGTTAGATAAAACTGACTGTGAGGTCATTTTGTCATTAGCTCTTTAAAAGTCTCGTTTAGAATAGATATCAATAGATACAAAAAGAGAGCTGTAAAGCTCTCTTGAAACAGTAGGATTAAATCTTCTCAACAGACCTTTCAGAATTTTCTGACTTATCAGTTTCTTTTTCTGCTTCATCGTCTTTGTTATCTGAAGGAGACTCTACCTTATCTTCGTCTTCATTATTCTTTTTAATGATCTTGTCAATCTTCAATGCTGACATAGCATCATCTTCAGCTTTCTTTTCAAAGCTAGATGAATCATCAGGACCAATTTCAATCATTAGGTTATGAACAAAACTCAGCATATCAGTAAAGATGCTCATTTCAACGTGCTCGCAGGCCCTGTACAGTTCACCTCCTTTATAAGTAAAGGTAATGCCAGGAGCATTTAAGTTATAGAAAGTAGAAACTGGAATAGGGCATTCATCTTTCATTGCCTTAAGAGCAACATCAATACCAACAGGTCTAATAAAGCAGTTATCGTTAGCAGGACACTCATTTTCAATATTGATCTGATGATCATGATCTTTATTAAACTCTTCAACAGCGTGATTGATCTTAATATAGAGCTCTCTGTCTAAAGCAAAGTTTTTACGCAGTTGTTGCTGAGGAATAAAGTCATTACCAAAGAAGATCACCACAGATGGTCTTGGTAAATGAGCTAATTCATTCAAACGTTCGATGATGGTCTTAATGATGTCATGACTTCCAAGATCTTCATTAGTACACTTCTGAATTAAGCCTTCAATAGCTGACTTTAAGTTTCCTTTGTAATGCAGACTTGCTCTGTAGAAAAGATCAGAGAAGGATAAAACCTCTGCTTCTCGTGTTGGATTTAATGGCTCGGTGTCATTTATCTTACAGAAGAAGTTCTCTCTGTCTTCCATGAATCCTGCTGTCTTCTCAATAGCTGTAGCTGCAATCTGTTTTAAGTTCTCAACTAAATCTAAAAGATTTAAGTTAATAAATGGAAAATTGAAACTTAAATGTACCGCATCAGGCGTATTTGGAGAGCGGTTATTATATGAATGCAGATAGTTAAAAGTAGGAGCTATTGCTGAATGAGAAATATCTTTGGTGATCTTTGGATTTAACTCAATATCTTCAATGATTTTTGAAGCAATTAAAGTAGGAGAGAAACCTTTAAAAGGTAATTCTGTATCTGTACCTTCGCCAAAGATGTAGAAACCAGCTTCTACCTTACCCATATTGGCAGTGTAAAGGTTAATGGTGTTTTCGGTTACACCAACAGATTCTGGTTTGAAGCTCAAAGCTAAAGATAACTCAATATCATAATCGTTAATTAGATTATGAATGTAAGGCAGACATGTTCTAATACCTTCATGTCCATTTAAAGATTCAGAGGTACATACAAATAAAAGGTTAGCAGGCAATTCCCACAATCTTTCAGTGTAGTACTTTAATAGAATTAACATACCAGCAATAGGAGCTTTGTTTTCAAAGCTGCCCAAGCCATAGATGTTCTTGTCATTCTCAAGGTCTTTTAACTGCTTCTCACTTAAAGACAAGTTCTTTAACTTGTTCTTTAAATCATCAGCCTTAAAAGCATATGACTTAATCGTGCCGTATACTTCATTTGATGAAGTATCAGTATTACATAAGACCACCAATGTAGGTTTGGTGATTAAGTCACGTCTTACAAAAGCTGTAAAAGAATGGTTCTTCTGATCATCATGAGTGATAAAGTTTAGATACTCAGGATGACTCTTAAAATAGGTAAATTCAGAGACAGTGTTGTAGATAGTCTGATTTATAATCTCATCACCAGCGGTTCTAGTGATGCTAGGAATAGCAATCAACCATTTTAATACGGCTAGGGCTTCTTCACAAAACTCTTTTTCACTTAGCATGATTGATCCTTACTTTTTGGCTTGTCTTACTTTGTCTTATTTTTATTTGTTCTCAGCTAGAGCATTCTTATACAGCTCTGTCTTTAAAATATATACCGTATTTTTAAAAGATTCACGTAATCTCTGTGCAGTTACAGGACTTCCTGAAGGCAGATCAACTTTTAGAGGATCAACTGCTCTTCCGTTGATGTGAACCTCATAATGCAAGTGTGAACCTGTTGAATAGCCTGTATTACCTGATTTAGCAATAACCTGACCGATTCTGACCTGTTGTCCCTTTCTTACATCAAACTTAGACAGGTGCATATAGACAGTGGTATAACCGCCTTTATGGTTGATAATTACGGTATATCCGCCTCCACGCATATAACCTGCATAAGTTACAGTGCCTTCTGCTGGAGCATATACAGGAGAACCAATAGGTAATTTAAAGTCCACACCATAATGAGGTCTTCTGCGTTTCTTAATAGGGTGATAACGGTTTAAGTTAAATGGAGAATTAACCTTTACCTGTCCCATAAATGGGAAACGTCTGAAGGTACCAGTTGATGGATGATAACCATTCTCTTCATAGAAGATATGGTTCTGTGGATGACGGTAGAGGTTAATTTGGCCATATCTGGCTGAATCAACTGAAATAGCAGTCATGCTTGAACCTGAACCTACACCATTGAATAATACTCTAAAGTTGTCTCCAGGACCTACACGTTTAAAGTTAATCTTGCCTGAGTATTGATTTTTAATACTTACAATCTCAGAACGGGTTAAGCCCAGTCTCTTAGCTGCTTTATCAAAGTTCTCACCAGCTCTGATTGAACCTATTAGCAGACGAGGTCTGTTTGCAAGGGTAACCTTTTGCTCTTTTTCTTCAGCTAAAGCTTCTTTCTTATCTAAAGCAGCTGCCATAGCATCAAGCTTTGCCTTTTCTTTCTCAGCTTTTTCTTTAGCTAACAAAAGTTCTTTTTCTTTAGCTTCTTTTTCTTTTTGTGCCTCTACGTAACCTGGCATCTTGGTAGCTTGCTCCATCTTTGATTTTTTATTATTTTCAAATTGAGCAAATCTGTCTTCTTTAGACATGGCAAAACTGCCATCATCTAGATCACGAGAGAATCTTAGCTGTTTCTTTCCTGCTAAAGGAATGGCAATTTCCTGTAAGACGTTCTTGTTATTAACTAAGAACTGAATCTTATCTCCTACAGCTAAGTTCAGATTATCATCGCCAGATGCTGCCTTTATCTTCTTTAAATCTTTCACATCAAGATTTAAGTAAGTGAAAATCTTAAAGAGAGAATCACCTTTCTTAACGGTCTGTTCATACCACTTACCGTCATATTTGAACTCTTTCTTAACAGCGGTATTCTTAAGAGCAGTTACAGCATCTGATTCTTTTTTACTTTCAGCCTTGCGCTCATCAGTTATGTTTTTAGGCTCCATGATGTTGGCAATGAACTTTTCAGAGTTTTCAACTTCTTTCTTTAACTTATCGTCAGTAGTTGAGAACTTCTGACGCTCAATATCCTGATCTGTACCAGCTGATTGAGTTGTATATGAATCATCCTTTGAATCATTAGCAAGCAGAGCTTCAGGAATAACTTCATCATCGTAGTTTTCTTCAGAACCTGCTGTTGATGAGATCTCAAGATTCTTTTCTGCAACCGATTCATCATTTCTAAGATAAGCTTGTTCGTATCTTCTGTTCTGTTCCTGACGACCGGCACTTAATGCTGAGAATGGGGAATAATTTTCAGGAATTAACTGTCCAAATGGGAGTGCTAAAAGGACAGAGATGATTCCAACAGAAAAAATTGCAAAGACATGTTTGCTAGGTAAAGCAATAGCGCCCGTCTCTCTTTCAACGGCCACATAATCTTCTTTTTCAGTTCTGTTAGTAATCTTAACGTTAATCATAGTTCTCAATAATAGCATATACAAAGCCCCAGTTTTTAGATTTTTAGCTAACTTTTAGAACTTCGTGTCATCTTGTTTAATCTATTGTTAAAGCCATTTCATTGTATTTTCGCATGATTAGCTTTTACTTAGTGTATTGATAAAGTGATAGATTTTTGATGCTTGTAACAATTTGCGTTGTCAAGGTTTGCACAAATCACAGTTTGATATTGAGGCAATAGCGATGAAACTTCATAAATGATTAAATCAAATAAAATTTTTGAGGAAAGTAAAATGGATCAGGCTCTTATAACACTTATTATTCTAGTTATAGTAGCTCTGTTATTTTTAACAGAAATAATACCTGTTGCTGTCTCTGCTCTAAGCGCGACAGTAGTCTTAGTCTTCTTTGGAATCTTAACACCTCAAGAAGCTTTTTCTGGTTTTTCAAACAGCAATGTAATCTTGTTCTCTGGCATGTTTGTAGTAGGTGTAGCCATGCTTGAGTCTGGACTTGCCCAGACAATAGGTAACTTTATTGTGCGCAAAGTTGGCGGTACGCAGCATGCTTTAATCCCAGCTTTTATGGTTTTAACCATTGTGCTGTCAGCCTTTGCTTCTAATACTGGCACTGTAGCCTGTCTGTTGCCTGTAATTATTGGTGTATGCCTTTCAGCTAAAATTCCTTCAGCTCCAATTTTAATGTCAGTTGCTGTTGCTGCTAATGTTGGCTGTAACTTAACCATGGTAGGTACACCTCCTAATATGTTAGCTGTAGCTGAAGTCTCTAGTGCCGGTTTAGAACCATATGGATTTTTTGAATTTGCTTTAATAGGTGGTCCTATTGCTTTAGCTACCTCCTTGTTTATGTTCTTTATAGGTCGTCATATCTTGCCAAAAAAGTCAGCAGATACAGGTTTACTTACAAGACAGATTGGCAATGTTGGTACTAACAGACAGAGAATTTTATCTTTGGTAATACTAATTTATGTAGTTATAGGTTTAATTGTAGGTATACCTGGACTGTCTCCAGCTATGGTAAGCTTAACTGCAGCCTTATTTTGTGTGATCACAGGCTGTATTACTGAAAAACAGGCTTATAAAGGTATTGATTGGGTAACTGTGTTCTTATTTGCTGGTATGTTGCCATTTGCTATTGCCATGCAAAAATCTGGAGCTGGAGAGCTTATAGCTAATTCTGTAGTTTCAATTCTTGGTGATACACCATCTGAGCATGCTATTGTAGCTGTACTATTCCTTATTGCATGTTTTTTAACACAATTTATGCCAAATACTGCAACAGCTGCTCTTATAATTCCAATTGCTTTGAGTATAGCCAATAAATTACAGGTATCTCCTTATGGAGTAATTATGTCAGTTACAATCGGAGCTTCATGCTCATTTGCAACTCCAATTGCAACTCCTTGCAATACCATGATTTTAGGACCATCCGGTCTTCATTTTAAAGATTACTTAAAAGTTGGTATTCCAATGTGCATAATGAGTTTAATCTTATGCGTATTGTTAATTCCAATTTTCTGGCCTTTTGTAGAAAACTAGTTAATCAATCTTTGTTAGCTAGGTATCAAAATGAGTCTACAACACTAATAAGATGTAACAATAACATATTCATAAAATAGCAATAATTAAAAATTTTGATATAATTCATTCGCTATTTTGGATGAGGAGTCAATAATGAATTCCATTGAGCTTGTAAAAAATTTTGATAAAGATTTATATGCATACTTTGTAAAAGAGATTGAGCGTCAGCACGCAAGTATTTCTTTCATTCCTGATGAGAACAGCACTTCTCCAATTTGTGCAGCAATCATGGGTAGTGTGCTTGTAAATTCAGCAAGTGCTTTAACTTTAGGTAGAACTGATAACTTAGAGCAACTTACTGTTTCACGCTTATGTGAATTATTTGATGCTCCTTTTGCAACTGTAAAAACTATTACTATTGAAGCTGCTTCTCGTGTTGTATTTAAAGCATTAACCCAACGTGGTGATGTGGTGATGTCTTTAGACTTACGTAAGAAAGAGCACTGCAACAGTGAGAATTTAGCTTACAGATTTGTAAACTTCGGTATTGAGCCAGATACCCAAGAATTAAACATGGATGAGATTGAGTCTTTAGCTAAGAAGAACAAGCCTAAGATGATTATCTTCTCACCAGTTAACTATTCATTACATGTAGACTTTGAGCGTCTGTCAAAGATTGCTAAAGAAAATGGCGCTCTATTATGGTGTGACTTATCACAGACAGCAGGTTTAACTGCAGCAGGTGTTTTAGATAACCCAATGAAGTATGCTGATGTAGTAACCTTCTCAACTCACGGTGCTATGCAGGGGCCTCAAGCTGCAGTAATTTTATGCCGTCAGGAGTTATCTGGTTTAATCAAGCGTTCTGAGAACTTAGCAGGTCATAACGGTTTATTATCTCCTCAGTTATCAGCACTAGCAGCTCGCTTACATGAGATGACAACTGAAGGCTTTAAGAACTACTGCAAAGCTGTAGTTTCAAATGCTCAGGCTTTAGCAGAAGGCTTAGTTGAGGGTGGTATGAAGATCATCTCATCAAAGACTGAGTCTCACTTGGTTATGATTGATGCTAAGAACTGTGCAATTTCAGCTCGTGGCGCTCAGGAGTTATTAGCAGACTTGGGTATTCATGTAAGAATTGCTCAGGTTTTAACTAACAACCCTAACATCAAGTTTGATGCTGTTCGTTTCTCATCATTACCAGCAACGACTCGTGGCATTGAGCAAGAACAGATGAAAGATTTAGGTAAAGCAATCGGTATTTACTTATCAAAACCTGATGATGAGAATGCAAGAAAGGTAAATAAGATTGTGGTTTCATTAACCTCAACTCTGCCAAATCTTGATCAGAAGTACATGGATCCTGCTGTACGTTCTTTATTTGCTAAAGAATACTAATTTTTAATAAGCTTGGCGGGCATTGCCCGCCTTTTTCATTTATAAATATGGGCAACCCTTCAAAATTCACCGAAGCTGACAGATTCTCTGTAGCTCCAATGATTGATGTTACCAATCGTACCTTCAGACGTATGGCAAGACTCTTAACTAAAAGAGCAATGCTGTACACCGAAATGATCGCAGCTCAGGCTATTACTCATGGCAAAGAGCATCTTATAGAACAAGATCCTAATAATGAAAATCCTTGTACCTTACAGTTAGGAGGATCTGATCCTAAAGTACTGGCACAAGCCTGTAAGATTGCCTTAAAGTTTGGCTATAGTGCTATTAACCTAAATGCTGGATGCCCATCTGATAAAGTGCAGTCTGGATCTTTTGGTGCAATCTTAATGAAAACACCTGAGGTGATTACAGATTGTTTAAAAGCAATGCAGGATGCTGTAGACATACCTGTAACTGTAAAAACTCGTATTGGTGTAGACGATTTAGATGATTTTGAATACACCAAAAAGATTGTGCAATCTGTCTATGTAACAGGCTCAAGACACATCATTTTGCATGCTAGAAAAGCCTGGTTAAACGGTTTGTCACCTAAAGAGAACAGAACTGTACCTCCATTAGATTATGCAAGGGTGTATGCTCTAAAAGAGGTATTTCCAGATTTAGCTATAACCATCAATGGTGGCATCTTAACTATTGATGACTGTTTAGAGCAGTTACAACATGTTGAAGGTGTGATGTTAGGTCGCGCTATTATGGACAATCCTTATCTATTAGCTTCTGTTGATAGTAAGATATATGGAGTAGATGAGGAAGTTAAATCTCGTGATGTGATTTTTGAAACTCTCATGGAATTTGCGCAGAAGTTCGTATCAGAGGGTAATAAACTTCATTATCTTGGAAATCACATCATCAACTTCTTTAACGGATGCAAAGGTGCTAGACGTTTTAGAAATTACCTCTCATGTCATATGCATGAGTTAGGTGCAGGACCTGAAGTCTTTAGAGAAGCTTATAAACGCATGAAAGAAGCTTAGGAGTATCTGTATGGAACTTAGCTTAAAGTCAACAATTAACTTGAATAATGACGTTAAGATGCCTCTTTTAGGCTTACGTGTTTATAAGATGAAAGGCGGAGAGGAAACCTATAAGACTGTAAGAGACGCCTTAGATGTAGGTTACCGTCTTATTGATACAGCTCGTATTTACTGTAATGAAAAAGCTGTTGGCAAAGCGGTTCGCGACTCAGGTATTCCTCGCAATGAAATTTTTGTAACCACTAAGCTTTGGGTTACAGACTTTGATAACCCTAGACAGGCTCTTTTAGATTCTCTAAAAAGATTAGGGCTTGATTATGTTGACTTATACCTTATTCACTGGCCTGTAAAAGGCTATGAAAAGGCATATCTTGAGTTAGAAAAGTTACAGCAGGAAGGTCTTTGCAGAGCTATTGGTGTAAGTAACTTTAAGATTCATCATATCGAGAGTTTATTTGAGCATGGTGCTACAGTGATTCCTCAGGTAAACCAAACTGAGATCCATCCTTTGAACACTGAAGAAGAGTTAATGGGATGGTGCCGTCGTAAGAAGATAGCTGTTGAAGCATACTCTCCATTAGGATCTGAAGGCAGACTGATCCTTGATGACCCAAGACTTATCTGTATGCGTGATTACTATAAGGCAGCACCATCACAGATCTTATTGCGCTGGTGCATTCAAAGGGGAATTGTTGCAATTCCAAAGGCTAATACCAAAGAGAAGCTGATTCAAAACAGTGAGCTTTATAACTTTGATATTTCAAATTCAGATCTTGAGACAATATCTGATATGAACTGCAATGACAGACGAAATTACGATCCTGACAAGATAGATGCCAGACCAAAGGCTATGTATCCAAAGATCGTAGAAGAAGCTGATATATAGCTTTTCATGGATCTGATCCTGTCTACTGTAAATTTAAAACTGTCAATAGGATCGACATTCCACTATAGGTTATTCAATCTTAGTAAAATGATTGATACATCTTTGAAGGAGCACTCATATATCTATTGTATTTTTTTTGACCTAACCTTTGGATAAGGGATTTATCTTTTGAAAAAATAGATGTTCCAAGACCAAATTTAGAGCTTCCCCAATAAGCTCCGGCTGCCTGAAGAATTGTTGGCGCCATATCTACAGCACTTATATACTGGTTTCTTTTTTCTTCAGGAATTTTTGGAACATTTCCTATAAAAATATTCCTAATAAGTCTTTCAATGTTTGCAAACATTGGAGGGTTTCCCATGAAATAATGATCTCCTATAACTCCTAAAGCAAGAGGTGCTTTTTTATTTTCTTGAATGAAATTTACAAAATTAGATATTTGTCTATCAGTCTCAAGAAACGCATCTCTAATATCATAAAATTAAATTTTATCTTTTGGGCAATATCCATCAGGACCATGAGTATCAATAGTTTCAACAATTAAGACGAATGGAATACCTCTAAGTATTTTTCTTTTGCTCTTGCAAAAATGAAGGGATCAGAGAATCCCCAACCAATGCCTTGATATTTATTAATATTCCACCCTTTTTGTTGCCAGTAATTTTTATCTAATATTTCAAAATGGCCATGCATTGAAAACAATTTTTTCATTCCTGAAAAATTACTGTCAGAACCTAAAATTAAAGCAGTTTTATATCCATTAGCTTTTAGAATTGGTTTAGCGTAAGGCAAAAAAAACTCTCTTGAGTCGTATGTATTATGTAAATTTCCAATGGGAACAAAAGAGTTTTCGTATTTAACAGGAATTTTTAAAGGCAATCCAAAATGCCAACCTGTAAGAGCTCCAATTGTCCAGCTTTAGACTGTAGCATTAACAAATTTAGTGACAGATTCTCCTTTTCGTTCAATCTTATCTAATTCTTTAGACATCGTTTCGGTAAAATTGAAATTAGACACCAATGACTCGCCCATTACTAATACGACATTGTTCTTCTCTTTAAAGTGAACATTCTTAATATTAGGAATAGTGTAATAATCCTTAATATAATCAAGCTTATCAGCTGATTTCTGACTTTTAAAATATGCAGTTATCTCATAGTTTTTGTCAACTAATCTTAATACATTGAATAGAGATAGAAGTGAAATGGCAGCTAATAAAGATAAACATATTACTGTGCAAGCTTGTTTTAAATACTTTTGTTTTTGTAGCGCTTCACTCACTCTTTTAATTGGTAAGAAGATACTATTGAAAAATAAGCTACAGCACTTCTTGATAAACTTTTTTAATCTTATAGAACGTGCTTTATTATTAAAACAAATAATAAGAAAACACCACAAAAAGCAAAGGAAAATACCGAAAGTAGCATTAGTTAAAGCCGATCGTATGAATTTGGGATCAGATCCATCTGTTGAGTTGCATAGAGCCCATATAATTTGGTCAAAATTTAATGTAGAACCAAAAGTTCTCATTGTCCATTTAAAGGTAACCCATGCAAGAATTGATGAGCATCCAATAAAGGAGATTATAACTTTAGAAAAATCAATATGATGTTAAATATAATATACTGTATATTTTTTTTTAGTATTTTTATTTACCGGATAAAAATATATAAACAAGTTAATTATTCGCTATGGTTGTATTTTTACTAGCCATAATACAGTTATTTTTGAGATCTGAAATCCAATGCTCATTCTTATAACCTATATATAAAAGAATAAGACCTAAAACATCTCTTCTATAAAGGAAATGATAGGCTGCATTGAAAGAACATCCTAAATATACAGCAATAGCTGTAAGTGGCAGATCAAAGCACTAGGTAGTAATGATGTTGCTGTAGAGACTTTAACTGTTTTGACCTCCGGCTCTTAAAAATACCATTAAAAAAGAGGCATCGTGCATAAGTGTGGGTAAAAGCAAAAATAATGGAGATTTTAAAAGTAAAAAGCCATATTAAGTGACTAATATGGCTGATAGGATGACTTGAATTTTAGCTTGGGTTGTAAAGGTCTGTTTTATTACAGGGAGTGACCTAACTCTTTTGCAATTCTCTCAGGTAAATCGTCTTCCCAAGTTAAAGGATCTGAGTACACAAGATTTCCATCAACATCTCTCATTACAACTTTGGCAATTTGAGCATTTAAAATTAGTCTCTGGCACATAGAGCAAGGGCGCATTTGTTTGGTTCTACTGTTAGTTGCAACATCAGTACCGGCCAGATATAAAGTACCGCCAACAATATCTAATGGATTTCCATTGATAATAGCATTTGCCTCAGCATGAACTGCTCTACATAACTCATAGTGTGTACCAGGTTTAATTTTGCACTTTTCTCTTAAGCACTCTTTTAAATCAACACAGTTAGCTCTGTGTCTTGGAGCTCCGTTATATCCTGTTGAGACAATTCTTCCGTCTTTTGAAACTATAACTGCTCCGTAGCGACGACGCAGACAGGTTGAACGCATGGAAACAGCCACTGCAATTTCCATAAATGATTGATCTTTTGATGGACGGATATAATCGGTCATATGATTCTCTTTGTGTTCTTAATATTTAATTGTAATCTATGAACTTTTGTCAAAGGCATGTGTTATGAGGTTAAAGCATAACTTGCTTGAAACCAAAAGGCTTAAATAAGATACAATAACTTATATTGCATAACATTGTGATGTTTCACAATTACAGATAAAACTGTTTTATGTGTAGAAAATCTTATAGAAAGAAACATCATCACTCAACTATTTTAGCGAGATTTTTTGTTTGTTGAGCCTTTTATTCAACTGAAAAACTGCAATTTTGCATTTAGAAAGTTCAATATTTGGCTTAAATATCTGATAGAGCCAAATTTTGCCTTGAATTTTATAGAAATTCATGTATACTATCGCTCGCTGTGTTTATGGTCGCATTACACAGTTATCTTTTAATATTTTATAGGAAACATGAAAATGGCAATTACTTTAGATGCTACTTCACGTACTGACTTAGGAAGAGGTGCGAGCCGCCGCCTACGTCGTGAGTTCAAAATTCCAGCTATCATCATCGGTGAAGGCAAAGACGCTTTATCAATTACCTTAGATGAGAAGAAAGTTATTACTGCTTCTTTAAAGGATGAGTTCTACAAAGAAGTAGAACTCAATTTAGACGGCAAGTCAATCAAGGTTAAGCCTGTTGACATTCAGCGTCACCCAGTTTCAGAGCGTATCTTACACATCGATTTTCAGCGTATCTAATAATTTTTGATACCTAAGTAAGATATATGAAAGCCATTCTTGCAAAGAGAGTGGCTTTTTTCATATATTGTATATAGATATTTTGTTTTGTCCTTGTTGTGATTTAGCATAATTGTGAATGTTCTTATTGAATTATCACTTAAAAGTCACCATTTACTAAAGAACACAAGTTTAAAGACAGAACTTAACTTTATTCATTAAGTATTGTCTAAAGTAGTTTTGTCAAAGCCTAGAGCTAACATTCTTATAACACTAAAGCTTGTAGCACACTAGCAGTCTTTGTAGGGAAAAGTTTCATGTCAGATAATCTTTGTTTAGGTCATATGATTGAGCGTAAGGTCGTTGATATTACAGATCAGGGCGCTTTTGTCGATGCTGGTGTATTTGGTGATCTTTTCGTTCCTCATAAGCAATTACCTAAAAATCTAAAAATAGGTGACATGTTAAGAGTGTTCCTTTACAAGGATGGTGGTCGTGTTTTAGCTACTGCAAGACATCCATATCTAGAGGTGGGAATGGTAGGTCGTCTTACTGTTACCTCAATTGATTGCGGCACTGTATACATGGATCTTGGTATTCCAAAAGAACTCGTAGTTCCTGTATCAGAACAGCGTTCTGCTTTTGAAGTAGGTATGTCTGTTTTAATTTTGGTTACAATGGATGAACAAGGCCGACTTTTTGGTACACAGCGTTATAACTCATATATTCGAGACGGTTCTAATAAAGGAGAGTTTAAAGTAGGTCAGAGAGTAACAGCTGTTGCTGTATCTCATACACCATTAGGCTACAGAATGGTGGTAAATGACTCTGTTTATGGTCTTTTATATAAGTCTGACGTAAAGACACCAATTAGAATTGGTAAGAGACTAGATGGCTATATCATTAAGATTAGAGAAGATGGCAAATTAGATGTATCTTTGCAGGAACCTGGTCTTTTAGGCATTGAGCATGCTGCAAGTCTTTTATTGAGAATTTTAAAGACCTCAAATGGTTTCTTAGCTTTTAATGATAAGTCAGATCCTCAGGATATTGAGGATTACCTGCATATGTCAAAAGGCAAGTTTAAAAAAGCTATTGGCAATCTCTATAAATTAAGATTGATTGAGATGGTTGATGATGGCATTAAGTTAACTAAAGAAGGCACTGACTATGTAAATAAAAACAGTCAGCAAAACTGTTAAGTATTGATAGTAAAGAGTAGTCAACTTATAGTTTAGGCATTTTAAGTTACTCAAAAGAGATTTTTAGATAAGGATAATGATGGAATTTCTATATTCTTTAGCACTATATTCAAGCAAGCTGGTAGTTACAGTAGCTTTAATTCTTTTTGGTCTTATAACTCTTTTAATGGCAGTTAAAGGTCTTAAATCAGCTAAAAAAGATAACGAAGATAAGTTAAAGTTCACTGATCTTAAAAAAGAGTTCAAAGAGCGTAAACAGGAGCTTGTGGATGCTATCTTTGAAGCTGATAGCTCAAAGACTGAAAAAGAAAAGAAAGCTTTCTTAAAGCAAAAAGCAAAAGACGAGAAAAAAGATCCTAATAAAAATGAAAAAGCCTTAAAAGAAAAGATTGAGAAGGCAGAAAAAGAAGGTAAGTTCTGCCCAGAGAAAGTCTTTGTAATCGAGTTCTATGGTGATCCTAAGGCAAGCTCTCAGGATGACTTTATCAAAGAGATTAACGCTGTTCTTGATGTGGCAACAGATAAAGATGAGTTAATTTTAAATCTTGAGTCACCAGGAGGAGTTGTAAACGGCTATGGTCTACTTGCTTCTCAATTAGAAAGAGTAAGAGAGAAAGGCATTCATCTTACAGTCTGTGTCGATAATGTAGCAGCTTCAGGTGGCTATTTAATGTCATGCGTTGCTAATAAGATTGTAGCCGCACCATTCTCTTATGTAGGTTCAATCGGTGTTGTAGCTCAAATTCCTAACTTTAATAAAGTGCTAAAGAATCATGATGTTGATTATGAGCTGGTAACAGCTGGTAAATACAAGCGTACACTTACCATGTTCGGTGAGAATACTGAGGAAGGTCGAGAAAAATTCCGTCAGGAACTTGTAATGATCCATGACAGATTTAAAGCTATTGTTGCAAAATATCGTCCAAATATGGATGTTGAGCAGTTTGCAACTGGCGAGTTCTGGTTAGCAACTGATGCTAAAGAGCGTGGTTTAGTTGACCAAATTGACACTTTTGATGCATATTTACAAAAAACAGTAGAATTTACAAAAGTTTGTGTTATAAAGATTAGCATTGAACATGAAGAAAAGAAGTCATTTGTAGATATCATTAAAAAGTTTTTTATGGCTAAAACTTGGACAAAAGCAATTAAAAACGAAGTCCAGGATACTATTATTGAACAAGATACAGGCCGTTTTTAAGAGAAAAAGGATTTTACAATGGGCAAATCGCTGGTAATCGTGGAGTCTCCATCTAAGGCAACTATCATCAATCGCTACTTAGGCGATGATTATGTAGTTCGCGCTAGTGTTGGCCATATCAGAGATTTGGCTAACGGTTCATCCTCAAAGGCAGAAACTGCAGATGGCAAAAAAGTCAAGCTTACTAAAGAAGAAACTTTGGTCAAGAACATGGGTATTGATCCAAATAATCATTGGAAAGCTAACTATGCGATCATGCCTGACAAACAAAAGGTTGTAGCTGAACTTAAAAAACTCTCAAAAGATGCTGACAAAGTATATCTGGCAACCGATTTGGATAGAGAGGGAGAAGCTATTGCATGGCACTTAAGAGAAGTCTTAGGTGGCAAGGATGACAAGTATTTAAGAGTTAAATATCCTGAAATTACCAAAGCTGCAATTGCTAAAGCTTTTGAAAATCCTGGCCGTATCAACATGGATTTAGTTAACGCTCAGCAGACACGCAGATTCTTAGACAGAGTTGTGGGCTTTATGGTTTCACCTCTATTATGGAAGAAAGTAGCTCGTGGTCTTTCAGCTGGTCGTGTACAGTCTGTAGCAGTTGAGTTAATTGTTGATAGAGAACGTGAGATCAAAGCATTTATTCCTGAAGAATACTGGAATATTGATGCTATTACCTTAAATCATGATGGGGAGAGCTTAAAGTTAGCTTTAACCTCTAAGAATGGCAAGAAAGTTGAGATCCACAATAAGGATGAAGCAAATTCAATCTTAGATTATCTAAAGTCAGTTCCATTTGTTGTCTTCAAGATTGAAACTAAAAAAGGTAAGCAGTCTGCTCTGCCTCCATTTACCACCTCAACCTTACAGCAGGTAGCCAATCAGAAATTAGGTTTTTCAGTACGCAGAACCATGACTGTAGCACAGCACTTATATGAGCAGGGCTTAATTACCTATATGCGTACTGACAGTGTTAATCTGTCTGCTGAAGCCATCGCTGCAGCTCGTGACATTATCCAGAGAAACTTTGGTGATAAGTACGTGCCTGAAAAGCCAAATTACTATAAGTCAAAAGAATCAGCTCAGGAAGCTCACGAAGCTATTCGTCCTTCACATCCATTAGATCCTCTTCCAGCTCATATTGATAGAGATGGTCAGAGATTATTTGATCTTATCAAAGCAAGATATTTAGCTTCTCAGATGACTCCTCAAGAGTATGAGACCACTAATGTCTCAGTTGATGCTGGTGGTTATACCTTTAGGGTATCAGGTAAGCATGTAACCTTTGATGGTTTTAAACGTGTTTACAATTTCAACAAGAACGAAGAAGTACTGTTACCTGAATTAAAAGAAGGTGAAACACTTAAGGTTGAAGAGTTATTACCATCTCAGCACTTTACGCAGCCACCTGCTCGTTTCTCAGAGGCAAGCTTGGTTAAAGAGTTAGAAAAAGATGGTATCGGCAGACCATCTACATATGCTTCAATTATTTCAACTATTCAGGAACGAGGTTATGTAACTATTAACCATGGGCGTTTCTATGCTGAAAGAATGGGCGAGATTGTAACTGACAGATTACGTTTTAGCTTTAAAGATCTTATGGATAAGAACTTTACAGCTTCAATGGAAAACAATCTTGATGAAATCGCTGAAGGTAAAAAGAACTGGTTAAACAGCCTAGACAACTTCTACAAATCTTTTGAAGTAGAATTAGAAAAGGCCACAAAGCCTGCAGCTGATGGTGGTATGCCAGAGAATAAACCTTTAGAGATTAATGAGTTTACTTGTCCTGAGTGTGGCAAATACCATATGGCAGTACAGTCTGGTAAGACAGGTATGTTCTTAAGCTGTTTAGGCTATTATGATAAGAGTGTAAAGACAGCTGACAGATGCCATAAGACCTTAAATTTAAGAGCTTTAGACATTGGTGCTTTAAACTCTAAGAATTTGACTGATGAGGAAGAGGCTAATATCTTACGATCTCGTCCTCGTTGTAACAAGTGCCATTCTGTAATGGACACTTACATCATTGACGAAACTCATAAGCTCCATCTGTGCTCAACTCCAAACTGTGGCGGTTATCTGTTAGAGACAGGTAAGTTTGACTCTGAGATTGAAAAAGGACCAGAGATCCCTTGTGAGAAGTGTGGTCATACAATGGTGCTAAAAGAAGGTCGCTTTGGTAAGTACATGGCCTGCACCAATAAAGAATGTGGCAACACCAGAAAGATCTTAAAGAACGGTCAGGTCGCACCTCCACGTGAAGATCCTGTAGATATGCCTGATTTATTATGTAAGACAGAAGGCTCACACTACGTACTACGTGATGGTGCTGCAGGTCTTTTCTTAGCAGCGCATAATTTTCCTAAGGTACGTGAAACACGTCCTCCTAAGGTAATTGAGCTGTTAAATCACCGTGATAAGCTCTCACCTAAGTTCTATTATTTAGCTGATGCTCCTGCTTATGACAATGACGGTAATGAAACTGAGATTAGATTTAGCCGTAAGTCTAAAAAGCAGTATATTATGTCTGTAGATAAAGAGGGGAAACCAACCTCATTTGTCGCTTTCTATAACGAGGATGACAAAAAGTGGGAAGTACAGGAACCTGTAAAATCTACTACAAAGAAGACTGCTGCTAAAAAGACAGCGACTAAGAAGTCTACAGCCAAAAAGACTGCTGTCAAAAAGAATACCAAGAAAGCTTAATTAAGTATTGGTAGGATTTGTGAAGATGGGAGCTCAGATGAGCTCCCATTTTTATAAGTGCAGATTAACTATTCTGACTAACCATCTTGCTCGGCTGAAACTTCAGAATAAGTCGACTCTTAAGACTAAAGATCCATAGGGTAGTTTTTAATCTTATTGATGAGTTTTAACTCCTCATCTGAATTCTCATTAACAGAGTTTGATAGATATTTTAGCTCTGTAACATAATTTGGTAACTGCTTTTCAATCATGGCAGCACATACCTTAAAATAAGCTGTAAGCTCACTGTCTAAGAGTGTTCCTTTGTAGTTATTGCCTCTGAATAAAAAGACAATATTTCTGTAATTGCTACTAGTGGTAAGGGGAGCTGCTACTACAGCTTCTTTGTTATTGTTAAATAAGATCTTTTGATACTCTTCATACTCTTTTTGAGAAAAGTCTTTAAAGAACTCTTTTGAGTAATTCTTAACCTCATCCCATTTAACACTCTCAAGATTAGCGCTTGCTAATAAATTCGTAATCTGCGTTAATGGTATATTAACTAAAGCTTGGCGTTCCTGAGTTAAGACAGTAGCAGGTGAGAGTACTCCAAAATCACCTAATCTGTAGTACTTTCGTCTTACCTCATTACCATCAAAGTACAGTGCATCAATGTCATTGCCATCGAGAGACAGTGGCTTTAACACTTCTAAGCTTCGTTCTTTGACATTGTAATCAACTAAGAATTTACCTTGTCCAATAGCTTTACTGATTTGTTCTCCCTTTTGCTCATGAGGTCTTGTCATGTAATTTAATAAGGCTGTGTGCTTAAGATTTAACTCTTTTACAATATGAATTAAAGCTCTCAATCGACCTAATCTGTCGTAGATTGATAACTTCTCTTTAAAGCCGTATTTAAATGCACATTTTAAAAGAGAATCGGTATTAAGACATTTGCCTTCAGTAAAGAGCTCTGAGAGTTTTAATACTTTGTTTACATCTGTAAGAGCATAAACATTATCTAAGATAGTAGGTTCCCTGAATTGTCTAAGACACATGCTCTCTAAGATTTTTAAATTACGAATAGACCAAGTAAAGATGGTTACATTGGGATTATGTAAGATCTTTTCTGACTCATCTAAAAACTTTTCGACGCTAAGCCCATTTTTAATAGTGTAAGGATCGATACCCTGAGTGAAAAGATAACTTGGACTTGGTAGTCTGTAGTCATAGCCTTTACAGGTAATAAGCTCGTTTTTGTCGATAATATTAAAGTTCAAATCTGTTAATACATAGGATAATGAATACAGACTTGGGTATTTATCATCAGGTGAGGTTACTGGCTCTGGAAGTAAAAATAGTAACTTTCTATCGTAGTTTATCATTGTAAAACTGACTACATCTATTCAATTGTAAAATCAAAAAGTCTTTAAGCTCTTATCTAAACTGATTCTGTTCAGAATTGTATTCAAAGCCTGCTACTTTTAATTTTTCAGTAAGCTCATTCTTATCAATATCATTAGTAGCACACAGTTCATCTAATGATGAGTATTCATCACGTAACTGCATATTTACAGCTGATAACAGAATGAATGGATCCATGTTTTTAAAATTAGCTAAAGACATCATAATAAAATCCTCGCAAAGATCTAATTTATCTTAGATACAGTATCGAAAATGTATTTGCCCACAATAATGCCACCTTCAGCGCTGTAGTGATTGTCATCTACAAACAACGGCACTCCATTATCGTCATAGGTCTTGTAATAGCCATTACCCAACTCTAAAGGAACGTTTCTATCAATATAAAAGACGTTTTCACGACTGTCAGCAAAGGCTTTTAAAGCATCATTGGTAAAAGTGAATTTTTCACCTAAGCGATTAGGTGTGTTGTGGCATTTGTTCTTATCAATGATCTTTGATAAGAATGAATCTTTAAGATCAAGCTTTAAGCAATTAACTAAAGCTTTACTGGTGATGATGCCTTCTGATACAAGATAGAATTTAAGATCTTTACGTTTATCAATCTCGTAGGCAAGATCGTCAATTAAGAACTTTAAGAAAGCTTTGTAGTTCTCTGTTGTATCCTTTAAAGAGAACTCTTTCATATAGAGGTTGTACTGTACATCCCAGCGGTTTGAGAGAATTACCTTATCACCACTGTGAAGCTTGTTTAAAATATCAATATAAGCATCATAATAGTCTTTTCTGATGGTCTTATCTGTAAAGAAAGTGTCTTTTAGACTGTTAAAGTTTGGACCATAAGCTAAAGTAGCATGTAAGACATAGAAATAAACAGGAAGCTTATTGATATTGTTTACATAATAGCGGTAGTGATCAGCATGACTGTCACCAATCATAAAGATATGAGGTGTTTCCTTCTGGAAACCTGAATGGGTGACATAGCTTCTTTCGTTATATCTTTTAACAGATGGAAGGTAGTCAGGATCTTTAATATCAATCTTATAGAGATCTGTTTTACTCTCTGTTCTCATGTAGTTTGTAAGATAGTTATTCCCTTCATTATGGTGAAAGTAACAGTAAGATACAAAGCAAAGTAAAAAGAGGGTAACAGTTACCTTATAGTCTATCTTTCTCTTCTCAGTAAAGATGTATGATAATGCTGTAAAGATAAGAATAACCAAGATCACTATAGAGCAGCTTAATACTGTATCTGTGTAACCACATCTTAGAGCAAAGACAAATAAAGGCCAGTGCCACAAATACAGAGAGTAAGAGCATCTTCCTAATAGAGTTAAAGGAGGAAGTCTTAATACAGAGTTCTTATTATGAGAGAGGATAACTAGAGCAGTACCTAACATAGTAGGTAGAGAGGTAGTTACAGTCCAGATACCATTTTGAAGTTCTACAGTAAAGATAGAGGCAATGATAATTACAATACCTAAGACTTCACCTAATACAGGTAAATAGGTATTTAGAGAGAATACTCTCTTATAAACAATATCTTTATAGAAGAACAGTACAGAGCCAAAGAATAACTCAAAGATACGGCATTGAGTTAAAAGGTAACCTTTACCATTACGAGAAACGATTACAGATGTAACAGTAAGTAAGATAAAGACAACAGTTACAGCTAAAGGTAATCTCTTTAATGAAAAGACTTTCTTTAATAAAAGAACAATTAAAGGGAAGAGTATATAGAACTGAATAGTTACAGCTAAATACCAGGTATGTAAGAGTAACTTATCAGATGAATCTAAAGCAAAGTAACCACCTGAGTTTGCAAATCTGAAATTACCAATAAATAACAGAGCATTGGCTACTTCGATATTAAGTTCTTTATAAACTTCAGGAAAGAGCAGAAAGTACCCAATAATTAAGGTAAAGATACAAACAAAGAGCAGTGGAGGAACAATCCTTAAAAAACGTCTCTTATAAAAAGCTAATAATGAGAAGTCATTATTACTTAGCTTATAAAAAACAGAAGAGGTAATTAGAAATCCTGAGATTACAAAAAAGATGTCTACACCTAAGAATCCGCCATCAAATAGAGTTGATTCTGTAAAATGAGCTGACTTTAAAAGGTCAAAAAGGTGGTAGAAAACTACTGCTAAAATTGCAATGGCTTTGAGGCCATCAATATCGAGTCTTTGTTCTTTTGCCATTGTAGAAAAATAAAAGATCTCTAGAAATTAGTTCTAAGAGATCTTTTGTAAATACAATTATTCAATATCAAAAGAGATCTGTGATCTCATCTTTTTAACATTCTCTACTGCTTCGTCAATGGTCTTGCCACGAGCCAGGCAAACACCCATACGTCTTTCACCATTGATATCTGGTTTACCAAATATTCTTAACTGTGATGAAGGAGCAACAGCTAAAGCTTTGTCTAAATCCTTGTAGATAATGTCATCACCAGTACCTTCAGCTAATAATGCAGCTGACGCTGATGGACCATAAAAAGTGATCTTACCGATAGGCAGACCTAAAAGAGCTCTTACGTGCAGAGCAAACTCAGACATATCCTGAGAAATCATAGTTACCATACCGGTGTCATGAGGACGAGGTGATAACTCTGAGAAGATAACCTTATTACCACAGATAAATAACTCAACACCAAAGATACCAAAACCACCTAAAGCACTAACAACAGCTGAAGCTATTCTCTTTGCTTCCATTAGTACTTCCTCAGATAGAGGTTCAGGCTGCCAAGACTCATGGTAATCGCCATTTACCTGGTGGTGACCTACAGCCTCACAGAAATGAATACCATCAACAGCGTTTACGGTAAGCAATGTAATTTCTCTGTCAAACTGTACGAAACCTTCAACAATCACACGTCCTAAACCGCCACGACCGTGTTCAACAGCTTCTTTAAATGAGTCTTCAATATCAGCTTCAGACTTTAATACGCTCTGACCTTTACCTGATGAACTCATGATTGGTTTCATAATGCAAGGAAAACCGATCTTATGGATGTTTTCTTTTACTTCTTCAACAGTTGAAGCAAAGAAGTATGGAGATGTAGGTAGAGACAGCTCTTCAGCAGCTAAGGTTCTGATAGCTTCTCTGTTCATGGTGATGTTAGCAGCTCTAGCTGATGGTACTACGTTAAAACCACGCTCTTCTAATGCTACTAAGGTCTCGGTTGAAATAGCTTCAATTTCAGGAATAATGTAGTCAGGATTTACTTTTAAAATCAGTTTCTCAAGTTCATTAGGATCACGCATATCAATGACTGCACGATGCTGAGCTACCTGCATTGCAGGTGCATTATCGTATCTGTCGCAAGCTGTTACATCAATGCCGTAACGCAAGAGTTCGATAGCTACTTCTTTTCCAAGTTCACCTGAACCTAACAGTAAAGCTTTAGTTGAATGTTTATGATAGTCAATGGTAATTGAGCAAGACATAAGATTACTCCTTTAAAATATGGGCATATTATATCCCATAAAAATGAATTACTCACTACATATCAAACGCTTATTTACAAAGAACAAAAATATATTTTCAAATTTGATATAATTGGACAAGAGATAAATTTTTACCACAATAAGCGTAGTTTTTATCTATAATTACCTAAAAGAATTGGATATTTTTATCTACTTCATGTTTTGTCCATTATGAGATAATTTGAAATTTTGGAGATGGCAATGATAACAAAATTTTTTAAAACTTTGATAAGTGGTTTACCAAATCATACTGAAGATGACTTTGCGCAAATTTGTGAAGAAACATCAAAGAACCAAAAAATTCTTTTAAAAGAAATAAATGAAGAAGAAAAACTCGGTTGTATGTATCACTTTTACAAAGTTAACGATCTGATCAAGAGTTCTGCTGATGAGTTCATTAAAAATGCCTGATAAACGCAACTCAAATGTGATGAAGAATGCAAGCACAAGAACTATTGCTTCAACATATCATGGACCTTTACCTTTATCGTCTGAATTAAGAAACTACGAAAATGTTTGTCCTGGTGCTGCTGATAGAATTATTTCAATGGCCGAGTTTAGTCAAAAAAGTGTTTCTGAAAAGCAAAACAAAGCCTTAGATAATGATAAGTTAAAAATAGAGTATTCTTATAAATTGGCTAACAAAAGCATGAACATAACTTTGTGTCTATGTCTTTTTTTATTGTTTGTAGGTGGATTTTTAATATTTAACGAAAAAATTATTGCTGGCTCTATATTTACGGCTCCTTGCTTTATAGCTGTGCTTTCATACTTTTCTCCTTTTAAATCCCAAAAAAATAAAAACAATAAATAAGTTGTCTGTACAGTCAGATCTGTTGTTACTCATTGTTATTGAAAGTCTTTTTTTATGAAAATTCTTTGCGATATTGCATTACCAAACTCTGTTGAAGTTTTCTCTCAGTACGGAGAGGTTCTTTTAAAAAAAGGTCGTGAAATCAATTGTGATGATCTTGAAGATGTGGATGTTCTAATTACGCGCTCAATCACTAAGGTAAACTCTGAACTCCTAAAGAAAGCTCATAAGCTAAAATTTGTAGGTACTGCTACAGCTGGTATGGATCACTTTGATACTAAGCTTTTAGATTCATTGCATATCCCTTACACCAATGCTGAAGGTTCTAACTGTGAGAGTGTTGGTGATTATATTCTCTCTGTTTTACTTGTAATGGCTCAAAGGTACTCTCTTGATTTTAATGGCATGAGTATCGGTATTGTAGGTTGTGGTCATGTAGGTGCCCAGGTTGAGAATAAAGCTAAAGCTCTAGGTCTTAAGATTTTTAAATGTGATCCTCCAAGATTTAGAAAAGGAGACTCAACATGCAATGCTACTTTAAAAGATTGTCTTAATTGTGACATCGTGACCTTACATGTACCTTTAATTAAAGAAGGTACAGATAAGACCTTGTACATGATAGGTGAGAATGAGCTTAAATCTTTAAAGACTGGAGCTTTCTTCTTTAACGCTTCCCGTGGCAATGTAGTTGATAATGAAGCATTATCAAAAGTTCTAGATGAGAGATCTGATCTTAAAGTCTGGCTTGATGTCTTTGAAGGTGAGCCTGAAATCAAGGTAAAGTCACTTTTATCAAAGGTGGATGGTGCTACTGCTCATATTGCAGGCTACTCTTATGAATCAAAAAGAAGAGCAAATGTAATGCTCGCTCACTCAATGGCAAAAGCTTTAAATCTTGAAGAGCCAAAACCATATAGAATGCCAAAGGCAGAAATTGAAAATGTTGACTTAGGCAATGTAGAGACTCTTGATCTTGATTTAATCTCAAGACTTGTATTCTCTGTTTACGATGTAAGACGAGACAGCTTTAAATTTAAGAATGCCTTTACTGATGGTAAATCTTTCGATGCAATGCGTCAGAACTATCGTGAAAGACGAGAGTTATCATCAGTTACCATAAAAAATGCTCCTGAAAAAATCAGAAGCACCTTGTCTTTATTAGGCTTTGCAGTTGCCTAAACTTTCTTAAGCAGTTTGTACTTAGCATCTTTGTGCAAACTGCTTTAAATCTCAGAGAGTTCTTTTTTCTGCTCTTTATTAAGAGTAATCAGTCCATCATGGTAAAGACTTGAGAGCAGGGCTTTGCAACCTACTAAAATCTCAGAATAAGCTTTTTCAAAATCTTTTGTATACCAAGGATCATCAATATCTTTTGGAGTATCTGTAAAGTCTAAAAGCAAATATACCTTGCTCTTATCTGTCTTAGGATACAGCGCATACAGATTATCAAGATTAAACTGTTCCATGGCAATGATGTAGTCAAAGACTTTTAGATCCTGTACTGTAACTTGTCTTGCTCTTTTAGCTGAGCAGTCAATACCTTTTTGACGCAGTAATTCTTTAACAGGAGGGTAGACACCGTTGCCGATTTCTTCTTGTGAAGTGGCAGCAGAGCAGACAATAAAATCGTCCTCAAGCTTAAGCTTCTTTACTAACTCTTTTAAGATAAATTCTGCCATAGGTGAGCGACAAATATTTCCATGGCAAAGGAAAAGCACTTTAAACATACAAATCCTTAAATAAAGACTCTTGATCTAGTCTAGTTAGATGATATTAACCTGTAATAATAGATCTTTTAATTGAAAAATAAAAGAAAATCGAAAAGATAAAGCTCTAAATGAAGTAATAAATGGTTCTTCCGCAAAAGTGTTGCTACCTAAAAATAGGTAGTGAAAATTGTCATTAAGATCTTAATAAAAAAGGTCGTTTTCCGTATGATTGTAATTGGAAATAAAAACATAGGAAGACGACCATGACTGATATCGTATCACAATTCTTTTCAGAAAACTTCTACTCTGGCTTTAGAATCTCTCAAATAGGCTTTGATCAAAGTGGCTCAATCATCATTCATTTTGAACCTCCTGAGGATTATCCTGAGTGTCCATATTGTCATGTTCGCTGTACGGTAGTGAATCAGTATCGAAAAAGAGTTGTGAGAGATTCTAATATTCTCTAAAAAGGTAATACTTGAGGTTGTTTACCGTACTCTTAGATGTACTCATTGCAACCGAGTAGGAACTGAAAAGATAGATTTCCTTTCAGATAA
>HF987963.1:0-17469 GCA_000431835.1 Succinatimonas sp. CAG:777
CTAAAGTTTTATTCAAAAATTTTACTGACCAATGTCTGTTATACAATCTCTTTTGGAATTACCTGATACATTAAACAATTCACTTCCAGATGATGAATTAAAATTACTTGATAAAACTGTGACCTTCTTTTCACAGTACCAGTCCTTTCAACTGGTAAACTGGACTTGTAAAGAAGGAGGCCCTTGGGATAAAGCAACTAACCATGGATATAATCTTCAGGTTAAAATAGATGATTCTCTAATACCCGATTATTTCAAGACTATAATAAAATAGGGGAGTAGTGGAGAGAAAAATTCCTAGCATAGATTTTGACAAAGAACAGATCGACGCAGAAATTCGTACAAATTTATCATCTGATCTGTTCGATTCTAAACAAAGAGAAATCGATCTTGCAATTAAAAAGCAGAAGCTTTTCTTTTTGTCTATAAAGAATATCTCACTAAGTTGTGGAGTTGTATTGTCATGGATTACAGTAATTTGGTCAGTATGCTCTCTAAACCACTCTTTAAAACACTATAGTGAGCTTATAGCTTTATATGAGCACTCACGTGAGCCATTGATCTTGTGGATGTATGGCCTTTCAATATGTTCACTTACAGCATTGGTAATTACTTTGTGTTTAACTTTGACAAGGATCTTCATAAAAAGGAAAAATAAGGTAGTGCCAAAAACAGTTGTGAATGCTCTTTTAGAAGAACTGAAAAAAGAAGACTAACAATGACTTTTCAATTCTAGTGGTCAAACAGAAAAAAAGTTCATGTTAAATTTAATATTAAGTATTAAATATATTTAAAATCTATTTTTACCGCTTTCTAAGCATAGAGCTTCAACTTTTTATGTAAGCTAGATCAGTGATATTTCATATATTATATAAATATAAAACAAATTATTGTTTTATATTTTGCGAGAATAGTGGTAAACTGATCACAGGACTGTATTTATAACTCAATTTCTTCACTTATTATTTTATTAGGCCTTAATTATGTTTAAGTCTCTTTACATCCATAATTTTAAATGCATAAAAGATTTAACTGTCGATTTTTCTTATGACGGTGGTAAGGCTCCAAATGGATATAAAGAGTCCTTAAATCACATTTTCTTCCAAGCAGGATCTAATAAAAATGATAGAGTAGTTCCTGTTTTTACTATATACGGACCGAATGCATCTGGTAAATCTACAACAATAAAGGCAATATCAATACTTAAATCTCTTATCTTTAATGGAGCTTCGAAGAACTATTTCATTCCCAACAAAATAGCTACCTTTGATAAAGATGGGGATAGAACTATATTAACAGCACAGTTTTATTGCAACAAAAGACTTTGCTCAATATCATTTTCATTTAATGAAACTTCAATTCTTTATGAAGAGTTAAAAATAGATGAAATTACAGTTTACTGTGTTAAAAACTCAGCGATTACGTCATTAAATAAAACTCTATCTAAATTTTCTGATGGGTTGAATGAATTATTTAAAACACAATGTGTTAATGCTTCCAATAACCAACAAGAAAATTCACTATTGTGTAAAATTAGAAAAAATTATCCTGGTTTATCAAAAGACATTATTTCTATTTGTGATTTTTTTGAATCTCATTTCATCGTACTTATGAAAAATAATGTATTACCATATTCAGTATGGCTGAATAATTTAGCAAATACTTTTGAAGAAGAATTACCTGAAAATAGAAAAAAAAGAGCATTAAAAGAGTTAGTAACTGTTCTAAATAACTTGGATATTGGTATTACCTCATTATCAGTTGAAGAAACATCGATTGAGAATTATGTTTCTTCACATTCGAATATAGAAAAAATTATAACTCCTTCGTTTATTGGCGAAAGGTTTGTTCCTTCATCTTCTACTGCGAAAGGTGATCTTATAGATATTAGACCTTTTCACCAAAATTTAAATGGTCAAGAAGTTGAATTTGATTATGAAGAAGAATCTGCTGGAACAAAGAGACTGATTCAAATCTTATTATTAATTATGTATGCTTTAAGAACAGGAAAAGATCTATTTATTGATGAACTAGACGATTCATTACATTCATTATTGGTAGTAGAAATAGTTAGAATGTTTAAATCTAAAAGGATTAATTCTAAATCTTCACAACTGATTTGTAATCTGCATAATACTGATCTTTTAGCTGACGGCCTTTTGGGCGCTTCAGAGATAGGTTTACTTTCATACTCCAAGAAAGATGGTTCAGTCATCAATAAGGCTTCCCAAGCAAAAGGAATTAGAGCTTCAGATGATTTTCGAAAGAAATATTTAAGAGGTGATTTTGGAGGGATTCCTTTTCCTTTTATTTAAAAAAGCTTTCTAATAAATGTTTTTATAAGCTCTACATGTTTGTAGAGCTTGCCAAAAATATAATTATCACTTGCAAATAGTAGAGTGATTTTTTTGAACGTAATTAAAAAATAAAAAAATATGTTTCTATTTTATAAAAAATGTCCCAAATACAGTATAATGAGTTTGTCAATAGAGTGAACGGAGCTGAAATTAGAAAATGGATTTTGATTTGAAAAGCGTATCTGACCGTCTAGATGAATTAAAGCTATCAAAAAACCAACCTATTATTATCCTGTGTGAGGGTGAATCTGAAAGAACTTATGTTCAGATGATAAATAAACTTTTCAAGTTTAAAGATGCTTATTGTGTCGTTTTTAAAGCAGTTTGTGTTCAATTAGGCTATTGGAATCAAGTTAAAAATGCTTACAAGAAAGCTTATAAAGATAATCCTAAATGCATAATCTTTTCTTTTGTTGATCATGATATCTATCTAAGAGAAAGAGATATGGACCGTAATCAGTGTTATTACAAGTTGTTAGAAGATGATAATAACATTGCTAAATCTGTATTGTTTTCTCACATGAATTTTGAGGATGTTTTAATGCTGCATCTTGACAAGAAGATCTTAAAAGATTGGATAGACGAAATGAACTCTCATAACCATTTTAATGATCCTCTAGTAGCAGATGACTATGTAGCAATATTTGAAGCTTTTTGTAAAAATCGTGAAACTATATTGCCTAGTAATTGGCCATCTTTATACGTTAAAGGAAAGATGCCTTTTGAACTTACAAAAGAACGCATCTTAACCATGATAGAGAATCTATCATTACCTGATTGCCCAATTAAATTTCAATTTGGAGAGTTAATAAAGTATCTCTACCTTGATAAGAAGTTAATTGATTTTAGAAATTAGGTAGGCACATTTATTAGAAAAAAATCTTCCGAAAGTAGTATGGAAATCTTAATTAGAATTATTCTTTTTGTTGAAACTGAATGTTCCTTGATTTTAAGAAATAAGTCTTATCATGAAAAAGCAGCAAATTATAAATTTAATTAAATATCACGTAGACAACAATAATGCAGGTTTTATTAACGAAGCTTTAAATATTGCAAAAGAGTTTGATTCTATAGGTGATAAGGTTTTATCAAACTACATTTGCTCTTTATTGTCTTCTCAGGAGTTTTTTACTGTTCAATCCGTTAACTGCGACAGCGAATTTTTACAAAAAGTAGTCTGCAACGCAGAACAACTGCCTATTCCAAATGCTATTAGCGATGATTTAAAAGGAATTATGATGGCATTAAAAAGAAATTTAGGCATGAATAAATTTCTTTTTCAGGGGCCTCCTGGTACTGGAAAAACTGAGTCTGTAAAGCAAATATCCAGAATCATGGAAAAAGACCTGTTTCTTGCAAAGATATCAGCTCTTGTTGATAGTAAGTTAGGACAAACATCAAAAAATATTAGCTTGATGTTTGATGAAATCAGAAAGTTTGCTCATCCTGAAAAGGTAATTGTCCTTTTTGATGAATTGGATGCTTTGTGTCTTGATAGGACCGATCAAAATGATATCAGAGAAATGGGAAGGGCAACAACAGAATTCTTTAAGTCTTTAGATGAACTAGACAGCAGAATCACCTTAATTGCAACTACTAATCTATTTAGTCACTTTGATGAAGCTCTAATTAGACGTTTTGATGCTGTGATCGACTTTTCTAGATATAGTGTAGATGATTTAAAAGAAATTGCGTTAAAGCTGTATTTGTCATTTTCAGACAAATTTAAGTTAAAGTTAAGAGATGTTCGTTTGTTCAAGAAGATAGTAACTTTGTCAAATAAGCTACCTTATCCTGGAGACTTAAAAAATATTATCAAAGCGTCAATAGCATTTAGTGATCCAAATTCTATTCAAGATCATTTGATTCGTATTTATAAAGCATTAGTTGATAAGAATATCTCTCCTGACTCTTTATATCAGCAGGGATTTTCTTTAAGAGAAATTGAGTTATTAACAGGAATTTCAAAAAGTACTTTATCTAGACAACTGAAAAAGTTAAATGAGGAGTAAAAATGAACAACCTATTAAGACTTCAAGGAGCATTTCATCATTTAGCTTCGACAAATAAGCCAAGCGCAAGAAATATTCCAAAACAAAAAGTAGTTCCCTTTAGTAAGATTGAAAAGTTAATTTCTGAATTGGAATACCTAAAAAGTTACTGGTCTCATGGAGGAAAAGTTGGCTTTTTAAAAGGAGCTCTTATTAATGTCAACTATATTAATGTTGTATCTAAAAGTAATCGCATAAAGATGCTTCTTACTTCAAAACAGAACCATTATGACAATATTTCTTCAGTAAGAGGAGCAAAATTTAATAACGACTCGCTTACTATTACTCATTTTGTGTCATTAACTGATGTTGAAGAGACCATTGTTCTTTTAAATAATGTACTGAAAATTCTAAATTATTTTGTAAAACAAAATCCTATTTCAGGAAGTGTTGTAACCCATGAATTTTTAAAATCTGTAACAGAAGGCAAAAACAAAATACCTTCAGGATTTGGAATAAGTAAAAGCCGTTTTACAGATACCGTTGTCGATTGCTACTACGTGGATAGCTTTTCTGTCGTTGATAAGATCGTTGCTTTAGATGAGGAATCATCTAAAGTTGGGGGTAATTATAAAATTGTTACACTCTATACAGTAGGAGCAGGCGTTGAAGAAATTCTAAGAAATTTCAAAATTGAAGGTGATTATAAGATATTGAAGCCTGTAGATAATAATGAAACAACTGAACTTGATAGTAAAAACACTATATTGCTAGTAACTCCTAGCGTCTTAAATGAAATACAAGAAAAGGCTCCTTTTTTAGTTTCAATGTCTTGTACTTGTGATCTTGGTGACATCAAGTCGTTGCCTGACTTAGATCTTATTTCTAATATAAATAACATATTAACTGACATTAAACTTTCAAAAGAAAAGACAGATGAATTTGATGATCCTGTTAAAAACATTTATTCAGAAAAATTTGAAAGTAACTATGATACAGAAGGATCCTCAAAAGAGCTAAATCATACAGCTAATGGTGATATTAATTTTGACTATGCTCACGATGAGTTATTACAAGATAGCTTACAAAATCATTATGGAAGTTTTGATTTAGAAAAATTAAAACAAGTTCAAGAAGGGAAAAACAATTTTATTCAAGATCCTACGATCGAACCTTGTATTGGTGTCATTGATACCTCTTTTGATCAAAATGTCTATTTTTCTAAGTGGGTTGAGTATCATGACTTAATCGATCCAAAAGTTCCTGATGAAGACAAAAACTTTGAGCATGGAACAGAGGTTGATTCTATTATTGTGGATGGTCCTAGATTAAATCCAGATCTTGAGGATGGACTTGGTCACTTTAGGGTAAAACATTTTGCTTTAGCATCAAAGAATAATCGAACTTTTGAAATCATTTTGAACATTTCAGATATTGTTAGCCAAAACCAAGATATCAAAGTTTGGAATCTGTCATTAGGATCTGATTTTGAAATTGATGATAACTATATATCAGTTTTAGGTTCTATTTTAGATTCATTGCAAACTAAATATGATGTCATCTTTGTTATTGCAGGAACAAATAGAGCTAAAACACGGCTTACACATAACACTATTTTGACAAGAGCTCATGAAATAGATAAAGATCTTGCAAAAGTTGAATCCAATGATACAGACGTCATTTTTGATGACAATAACCAAAATAATGAATCAGATGGTAAATCTAACTCTACATTTGGAGACTCTATTCAAGACGAAACTGCAAATTTCTCAGTTAGTTACCAAAGTAATCAAAAAAATATTAACAATGAAGTTGATTGCTTTGGTTGCGATTATAAGAATATTGCAATTAGTGCTGAAACTCTTAATTGTATATCATTAAATCAACAAGACAATGATTCTCTTTATAAGATAGGATCTCCTGCTGATTCAATCAATTCTATTGTTGTAAATTCTGTAAAAAGAAACAATAAGCCTGCCTCTTACACCAGAGTTGGTCCAGTTCTCTCATTTTTTGTAAAGCCAGACGTATCTTATTATGGTGGAGATCTTGATGAACCACTTGTTGTTTGTGGAACAAATAAGGATGGACTTTATTGTATTAAAAAGAGATATGGAACATCGTTTGCAGCTCCATGGATTGCAAGAAAAGTAGCTTTCTTAATTTATATATTAGGAATGACAAGAGAAGAAGCAAAAGCTCTTATTATTGATGCTGCTTATAACGAAGCCTTTGTTTCTAATTGTCAAAATAAGACATCTGATTCTGATTATTTGGGACATGGTGTAGTTCCAATTCACATTGACAAGTTAATAAAGACAGAAAATGATGAAATTAAAGTAGTTATGCACCAAAAGATTGACCAATATGAGAATTTTAATTACAGATTTCCCGTTCCAATCTCAAACAAAAAACAAAATTTTATTGCTAGGGCTACATTGTGTTATTCGCCATACTGTAGCAGAGCTCAAGGCGTTGATTATACATGCACAGAACTAGATCTTCACTTTGGCCGCATGAAGCCTGATAAAAATGGTAAGACTAAGGTCGATTCCGTTAATTCTAATACTCAAGCAGATAAAGATGGGGCAAAGTGCTCTGAGAAAAATGCTAGAACAATTTACAGAAAATGGGATAATGTAAAGATTGTATCTGATGTTATTAAAACAGGATTTCGTCCTCGTAAGCTATATACCGAAGATGGTATGTGGGGAATTATGGTTAGATCAAAAGAGCGATTAAACAAAAAGTTAGGTCAAGGAATGAATTACGCTTTGGTGATTACTCTAAAGGAAATGAGCGGTTTTAACAGAATTGGTGATTTTATTAAAAGTTGCCAGCTAAATGGATGGATGGTTAATGAAATTAGAGTAGATAATCATCATGATATTTTTACAATTGCTCAGCAGAAAGTAAATTTAGATTAATTGAAATTCGATATTTTAAGTTGCATAAGGAAAGCATAAATAAAAAAAATATGACAGAAATGAAGATTAAAAACTCAACTTTTGCGTTTCAAAAAAAATATTAACAAAACGCTTATAAATGTGGTCTAGCACTACATTTGCTGTTTAAAAATCGATTTCTTTAACTATTTAGAAATTGTGTTATAAATTCAGGACTAAGTAAGTATGAATAAACTTAGCGGTAGCATTATACCATTTGTTTATTACGTCTTTAGCTATGTTGTATGCAAGCTGTAACATATCATCAGCTATACAGCCTGCTTTATGCAGTTCATCAATAAGATAAGTAAAGCAACATGAAAGTGTTTCTAATGCTTCTAAGAAGGAATGGTTCTCATTTCATCACAGCTGTCTCTAAATATCTGACAGTGACATAGAGGATCATCATGAAATCTTCTAATAATTTCAATGATGATATATTAAAATATTCACAAATTAGCTGACTATTAAAAATCACCTACAAGTAGTATGAACCCCATTATCAATCATGTGATCAATAATGGGGTTCATACTAAAATGAGATACGATTTTATTAAAAGATCTGCCAACTTTAGTGAACCAGATCGTTAACCAACCCAACCCTTTTGCTAAAATTGCTTAAGGTCTTGGGTATGATTTTAAAGAGCAAATGCTGTGTTAAACCGCATTGTTATCTGCATTTTGAATTAAATTTCAAATGCAAAAGTTGAGTGATCTTACTAGGATATTCAAATATATTTATTCCACTTCCTAACAGAGGTTGTAAAGGAGGGAAAAGTAGCTTAGATTTAGGCTCTACTGTGTTCTAATTTCAATTATTTACCCATAAATATGCACGGAGCTACGTCTTTTCTCCAATATCAAAGCTATTTGATGATTATTAGTAAATAATTAAAAGCCTTGATCACCCCAATTTTTCCGAAAAGTTTAACAATTCTATAGTCTTATACTTAACAAAAGTATTAAGTGTATTTAATTCAAATACGATAGACTCGCATTTGATGAGTCGTAAAACTCTTTTATATCAATTTTATTGATGTATTCATATAATTGATATGCCAATTTAATTGATATATATCAATTTTATTGACATGTATAAATAATTTACGAAATAAATTAGTTTTTATATACATATATCTTGAATTTAAGGTATAATGAATTTAATTCACGAATAAAATTGAGGTGTTTTATGAAATTACACATAAGAAATACTAAATATATAGTAATGACGTTATTTATCTTCATTTGGAATGTACGCCTTTTTATATATAGCTACATTAATCACATAAATTCTATATTTTATTTTGCTATGCTTAATGTTGCTGTTTGTTTTGCTGTTCTGTTGTGTTTTTGTGGACAATTGAGATTTGATTTGTCAAAACCAAAAGCTTTCACTTTTTATCGTCGACTTAGATTATTAAAGAGATTTAAATCCACGCTTGATATGTTTCATTACATTATTTTAGGTGCAGAATTCTTGGCCACGGTTTTATTACAGTTATTTTTGCTTTACATGTAACTATTGAATTCTGTATTGACTTTACAGAACGAGTACTTGTATCAAACAAATTAGTTGCACACTAATTTTGTTCTTTAAAAATGTGATTAAGAGATCATACTTATTGAATTAAACTTCAATGATCCAAGATGTTAGAGTGTCATTATATCAAAGAGATGTTATTGCAGCTGACGGACAGAATATCAGAGCTACAAGACAGACCAAGAAAGGTAATGATGCCCGTAAGAGCACAGGTTATGATTTGGTCAGCCTATATTCAACCAAGTATGGTTTAACCATATCTCAGAGAGCTGTAGATAAGAAAAAACATGAAGCAGAGGCTATCCTTGAGATGATAGCAACTTTAAAACTTAGAAACTGTATTCTCACATGGGATGCTATCAATACTAGAGCTGTAACCTTAGAGGCTGTAGCAGTAAAAGCATTAGCAGACTTCTTAGTCTGCCTTAAAGATAACCAATGTGAACTCTTTGATGTAATTGAAGAATCATTCAGTAGGTTAGATGTAGATAAGTTTCAAGGTGAAGTCCTATCCTCATCCAGAACCAGTACTGAGCATGGCAGAATTGAGACTAAAGAGATTTCTATTCTCAGTGCTGAAGATATCTTAAGCACAGAGTTGAAAAGAAAATGGCCTCATGTTCATTCTGTAATCAGAGTAAGAACCAGCTGAATTTATAAAAGTTCTAGTGTTCAGACTGAAGACAGAGAAGACAAGTTCTTTATTAGCTCTATTACTCCTGATGGTTTAGATGATTCTTTTGCAGCTACTATGCAAGATATCATTTTCTTATGATGGCAGATTGAAAGTAGTCACTGGGTGATTGATGTAGTCTTTGGTTAGGATGCATTACCTTTAAGAAATAAAGAGTACATCGAGAACTCAACTGTCTACACCAAGATTGCCTGCAATGTATTAAGCTACATTAGAGAGCATGTACCTTACTACAATGGTAAGCCCTGGTCTTTTGAAAGCTTACAGATTTTAGCCAGAAAAGCTCAAACCAATTTCATGTTCCTAAAAGCATTCTTTACTAAAGATATGTCAGAAATAGAGAACGATGAAAGATTCATTGGTATCTTTTACAAAGAGCCTAAACCTACTGGTAATGATGTTCCTGATAACCTTGAAGTTACAGGTCATGAAAACCAGATAAACGACAGTTTCAAGCTTGCTAATCTGGTAAGACGAAGTAGCAAGCTTAAAAGCAAAAGAAAACTCCGTTAGAGTTTGATTTCTGAATCACATTGTTAAAGAACGTCTTTGTTGGTAACAACTGAGGCTTTTGGTCGTGGCTTAATAAAATAAGCCTCAACACAAGATTGATTTAGCAGTTTTATTCATTTGGATACTATGTTAGTCTTAGAAGGAGACGTCTGTGAAAACTATATACAATGTTGAACCTCAAGATGATTTTATTGTGCTATCAAATGGAGGTTTTACTATTAACCCAAATAATTTGATAAAAATGATTGCGTATAAAGAAAAGATAAGGAATTATTTTGAAAGGAATCATGAACCTTTAAAGGCTAAATGCTCAAATTTAAGTGAACAGGACAAAGCTAATGATAACCGACTTAATTAAAGTAATATTGCCGTTAATACCGTTTGTCTCAATTTTTACTCTGTGTTTTTACATTTTAACGCCAAATTCACCTTTAAAATCAAGTTATTCTATTAAATCTTGTAGCAGAGTTAATGTAATAACTTCTCTACTCTTGATTATTATTTTGCTTGGTTTTTCATTATTGATATCAGGTATCTTAACATTTTTTATGTCATCGCCATATCATCCAGATCCTGAATGTTCAAGTCCTTCTTTAGAACCTAGTGTTATTTTTTACTGCAAATTTCAAGAGATAAATTATGACCCATTTGTATTATTTTTCTTATCTGCCCCTTTGGTTTTTTTTATTCTAATTCTATTAGTTGTTTTTTATCAAAATAGAAGCAAAAAGTCAGCTTTATCTTCGCTTTCAATAAATGCTGAAGATTATGGTTTTATACAACCTTTGTATGAAGCCGCAAAAAATAACAGAGTTTTAACTGTTGAAATGTTAGACAATACTGTGTACAAGGGGATGTTTTTGTACTTGTATTTGGATAGTGATGCTAAGTCTACAGAAAAGTATGTATGCTTTCTAGTCATGGAAAAATTATTAGATAAAAAAGATGGTACCTCTCTTGTTTCAGTTTTTTGTAATACAGAGCTTTATGAATCAATCAACAGTTCTGCTATTGATGAACAGCTTAAATGTAAAACAAATTCACCTGAAAAAAGTTTATACAAAGATATTCAATTTTCACCATTATTTGAAATTTATAAGAATAATTCAGTGATTTTTAAATTATCTGATGTTAAAACTATAAGCTCGAATTAATTTGATTAAAGTTATCTATAATAAAAAATATGACTAAATTAGTTTCAATCGTTATTCCTTGTTACAATCAGGAAAAGTACATCACCGATGCAATCATGTCTGCTGAAAATCAGACATATAAAGACATTGAAATTGTTTTTATTGATGATTGCTCGACAGATAACTCATTAGAAGTTGTTAATGAGTTAAAAAACAAGTACTCCAATATTGTGGTTTTAAAAAATGAGACAAATCTAGGGGTAGTAGGTTCAAGAAATAAAGCTATTGATGTAGCTAAAGGATTCTACATTTTGCCATTAGATGGCGATGATACAATTGAACCTACATATATTGAAGAAGCTGTTAAGGTTTTTGATGAAAATCCTAATGTAGGTTTTGTTTACTGTAAAGCTAGAAAGTTCGGCGCTGTAAACGAGGATTGGAATCTTCCAAAATTTAATAAAGAGAGTTTCATTTTTGGTAATTGTATTGTAAATAGCTCTTTATATAGGAAATCAGACTTTATCAAACTTGGTAAATACAAGTCTTACATGTACAGTTGGACCGAGGATTATGATCTGTGGATGTCTTTTGTAGAGGCTGGGTTACTTCCTTATAGAATTGATAAAGTTCTTTATAACCATAGAGAATTTGAAAATGGATCTAGAACGCAATTAACAACAAAAGATCCATATTTTGCTAGACGTGAGTATTTGTTACATCATACAAAACTGTATGCTGATAGTAGGGAGTGCATTTCAAGAATATTTGATCCTGACTATAAGGCAAATTTTTATAAAAAAGATAAGAAAATCAAAAAGTATAAGATGATATGTATTTTCGAATCAATTGCTATTGTTTTTCTGGCAATATGCTTAATAGGAACATTGAATTTTTCATAAGATTAAATTTTATGATTCTTTGTTTTGACTTTTAATGTCTTTGTTACTGAATTGTTTAGTTTTAAGAAAACAGTTCAATCTTTTATAAGATAGAGCGATATCTATATTGAATCTTCTAAATAACTTCTTAGTTCTTGGAAAAGATGGTTCTAGAGTGTTTTCTTATAGAACTGTTAGTGAGTTATTGTCTGAAAACAAAGTAATTTTGCAACTTATAAAAACAACATCATTTATATCTACTGATAGTAGTATTAATCTTATTGATCCTCTTATTTACAGATTTGCGAAAGTTGTTTCTATAGCTCCCGCATCAAAGTGTCTTCATGACTGTGATTGTGGGGGACTTTTAAGACACAGCTTATTAGTTGCTCTAAAAGCGATTGAAGTATCAAAGTACACAAATTTTAAATATGAAGATTTAAATGTAGAAGAACTTCATATATTGATAATCTTTTTAGCTCTTCTTCACGATGTTGGCAAGTTGTTTTCTGATATTACTTTATCAAATGGTGTAAGTGATTTTAATTATGATGAAAGTGACTTAGAAAATACTTTAGATGATTATCTTTCAGGCAACTCAAATTTACCTGTGAAGATCTATTTCGATAAGAGTAGAAGCAAAAATCATGAAAATATTATTGTAAAAGCTCTTCCCTTCTTACTATATAAACAAAGTGAAATTGGTCGTTTTTTAATTCAAAAATCTTGTAAAAAAGCAATTAGCTCAATAGTTAAGTCCGATAATGAAGATGATATATATAAATTGATTAAAGTTGCTGATATCTATGCATGCAAAACATCAATAAATAAGTTTTCTCCAATGTATGAGATAGGATGCTATTTAACACTTCTTTTTAGATCTGGTCTTGTGGATATATCTGAATCTGGCTTTTATAAAATTAACGGTGGCTATGTAGTTGAACAGGGCTCGCAAGCATATCAATCAATTTTAAAAGCCTTTGACTACTACTTTGCAATTCTTGATGAATGTAATACTTTCTCAGACCTAACACATTCATCTTTTGAAAAATTGTATAGATCATGCAAAGAATCAGTTCTTTATAATGATGATTTCTTATCATACGGACAATCTTTTGATATTAATTTAAATTATCCTAGAAAGTCATTTTTTGTAGAGCTCTCTGATTCTAATTTTATTGTTCAAGGAGCATATAAAAGATCTTGTATTTGGCGATCTCTTTATAATAGAGGCTCTTTTAGATTTGTTTACGGTTTTATAATCTGTCTAGATTATTTAGAGCATGACGATTCAGTCTTTAAAATCATGAATGAATATGATGATAAAGAGGTTAAAAATCTAATCCAACAAGATCAGTCAGTAGTTGATAATATTGATATTGATCTTATTACTTCATTTGATATGTCATTAGATGATAACCAAGAATATCAAATAGATCCGGCTACAGTTTCAATTGACAGTTTTAGTAAAAAACGATCTGAGTTTTTATCATCTTGTTCGAGAACGAGATCAAAGAATAAAGCTAAAATTAAAAGCAAATTAAGCAGAGATATTTCTCGCCTGCAAAAAGAGATATTAGAGAATGAAAAGAGTATGTTATCAGATGATTATGATTACTTTTAACCAAATCGTTAGTCATATATTCAGCTGGTTTTATCCTTTAGTTGTGTATATTAACTTTCGTGCTGATAAATTTGTAAGGCAATTGCTTTTTTAGAAGTTTTGATAAGTTGTGATTTTTTAGTTTTGTTGTAGAATACGCCATTCGTACTGTACTAAGACTAATTTTGATTAAGTAAAGATAAAATATGGTATTTGCAAGTCTTCCTTTTATATTTTTTATTTTACCATTATTCCTTGTCTTAGATTTTTTGTCTAAGAAATGGAACGTGATTAGAAATTTAACATTAATTTTAATTAGTTTATTTTTCTATATTTTTGATGGTGGTACTCATTCTTTAAAAGTCCTACTAGCATATGGATTTTTAAATTTCTTTTTTGGATATGCTTTAGAAGCAGCTAAAAGAAAAAATGACACTCTAAAAGTTATTGCATTAGTGTTCTTCGTCACTATCAATATATTAGCTTTAGTATTTTATAAGTATTCTTTCTGGTTAGTATCTTTGCTTCATGATGGGGGAATTGCAGAAAATCTGCATGCTAAGCAACAAGTATTACCTCTAGGAATCAGTTTCTTTACTTTCCATGCTGTGAGCTACCTGATTGATATTAGCAGAGGGGAACTTAATGGAAGAAGTAATGTAATTAACTTTTTAACATACTTCTTTATGTTTCCTCATTTGATTGCAGGCCCTATTGTTAGATATAAGCAGGTAAAAGACGATCTCTGTTCTAGAAGATTAGATTCAAATTTATTTACCTATGGTTTATACCGTTTTATTTTAGGTGTAAATAAAAAGATCTTAATTGCTAATTCAGTTGCTCCATTAGCTAATATGGCGTTTATTTATAACGTTCATAGTCTTTCAACTATGGATGCTTGGATTGGTGCTATTGCGTATATGATTCAAATTTATTTTGATTTCTCTGCTTATTCTGATATGGCTATTGGATTAGCAGCAATGGCTGGTTTTAAGTTCTCTGAGAACTTTATGGCTCCATACAGCAGTTGTTCAATCAAAGAATTTTGGAGACGTTGGCATATATCTCTATCATCATGGTTAAGAGATTATGTATACATCCCATTAGGCGGTTCTAGAGTTCCTACTCACAGAATTTACTTAAATTTAATCGTGGTATTTTTCTTGTGTGGTTTATGGCATGGAGCAAATATGACCTTCGTGCTGTGGGGCTTATATAATGGTTTATTTCTAATTTTAGAAAGAATCTTCTTAGGGGATCTTTTAAACAAAATACCTAAGTTTTTAACCCATGCATATGCTCTTTTAGTCGTTCTAATTGGTTGGGTGCTTTTCAGAGCTGACAACATTTCTCAAGCATTTGATTATTTATCTGTCATGTTCTTTTTATCTAATACAGACAATCAAAGCGTATGTAATGGAGAAATTCTTAATTATCTAGCTCTTATCATAGGATGTCTGTTAGTTTTCTTTAGATTAAAGAGTTTTAACTCTTCAAACGCAAAAGAAGCTGTAACTCACAATGGTGCTTTTGCAGTTAATTCATTTCTGATGATTTTATCTGTAATTGTCCTTTTCTTTGGCGCTCAAAACCCATTCATTTACTTTAATTTTTAGTTGAGGCAAATACGATGATAAAGATATTACAAAAGGTTCTTATTGCTTCAATGTTTATTGTCCCAATAGCAGGTTTTATAATCACCCCAAATGATTATGTGGTTAAAAGCGAAAACAGAGTTATTAACCATTTTCCAACGTTTGGTGATAAGGCTTACTTTCAGAACTTAGTAAATTTTTATAACGATAGACTATTGTTCAAGTTACCGGTGACTGAGAATTTATACAAGCCAATGCAGTCTGTATTTACTGATTTTAATTTTACAAATTCTCAATTTACAGTAAACGGCATTAAAGGCTGGTTGTTTGTTGGAAATTCAGCAGATTCTGTATACTCTCAGCATTGTGAAGATATGAGTTTTTCTCCTTACATGGTAAGTAAGAAATTAGCTCTATTAAATGCTATAAAATCATCAACTTCAGCACCTGTTTACTTGGTGATTGGACCAGATAAGCATGGAATTTATTCTGAGTACATGAATCCATACATTAGAGAACCAGGTAAGTTTAGATTTTTCAATAAAATTAAACCATACCTTGAATCACAAGGTATTAATGTGATTGATAATTATGATGTTCTTCGTGCTAATAAAGATCCTAAAGATAATATAGCACTTTACTATACCGACGATACCCATTGGAATCGATATGGTGCAAATATCGCTTTTGATAATGTAATGAAAAGAGTACTGGAAGATTATCAAAAGACACAATATAACTTTTCATTTTCTAAACATGAAAATGGGGATTTGATCAGAAATATAAGCAACCCTCAAAAGAATATCATGGATGAAGCTCTGATCATAAATGCTAATGAGCCAGAGATTAAAGTCCAGAACTTAAAATCTAAACGAGAGTATTCATTAAAGTATGACCCAAATTCAATTGAAGAGTTCGGATCAAAATATGTAAACATTTCAGCTCAAGATCAAAGAAAAATCATGCTGATCACAGATTCTTATGGCATATACTTTACACCATATGCAATTGAGTATTTTAGAACTGTTGTCCATATGCACAGGCAAACATCAGCACCTGATGAAATTTTGAATGTTCTAAAAGAGGAAAATCCAGATCTTGTTCTATTCATAAACGTTGAAAGATCCATAAAAGATTAAAGTTCAAAAGAAAAATGAGATTTTAGAATTTTTTGATTTTAGTTAGTCAAAATATATATACAGAGGTTATAAGAGGGTAAAATGCTATCAATTATTATTCCTACAATGCAAAAAGATTTGGACGTATTGAATAAACTTCTGTGTGAACTCGAAGGGTCTGATGTTGTTGGCGAAGTTGTTGTTATTGATAATTCCGGTAAAGGCTTCAACACTAAATTTAGCAAGGTAAGAGTTTTTACTCAAAAAGAAAATCTCTTTGTAAATCCTGCATGGAATCTTGGCATAAAACTCTCAAATCCAGAATACAAAACTTTTGGAATTTTAAATGATGATCTAATTCTTCCAAAAAATTTATTTAAGGCTGTGGATGACTTCTTTTCTAAGTCTGATAAAAATATAGGTTTGGCAGGAATTGACTGTGCAACAAACACTCCAAAGTCAGATTTCGATGAATATCCTAAAGATAGTGAAGTAAATTTCGAAATAATGGATAAAATGACAGGATTTTGGGGATCTGCTTATTTTGGATTAAAAAGGAATTATTTCGTAATACCTGAAGAAATTAAAGTATTCTATGGAGATCATTTCCTTTTTAGAAGAAACCAGCAAGCTGGTAGAGTAAATTACAAAATAACAAATATTTCAGTAAAGCACCTTGAATCACTGACTTCTCATAGCTCAAAGTTTATTAAAAAGCTTTTTAAATCTGATAGAAAATATTGCATAAAGTATGATGGAGTTGAACATCAAAAGTTATCATTCATGCAAAGAATGTTATCGTTAACTTATTATCATGAGCACTATGTTCTCTGCCTATTAGGTTTAAAAATGAAATTTAAGTGTCACAAAAAGCATTAGTCTGATTGAATGGTAAATTTCGTTTATCTGAGCTGTTGCTTACTGTTATCTGTAAGTTGCTCTCAAATACAATGCTGAAAGAGGCCATAAATATTTGTATAACTTATTTAGGTGCTTCAATGTATCTGATGCTTCGTGAATAGTGTATCCTTTGTTAGATTTTGAATATAAGGAAAACGAAAGTCTCTTGTAAGCATTACCTCTTTCTCCGACATCTTTA
>HF987963.1:17512-69156 GCA_000431835.1 Succinatimonas sp. CAG:777
CTCCAGTTTTCATAGTAGAACCTATTATCTGTAATAATGGGTTCTTCTAAAGTCCTGGTATAAGAACAACGTAGCCAGAAAAAGTTAAACCAAATAAAGCAACCACTCTTATCAGAACTGTCATCATCTTTTTTGGGAAAAGCACCAATTTTAACTATACCTTTATTAGTATCAAATACGTTAATTGTGTTTTTATAGTTTTTGAAGGTTAGGTATGTTAGTACAATTTCTCTTGGATTTCTTCCAGAAGTTAGACCTAATGAAAATCTCTTTTTATAACTCATGCCTTTTGTGTGAAAGTAGGCCACGTAATCATAATTAGAATCTAACTTTGATAGTTCCCAAACTTTGTGAAGTCCATAGTATTCAAAAGTATTTTTACTGTGGTACGCAACTTTGCAATCTAGTTTTAGATTATCAAAATAACAGTGAACAGAATTTAAATTGTTAGGATCACTTACTTCGATGAATAGATCGGCTTCACTTAAAATACCAGATCTTTTCAGATCAGCTAGCTGTGAAGAAATTATTCTTTTCCAATTTTTATCTTTATTGATATAAGCAAAGTAAACAACAGCTATTCTTTTCATTTTAGAATTCAATTATATTGATTTATATTGTTTCAATTGGTACCAGCAGTGAAACGTCTAACTTATTTACCATTTACCACTGTATCCATGATGTATTTTCCTATAACACAACCACCGCGATTAGTGTAATGTGTTGCATCTAAGAAAATTGGACCACCATTTTCAAAAATGGAGTAAATTCCATTGCCTTGGTTTATTGGTACATTTCTGTCAATGAATTTTACATTGCTATGAGAATTTGCATAAGCTTTAAGCCTATTGTTAACCTGTTCATTTCTTTCAACGTAATCTTTACTCTGATAGAACTCTTTGACATTGATTATCTTGGATAAGAAAGAACCTGTTAAGTCAAGCTTTGAAAAGTTTAAATGTGCTTTATCTGTTACTATTGCTAGTCCTACAATGTAGAACTGAAGCTGTGGATGAGATGTGATCTGTTCATCCAAGTCATGAAGAATGTCATCAATATACTTTTCAAAATTTGCATCTGTCTTATTGATCTGTTTTTCAGCAACATAAAGGTCAAACATAATATCCCATCTGTTTGATAGAATAATTTTATCGCCAGAGGTTAGAATAGATAGCGTCTTTTTGTAAAGTTCATAAAAGTCAGCTCTATCTTGTCCTTTAATAAAATACTCTGTTTGCATAGAAGCAAATTCTTTTCCATAAGCTAATGATGCTGGAACAGACAAGAAGTAAACAGGTATTTTATTTTGCGTCATTAAGTAATATTGATAGTGACCTGCGTTAGAGTCGCCAACAAAGAATATATGAGGAGTTTCTTTTTGTAGACCATAATGCCACACAACCTTGTCGTGTTCAGCCAATATTGCTTTTGGTGTGTATTCTGGAGCGATTTGAGTAAATTTAAGATCTTCAACAGTAAAACTTGATAAGTAGTTTAGTCTGCTGTCTGAATGAAAATAAGCATAGCTTGCAAAGCAAACTGCGTACATTATGAGCACTGTTAAGATCTTAAAGTTATGCTTTTCTATAAATTTATATGAGAACGCAGAAACTAAAGCAATGATTGCGAAAACAGCAATAAGTTTTAAGGGAGAATTTAAATAATCACAACGCAAGGCAAATATGAATAAAGGCCAGTGCCATAGATATAGTGAATATGAACCTTTACCTAGTGTGGATAACGGTTTGAATCCAATTATAGAGTGTTTATTGTGAGATAAAATTACTAATGCAGTAGCAACAATTGTTAAAGCTGAACTTTTTGGAGTCCATATTCCATGAGACAATTCAACAGTGAAGATCGACATAATAAGAAGAATTGTTCCAGCTAATTCCCCAACAGCAGGTAAGGCTTTGAATTTTGTAAAGACTAATGAAAATATTTGATCTTTGTAGAAGAATAAAACAGATCCTAAGAACAATTCAAAGATTCTGCATTGTGTTAAAAGATATCCTTTACCATTTTTAGACACTATGCAAGATACAATTAACAGTGCTACAGACATAGTCAACGTTGCTAATGGAATATGCTTAGTACCAACAGTCTTACTCAAGAGAACCAAACATAAAGGAAATAAAATGTAGAACTGAATAGTAATTGAAAGATACCATGTGTGCAGCAAGAGTCTGTCTGATGAATCTAGACTGAAATATCCTCCAACATTAGCAAATCTAAAGTTGCCTATTCCTAAAAGTGCATTTACAACTTCGATGTTTAGTTCGCGGTAAACATCAGACAGCAAGAGAAAATAACCGAGGATTAGTGAGAAAAAGCAGATGATTACCAATGGAGGTACAATTCTAAAAAATCTTCTTTTATAGAATGACCATAATGAAAATTCATTAAGGGATAGTTTGCCATAAATTGAACTTGCAATTAAAAATCCTGATACAACGAAGAAAACATCAACTCCTAAAAAACCACCGTTGAAAATAATAGATTGAGATAAGTGAGATGTTTTTAAAAGGTCAAATAGGTGATAAAAGATAACACCTAATATAGCAATACCCTTTAATCCATCAATATCTTTACGTTGTTCTCTTTGCTTATTCATGTTTTATTGACCTTGTGAAATTTTGCGGTGATTATATCATTATCGAAAGTCAATTTTGTGCAACTTTTGGTCATTTTGAATTTAGTTATGAAAGTGAGCTCCTTATATCTTGATGTATAAAATTTATATTTACAGCTTTTTCTTTTATCTTAATAGCTAGTAAGTTAAAATAGCTTTGTTTTAAACTTATCTGTTCAGGTTCTGTTAATTTCAATAGGTTATTCAGTGAAACGTCTTTTAGTACATACTCACATTTATTATGAATTTCTTTATCCAGAGTTAAAGAGTTGCCTTTTAAATCTATCAGATCAAGATTGTGATTACTTTTTTACTCTTGTCGAAAATAATTCAAATTTAATTGAGGATATAAAAAAATCTTTTCCTAACTCAAAAGTTGAAGTTGTCAAAAATCTTGGTTTTGATTTAGGCCCATTTGTTCATGTGCTAAATGAAGTGAATTTAAGTGACTATAGCTATGTAATCAAATTACATACAAAAAGAGATATTCCTACAAGGGAATCTTTTGCTTGGTTTGCAGGACCTAGATGGCGTAATGCTTTATTAAAGTTCATTAAAGATAAAGAAACTTTTAATAACGTTCTGAGTAGACTTGAAGAAAATAAGTCAATTGGTATGCACGGACCAAACATTTCTACTTTTAATAATAGATGTGATGATCATGATGCTTATAGAGAAACAAACAAGTTTATTCAGGCTCATAATCTCCCTCTAAAGAAGTATAAATTTGTAGCAGGAACCATGTTTATGGTCAGAGCTGAACTTTTAGAACTTGTAAAAAGTTTAAAACTTACACAACATGATTTTGAAAGTCCAGACTTAACTCATGAAGGTTGTCAGATGGCACACATTTTTGAAAGATTCTGTGGGTATGCAGTTATAAGTCAAGGGTATAAAATTGTCGATTGCACGACGAACGTTTTTGTTTCTCAGTTAATATATTTATTGTTAAATTTAAGAAAAATTGTAATGTCATCAATTTTGACAATCAGAATCACTAAAAAAAATAAATTACTTATTAAAGTATTAAAAATTCCTGTATTTGCAATGAAACTTAAAAATTTGGATAAGAAAAAATAAGGCGAAGACTTCAAAAATTGAAGTCTTACCTCTCATGCAAATAAGATTTATTTTAGTAGTTTGTATTGTTCGTATATAATATTGATAAATACAAACAAGGGCGATTTATATGAAAGGTATATTATTAGCAGGTGGAAGTGGCACACGTCTATATCCACTAACCAAGACAACATCTAAACAGCTTTTACCTGTTTATGATAAGCCTATGATTTACTATCCTTTGTCAACACTGATGCTCTTTGGTATCAAGGATATATTAGTAATCTCAACCCCAAGAGACTTACCAAATATTGAAAAGTTATTTGGTGACGGTTCAAAGTTTGGTTTAAATCTACAGTATAAAGTACAGGAAGAGCCTAATGGTATTGCACAAGCTTTTATCTTAGGAGCTGACTTTATTGGAGATTCAAAAGAAGATGTATGTTTAATCTTAGGAGATAACATCTTCTATATGGGAAGCCAGTTCGGTGAGTTTAATGACCAGGTAAAGAAGAATAGTGGCACTAATGCAACTATCTTTGCGTATCACGTAACCGACCCAGAAAGATTTGGTGTAGTTGAATTTGATGAGAACAGAAAAGCTGTTTCAATTGAAGAGAAACCTGCTCATCCAAAATCAAACTACGCATCCGTTGGTTTATATTTCTATCCATCAGATGTAGTAGATAAAGCTAAGACTTTAGAGCCATCTGCTCGTGGTGAATATGAAATTACAGACCTTAATAACATCTACCTAAAAGAAGGTAGATTATCAGTAGTACCAATGAGACGTGGTAACGCTTGGCTTGATGCGGGTACTCCTGATTCACTTATGGATTCAGGCTCTTTTGTACAGATTGTAGAGAAGAGACAGGGATTAAAGATTGCATGTATTGAAGAGATTTCCTATAAGCAGGGCTTTATTAACGATGTACAGATGCAGTCTTTAATTGATGAATTAAAGAAAGGTAATTATAGAGATTATCTAGTTAAAGTTTTAGAGGAAAAACATGAACTTTATTAAGACTCCAATTGAAGGTGTCATTATTGTAGAGCCACGAGTATTCAATGATCCTCGTGGATATTTCTTTGAAAGCTACAATGAAAAAGAGTTTAAAGCAAACGGTATTGATTGTAACTTCGTACAGGACAATCAGTCAAAATCTAGCTATGGTGTAATCCGTGGTTTACACTGCCAGAGAGGCGAGTACTGCCAGGCAAAACTAGTACGTGCTTTAGTGGGTAAAGTTCTGGATGTAGTAGTAGATATCAGAAAGAATTCTCCTACCTTTGGTCAGCATGTAGCAGTAGAGCTGTCTGATGAAAATCAAAGACAGTTATTCATGCCACATGGCTGCTTACATGGCTTTAGTGTTCTCTCAGAAACAGCTATCTTTGCTTATAAAGTAGATAACTTCTATAACAAAGAGTCAGAGTGGGGAATGAGATATGATGCTCCAGAGTTTAATATTGACTGGAAAATCCCTGCTGATAAAGTATTAACCTCAGAAAAAGACAGAATTGCACATTCTCTAAAGGATGTACCTGACTTTTCTTTATAATACCAAAATAACAACAGACAAGTTTCAATTAAAAAAGTAGATTTAATCGGATATACATATCATGACAAAATCAATTCTAGTAACCGGTGGTGCAGGTTTTATCGGTTCTAACTTTGTACCATATTTCTGTAAGAAATATCCTGAGTACCACATCATTAACTTAGATAAGTTAACTTATGCAGGCGACTTAAACAATGTTAAAGAGTGCGAAAACGACTCTAACTATACCTTTGTAAAAGGTGACATCTGTGATGAGAAGTTAATTGAAGAGCTATTCACCAAATATGATATCCGTGGTGTAATTCACTTTGCAGCAGAAAGCCATGTTGATAATTCTATAAAAGGTCCAAAAATCTTTATGGAAACCAACATCATGGGTACCTTTACTTTAATTGAAACTGCAAGACGTCACTGGATGGATGCTCCATTTAAGGTAAAGCCTGGTTACGAGGATGCTAGATTCCACCATATCTCAACTGATGAGGTATATGGTACTTTAGGTGAGACTGGTTACTTTACAGAAACAACACCATATGCTCCTAACAGCCCATACTCATCATCAAAGGCAAGTTCTGATTTAATCGTAAGAGCATATCACCACACCTATGGTATGAATGTAACTACTTCTAACTGTTCAAACAACTATGGTCCTAAACAGAACCATGAGAAGTTAATTCCTCATATCATTGAAAATGCTCTGGCATTAAAACCACTACCAATCTATGGTAAAGGTTTAAATGTTCGTGACTGGTTATATGTATTAGACCACTGTAAAGCAGTTGATTTAATCTTCCACAATGGTGTATCAGGTGAGACCTATAATATTGGTGGTCACAACGAGCGTAACAACATCACCATTGTTAACACCATCTGTTCAATCTTAGATAAAGAATGTCCAAGAAAAGACGGTGGTAAGTATGCTGACTTAATTACCTTTGTTCAGGACAGAGCAGGTCACGACTTACGTTACGCAATTGATGCAACCAAGTTAACCACAGAGTTAGGTTGGAAAGCTGATGAGACCTTTGATACAGGTATCATCAAGACTGTTGAGTGGTATTTAAATAAATACAAAGCTTAATTATTTGATTGTCAACTTCAATTCAATATATAGTCAGCTATTTTTTATATAATAGCTGACATTGTCTACAGTGTAATAACTTTATCAAAATGAACCGTCTACAAATCTTAAAAAAAGATCTTTTTGTAAGAATTATTCATAGCTCAATTTACGTACTGATTGGTATGTGGATGATGTTTAGATTTTTTGATTTGACCACTTACATATATACCTATCAGACCTTGTTCTCATTTCAAAAGAAATTATCAGATCTTTTGTTTGTATTATTTGTAGGCTTTTTCTTTTTCAACTGGTATAAAAAGTCTAGAGATTATTTTTTATTATGTAGTTGCATTGTCTTTATTATTTTTTCTTTTATTTTAAAAAAATATGCAAATACGACGTTTGCTTTTGATCTTTTTTTTATACCTTTATTCTTGTGTAGATTTTTAGATAAAAATTGTTTTTATAAATCTGTATTATTTGCGATTTTTATCTTTGTAATTATTACTATTTTATCTTATGAATTTGGTTTGTTAAAAAGTGCCATTACTTTCTATCGAGCCAGAGAAATTAGATATACTTTGGGATTTAGCCATCCTAATGGACTAGGTTTATGTGCATTTCTTATTGCCATATATTTGTCTTTGTATAAAGAAAAAGTAAATTTTATCTATCTCTTTGTTTTTCTAGCGTTATCTTATTTTTGTTATAAAGTTCCAAACTCGATCACATCAACGGTTGTAATTGTAGTTTTAGCTTTTTGCTGTATATGTGGCAATTACTTAATAAATTTCAAAATTTCAAGTAGATCCAACAAGGTTCTATTAGTTTTTTTGTTGTCATTGTTCGTTGTATTTGTCATCCTTATATACTATGTTGCATTTACATTTTCTTTTAGAGATATATTGAAAAATTTTCCGGGTGAAATTTGGGCTAGATTTGAGCTTGGAAATAAGGCATTTAATGTTTACGGGGTAAGCCTATTGGGTAAATTTAATGAGATCTATGCTGATTTTATTAAATTTCCTAATAAGGCTGATTGGTGGCTGTGGGTCGATTGCACATACTTCTATCTCCCACTTTATAATGGTATTTTAGCTTCAATATTTTTCTTGGGAATGCTATTCATGACAATCGCTAGAGCAGTGAGAAATTTTGAATATAAGTTTGTCTTGATCTTTTTTGTGGTTATTCTCTACGGTATTTCTGAGTCATCTGTTATTACAGCTGTGTTTATGCCTGTATTTGCTTATCCATTCTTTAAGCAACTTAATAATAGAGCATAGATATCAGATGTTGTCATCCTTAATTGGAGTTTGGTTTCTGTGTGATGCAATTTATTGATTCTTATTTTTTCTTTTAAAGATGATAAAAGGGATGTTAAGAATTCTAATTTTTACTAAACCTTTGGAACTTATTTCAATTCTAAATAGAAAAGCAAAGAATTTTGGTTTGAAGAACTTGAAACATGTAGGTATAAGACTATTTACGTTAAAGTAATTCAAAATATTTTTGTATTTAGCATTATGTTTTATTTTTAGATAGAGTATGACCTCTAGTAATGATTCTTTGCAAGCATAGATTTCAGTAAAGATCTTTCTCTTAACAAGAGGCATCTTAGCTTTCATGCACTTAATAGGGAAAAAAGTCGGATTAAACTTTTCTGGGGCTTTTATAAAAGAATTTCCTTTGTAACCTTTCTGCTCAAAAGTTTTTTTCAATGGAATTTCATAAGTTTTAACGATTTCCAAAAAGTTATCTAAGTGTTTTACGTTATTTAAATAGTTACTAAATAATTCTGAACTAAATAAATTCTTTTTAACTACTAAAAAGAAACTCTGCAGATGTAGTTCATACTCATTACTTGCAGTCATTGACCAAAAGTCACATGATTTTGTATCCATCTTATCGAAGGCAGGTTTTAATGAATCTACACAGAAGCAACTGTCGTTGCATAAGATAATTTCATCAACATCATCTAATAGATAATGCTCTTTAGCATAATTAAATCCTATCTTATATGAACCAAAGTCATATTCTCCATGATGATATGATTCTATATGAGAAACTAGAGGGTAGATCTTGCTGAGCTCTTTAACATTAGGTTCGTTATCAGCTACAAATATGATGTTGTCACTCACTTCTTTTAGATATTTTAGGTAGGTCACAACATAATCATTTATAAGACCTTTTCCATTATAAAAGGCGAATATAGCTAATCTTTTCATATTACAATTAAATAGATAGAAATTTTTAATAGTTAATTTTGAGTAATGTTTTATTACTTTGATTAAAGTAGGGGAATGCCCCCTTAATTATTGCATAAACCTTAGGTTTACATTATGCCATGTTTTCAGATAACTGCTTTAATATAACTAAAGTCAAACATTTGTTTTGACAATGTCGTCAAATGTTTTAACACTTAAAACATAAGGTAAACGATCGGCATTATAATTGCATAAAGTAATAAAAGTCGTGTACTTACATAATTTTGGCAATATTTTGATATTTAGGCAGATTTAACCTTTTGAAATTGTGTATAAAGCGTTTGACTCAGCTAAAACGTCTGACACGGTAAAAGGTTAGATACACCAAACACTTAGTAAACAACTTAAAGATAATAGACAACGATTCTGGTATAAAGTTTTTTAGTGTTTAGTTTGCTTTGTTTAGATCTTAAAGTTTACCTTAGATGTAAAAAATTTTCAGAGATATGTTTATGAAGAAACTTACAGTTTTAAAAATGATAATGGCAATGGCTGTAGCGGTTGTCTCAGTGTCAGCTTTTGCTCAGATAAGATATCAGGCATCCATTGATCCGTCATCTAAGAAATTGTGGTCAAATAACGGTGACAGATTAAGCTGTTCACTTATCTTTGACATCACTGAATATGGTTTTGCCAATTTTATGACATATTCAGGTCGTACATTACGCTCTAATATGACCATTCATCCAAGATTAGGTATTGGTCAGTCAAGTTTCATGAGATTTATAGCTACAAAGCCAGAATGGCATACAGCAAGCTCTGAAAGACGTTTAGGTAGAATTCAAATTTATCCTGGCTTTAACCCATATGTGGGTCCCACTTTATCCTGGAAGATCCTGTCTGAACTGTCTCATGGTAATCAGATCTTAATGCCATATACAGATACTAAGTTAGCTGCAGGACAGAACATAATTCCAGCTATCAGCCCTTTAGGTTTTAAATCCGCTTATCATAAGTATTTAGCTTGCCAGGAAAATCTAATCAGAGTTAACTTTAATGATGTAAAGATGACTCCCTTAGTCTTTAAAGTAAGATCTCATGAGTTAACAGCAAAATCAAAGCAGGTTTTAAATGAGCAGTTAGAGTATATAAAACTTGATAAATCTATTAATAAGGTAACCATAAGAGCTTATGCTTACGATATGGAAAAGAATGCTGATAACATTTCATTAGCAAAAGATAGAGGTGAAGCTATTAAAAAGGCCTATCTTGATGCGGGAATTAAAGAAGATGACATCACTATCGTCCCTTTTAATGCTTTAACCTTAAATACTAAGGATGACAATCCATTAGCCGATGAATCTGTCACCTCAAGAAACGCTTTAATTACTTTAGACAGAGACAATGCTCTTATTAACAAAGATCTTGAGGTGGATGCACCAGATGTAGGTGCAGACAGTGGTGCCTACTAGAAGAGTAGATTAAACTAGTTAAATTTGTTTATCTGCACACTTTACACTTTTATCCATTTAGTTTTAGTTTAGTGTAAAGGTAAAATAAATAATACATTAACCTAAATTAGGTAAAGTAAAAACGTAGAATATTAACTCTTGGACAGTACAAGGTTTCAACGTTACTAAAGATTAAGATAAGATGAAGAAAAAAGCTAAAAGACCCAAAATAAGCCTTGTAAAAAGAGGCAAAACTTATATATCAGAACATAAAACACCTCTAATTGTAAGTGCTTTAGTCCTGATGTTCGTTTTGGGCTTATATCTTATTATCTCAGGTTACATTCAGTATGCTAATGCCAATAAAGAGTCTTATGTAGTCGCAGGCGTAAAATCCATGCAGGAAGGTAACTTCCATAAAGCTCAAACCTATTTTATGCAGGCAGGTCAAAATGGCGCCTCAGAGGCTTATCCATATTTAGCCTGGATCAGCGCTAAATCAGGTAACTTTTCAAAAGCACTTGATTATGCCCGTGAATGTGCTAAATCTGATGATACTCATGGCGAGTATGAGCTGATGGGCTACTTAGCATTGTTAGGCTATGGCAATGCTCAGGGGGCTGGCTCTGCCATTTACTATTTTAATCAAGCTTTAAAAGATTATTCAGAGGATTACTTAAAGACACATGATCCTTTATTAAAGATGTGTGAGTACGGCATTGAACTTTGCATGAATACTCAAGACTATATCCGTATGGTCAATGAGGCTTCAAATCATGGGTCAAAAAATGCTCTTTTATATAGAGGTGACATAGACTTTTTAGGTGAAGAAAATGATGTCTCTCCTGTAAGTGCAGCTAAGTCTTGGGGAAAGGCCAGAAATCTTGGTATTCTTGCAGCTAAAAGCAGATTGGCAGGCCTCTACTGGCATGGCTACGGTGTTAAAAGAGATTATGAAAAGGGGCTTGAGCTTTACAATGATGCTGCTAAACAGGGGGATCCTGTTGCTAACTACTCATTAGGTTTAATTGATTTTAGACGCAGTTCTAATCTGTATGATGAAGGGCTGAGGCTCATGAAGAATGCAGCTAAAAAGAATTATGGACCAGCTCTTACTGCTGTAGGAGTACTCGCTTTATCTCAGGATAGAAATAACAAAAAAATTATCAAAGCTGTAGCTGACATCTTTAAACAGGCCTATGACTGTGGTGACTCTACAGGAGCTATTCTTTATTCTCTGATGTTGATGAATGGTGAAGGTGTAGCAACCGATGAGACTACTGCTTTCTCTATTCTTTATGATTTAAAGAATCGTTCAGTAACCTCCGTAAACTCACTCCTGCGTTACTTTACCTACACAAAGTATGTTGATACCAAAAAACTTTTCAATCAGGCTTTAATGATCTGTAGAGGTATTTATTTAGGAGAAGTTACCTTCAATGAAGGTGCTCCTGAGGCTACTAAATATCTTGAAGCCAAAAATGAGAACACTCTTTCATACTATAAGTCTCAAAAGGATGACAGACAGAGATTTGACTCTTCATTTATACAATCTTTAGGGGCAAACTATGTGGAGACCTTTGATAAGAGTGGTGATATTACTATATCAGGCGAGCCTCTACTGTATCCAGATCTTTACAAAATCTTAGAGATGTATAATCCTACCACCGGAGCTAGATCTTTCATGCCTCAGATTATCATGAAGATCGACGCTTCCTTGCCAAAACTTCCTAAGTACTATGACAGGTTTAATCTGAATCTTGAGGGAATTGAGAATAAACTTTAGCTAAGAGTAATTTAGATCTGTTTACTGTATAATTGACTGGAATATAGAATTTACAATTAACTCTTTTAAATATGATGCTAGTAAGTCGTCCAAATCATTAACGGTCTGTAAAGAGTATCTAGACTACTTAGGTGCTAGTAAATTTTGTTGTAAGATCTTTATTCTCAGAGTGAGCAGTGAAATATAATCGCTCTTATTTTTCTTGTCTATTAACCTTAATAGATCTTATGTAATATCAATATATAGTGGTAAAAGGATATTTCAAATGAAACCAATTTGTTCTACCGAGAATTTTACTGATTTTATTCAGTATGACTGCATATATGTTGATAAAACTGAATACATTTACAATTTGGCAAAACTCCCAAACAGGATTTTTATTTCTCGTCCTCGTCGTTTTGGAAAATCTTTAACACTAAATACTATAGCAACATTATTTGAATCAGGTATAGAGCCTTACTTCAAAGGAACTTGGATTTATGATAAGTGGAAAGACACTACATATCCTGTATTGAGGATAAATTTGGTTAATTATGCATTTAAAGATCTTAATAAGTTTAAATTGCAGTTAACAGATTACATTACAGCTTTTGCCTACAAGAATCATGTTGAAGGGTATGTTGCAAGTGGTGAACCTAATGTTGCCATAAAAAATCTTTTAGATTCTTTAAATGATGCTAAAAGGAAAATAGTGGTTTTAATTGATGAATATGACTGTCAGATGACAGCAAACATCAATAATCCTGATTTATATGGTGATTTTAAAGATTGTTTAAGAGAGTTTTATGGAGCAATCAAAGGAAAAGCTGCTATAAGATTTTTAGGCGTCACTGGTGTTACCAGATTAAAAAACGTATCAATTTTCTCTGTAGGTTCTGACATTAATGATATTACAAATGATAGCACTTACTCTCAGTTAATCGGTTTTACAAAAGATGAGATAAGAAAGTTCTACTTTGATTATCTCAAGCTTGCAACAGCTTATGAATATAATATCAATGAAGATAATGTAACAGATGAGCAATTGGAATCTATGCTTGATAAATTAGCTCAGAATTATGATGGCTACTGCTTTGATGAAGACTATGAGAAAAAAGTATTCTCTACATGGTCTGTTAATAATTTTTTCCAAAATGTATATAAAAAGAAAAAAGTTCAGTTCGGTGAATACTGGTATTCAAATGGAGGAGTTCCCTCTATTCTGGCTAATTACTTAACATCTCATGAACTTAATATTTTTGATTTTTTAAATAAAGACATTATTGTAAAAGTAACTGATGATGAGTTTGAAAATCCAACTGCACTAACAGATATCAATCAAAGTGTTTTGATGTGTCAGACTGGATATTTAACTCTACGTTCATCAATAACTGATTCTAATATCATTGCTTTAGGTATTCCGAATGGAGAGGTGTATAAAGCTCTAAATAAGCTTTTAGCTGCAAAATTCTTTAAAGAAAAAATAGACGTTACAAACATAGCTAATGAAAATATCTTAGATGTAGGTTCTGTAGAAGACATTATTAGTCTGTTAAATACCATTGTAAACACTGTAACCTACGATGAATATCCTATAAATTCAGAAGCTGCAGTGCAAAACTATGTAAAAATGTACTTGCTAGGAGCAAAACAGTCAGTTTTTTCTGAGGTTCATCAAGCTAAGGGTAGAGTGGATTTAATAGTAGAGACAAATAAACGTAGAATTGTTTTTGAATTTAAATTTGCTCAGAACGAAACTCAATCTAAAGCTAAACTTACAGAAGCCGTCGAGCAGATAAAATCACGTGACTATGGCAATATTGTGCCTAGAAAGGATGAACTTTTGAAAATTGCTGCTGTGTTTAATGCTGATCCTGAGGTAAGAGCTTTTTCGCAATATCAATTAGTGATTTAGCTTTGTTGTTGGCGACTTGTTATGGTACAGGTGACCATCATGTCCTATCCATATGAGTTTTTGTTTTAAATTTGGCTTAATTTTAAACAATTAAATTCATGCTGTTTGGTTGATTCTGATACAAATCATGCCTGATATTAAATTTGATTATAAAAGTTTCTTAAAGACAGTACCTAATCGCCCTGGCTCTTACAGAATGTATTCAGATGATGAAACAGTTATCTATGTAGGTAAAGCAAAAGATCTTAAAAAGCGTTTGTCATCGTACTTTCTAAAAGAAGTTAACTTTAAAACAAATGCACTAATTCATCATATCCATCATATTGAATTTACGGTTACTTTCTCTGAGGCTGAAGCTCTAATCTTAGAGAACAATCTAATAAAGAAGTATCAACCTCACTACAACATCCTTTTACGTGATGATAAGTCCTACCCATACTTAGTCCTCTCAAAATCAAAGCATCCAAGACTCTTTTATTACCGTGGTGCTAAAAAGATTGATTGTGAGTACTTTGGTCCATATCCTGATGTCAGTGCAGCAAAAGAGAGTTTAAAGCTTTTACAAAAGCTCTTTCCAATAAGACAATGCGCTGATACCGTTTACGCTCACCGCTCAAGACCTTGTCTTATGGCCCAAATTGGTAAGTGTCTGGCGCCATGTGTTCCCATGAGTGAAAGTGCCTATAAGAACTACATGGACCAGGTAAATTACATCAGGATGTTCTTAAAAGGTCAAAATCAGGATGTTCTAAATGATTTGACTAAAAGAATGGAAGAGGCCTCAGAAAAACTCGAATTTGAAGAGGCTGCCAAATTAAGAGATCAACTGTTAGCTCTAAGACGTGTTCAGGAATCTCAGGCAGTATCAGGCGATTTAATGTTTGACATGGATGTAATTGCCCATGAATGTGCTCAGGAGCTTTGCTGCTCTCATGTGCTCTTTATCAGAAAAGGCAGGATCATCGGTACTCGTTCATATTTTTCAAAATTGTCAGAAATTGATGGGGATGATCCTCTTACTGCTTTTGTAACACAGTTTTATCTATCTGAGAGCAGAGCTTCAATGTATCCAAAGGAAATTATCTTAGACGATAAGATTGAAGAGCCTGAGGTTATTACTGAAGCTGTAAAAAAACATTGCTCAAAAGAAATCCACTTTTTAACCTCAGTTAGAGCAGAGAGAGCAAAATACTTAAAATTAGCTAAAGAGAATGCTAAAGCATCTTTACAGGCCAAATTAGCTGATAAGACCACAGCTAAAAAGAGAATTGAGTCTTTAGAGCAGTTATTACATATCTCTAATGTAAATCATATGGAGTGTTACGATATCTCGCATACTCAGGGTGAACTTACAGTAGCATCTTGTGTATCTTTTAATCGTGAAGGCCCTGACAGTGCCAACTACAGACGCTTTAATATTGAAGGTATTACTCCAGGTGATGACTTTGCAGCGATGCATCAGGTATTAACCCGTCGTTTTAAAGATCCTGAAGAAGGGATTATTCCTGAGGTAGTTTTTATCGATGGCGGTAAGGGGCAGTTAAAACAGGCTGAAGATGTTATTTCTGATATCTTCAGCAGGTTTAAGGTTGCTCCTCCTCTGATAGTTGCAGTTGCAAAAGGGGAAGGCCGAAAAGAAGGTCTGGAAACGCTTATACGTGGTTATACAAGAGAAGAGTATCATTTAACTTTAGATGATCCTGCTCTGCAGCTGGTACTGCATATTCGTGATGAGTCACACAGATTTGCTATAACAGGGCACAGAAACAGAAGACAGAAGGCAAGAACACACAGTGTGCTTGAGAATATTGAAGGCATAGGTCCAAAAAGACGTCAGGCTCTGTTAAAGCATTTGGGCGGTATCAGAGAAGTTATGAATGCCAGTGTGGAGGAGTTAAAAAAAGTGCCTGGAATATCAGCGCAGATGGCAGAAGATATCTACGAGACCATTCACAGTTTGTAAATTAGTGTTTAAATTTAAGGCATTTAAATTTGTAAAAGTAACATAATAACACTCACGTTACCATCATCTCTGTCTTATAGAGACAATTACTGAAATCATGTTAATAAAAGTCAGTCCTCATTTTCTGTAATTCAACAAAACAAAAAAAACAGGCAACGCTTAATGGTTGCCTGTCAGCTGAATTAGTAACAAAAATTTAAATCTTGATCCTGTTTAAACTCTCCTCCAGATCCTGTAACAGGGAAATAGAACGCTTAACTTCGTCTTTTGCATCAGAACAGTTTTTTGATAGAGACTGTGAAGAGTGTGTAATATCCTGCATATTGCCAGAAATTTCAGATGTAGCTGTAGTCTGCTGTTCGGCTGCAGTTGCAATCTGTGTGATCTGTGCGTTTACAGAGCTTACCTGCTCGGTAATATTGTTTAATAACTCTTCGATAGTGCTGGTCTCAACAGCTAAGTTATCCATGTTCTTAACTGATGACTGCATTGACTCATTTGCTGTATTAGCATTTGACTGAATCTGAGTAACCATCTTGGTAATTTCCTGAGTTGATGTTGAAGTTCTTGATGCAAGGGCACGAACTTCATCTGCAACAACAGCGAATCCTTTACCGTACTCACCGGCACGGGCAGCTTCAATGGCGGCATTAAGAGCAAGCAGATTGGTCTGAGAAGCAATGTCATCAATTGTCTGAACAATAGTGCCAATCTTCTGGGCCTGATCAACTAAAGACTGTACATATTCAGCATCCTGTTTTGATTTAACCACCTGGTTCTGAATTCCCTCAATGGTTAACTGAACCTTATGAACACCCTGCTGAGTAGTATCATTTGACTGACTTGAATTAGCAGCTGCAGATTCGCAGTTTTTAGCAATGTCAGATGTAGTGGAAACCATTTCGTCAGCAGCAGCTGCAACAGTAATTGAACGGTTCTGAGCCTCATGAGCAATATCATTCATATCAGAAGTAACCGCATCAATTTTGTTGAATGTCTGGATAACATTATCTGTTGCAGACTTAATAACCTTAACGTTGTTCTGCCAGTCTAAACGCATCTTTTCCAACGAGTCTAATAACTTACCAAATTCATCTGTACGACCTCTGTTCTCTACAGTTTGTGTTAAGTCACCACGAGACATCACGGAAGCATGTGACACAGCATAGTGTAGAACACCGATGAAAGCTTTAGGCAGTTTGTAAGCAATTACAGCTGAGAAGATTACAGCAATTAAAGTGGTTACAAGAATAATGATGATAGGGGTTACATCAGTCATTGAGGTGACGTTGTTGTCAACTCTATCTAGGTACAAACCAACTAAGCGGTTAATTTCAGCGATAGAATCATTTAAAACAGGGAACAATTCGTTATTGTAAGTATTTCTTACGTCAACAGAATAACCTCTATCAACCATGCGTTCCATCTTGTTTTTGTAAACATCGATAGCTGAGTTGATGTAGCCTTTCAGTTTCTCAAAGTCAGCTGCATCAGTAGGATCTAATAACTTAATATTAGACATTGATGCAATTAACTTCTCGATGTCAGCATCAGCTTTTGCTGCACTCTCTTTATTGTATGTAGCAACATTATTTGTAAACATGGTCATATCATCACGGAATGTATTAACATTTCTTGAGATCTGAACAATCTTACTGTAATGCTGTTCAATAACTTCTTTTGCGAAGTTAGCTACAGAACGAGAATTGGTGATACTTGTAATTGAAATGATTGCAATTACAAGTGAAAGAAAAATCACAGAGGCAAATGCTGCTGCAAGTTTAGCTTTAACGCCTAAAGAATGTAATATATTCATAGCTGTCACTTATTTTCAAACTTCTACTTACAATAACCTAGTATCAGCAAAATAAAGAAAAACTTTAATGTTTTTTGAAACTAATTTTTGTAGATAAACATATTTTGCTGATCCAATTCATTAATAGTATCAGATAAGCTCAATGTATTGCTACAACTCAGCCTAGATTAAAATTCTTCCTTATCTAACTAAACGTTACTATCTGATTATAGCTAAGAAAATGTTAAATGTTACACTTACATATTGAACTTAATCATAATTTTTTAAGATTTTGTTAAATCTTGTATAAAAATCACAATTTCATTTGCAAGTTAATTGATGTCTGTAAAGTGTATTGAATGGTATCGATAAATTGTTTTACTATGGCGACCACACCATTTGAACTACATCACAAAGTTGTAAAGTAGTTCAGATAAAAAATTAATGTAAATCTCTACTTTCCACGGTTAAAATTTAACTATAGACCGAATTCTACTGCGGTTGTGCTCTTTAACAACCGATTAAATACAATGAGAAAAAATTAGAGAAAATGTAGTAAAATCAATAGATTAGCTTGATTTAGTGGTATTTTTTTTCTGTTATAATTCAAGGTGTTAACAAAAGCGAATCATAAACAGGAAAACGCCATGGATATTGTATCAGCTAATGGTAGAGAATTACTACAGTTTAACCCAGGAAAATTTGCTAAGGAGGCTTTAAACCTTAACTGGAACGCATACAGATGCAGACTTCCTAAGTCAGGCTCTATTTCTTCCAAATACAAGTCTCAGACCATTAGTGCCGGAGAAATGTTGTCTGGAGTTATCAACTCCTGTCTTCTGGGAAACAATTCTCTCAGTCCTGTTCATCCTTTGCTTCTACTCTCCTGCCAGCTAAAAAGAGTGCCATGTATGAATTTATGAGTTCTCCAAAGGCAAACTGGAACAGGATGCCTTCCTGGTTCATTTAGTAGTATTTAGATATCTTGCTGTTATCTATTACCATTTACCATGTGTTGAAGGTAATGAATTTCACTTGACCTACGTCTGTTTGATAAGCTTAATTTTAGGTTTTGGAATAACAATAATTGCAACAGAAATACAGATGAGACTTTACGCTAAATTCTTTGCTCCTAAAAAAGCAAGTTAGCGACAAGACAATGTAGAAAAAAGGCTAGAAAATAGTTCTAGCCTTACTAAATTGATTTTATAGCTTAGAAATTCCATTCTCAGCTTTTGCAATGTCAGAATTTAATCTCTCATTTAGTTTTTCAAGATTCTCTTTCTCACGGCTTCTGTCATTCTCATGATGATAAAGGTGGAACACTCCTGTGGCATAGCGTCCAGATTTAATTAAAATACCTGCATGAATAAGTCTTATTGCAAGATCAGAGTCTTCATAGCCCCAGCCTTTAAAGTCGCTGTCACAACCGTCTACCTTAAAGTAGTCGTCTTTAAACAGAGCAAAGTTGCAACCACGAGCTTTCTTCCACTTTTGTTTTAAGTTTCTTAAATGCTGAAAGTAAGGGAAAACAATTAAAGGATGCAATCTGTTAATACCATGTTTTAGGTAAACAGATACCCACTTAAAGAAGGAGTAAGCATAGATTGGGTCCTGTTTAGCTAGTACAAATTTGGTGAACTCTTCTTTTAAAAGAATTCTGTTACCGGCTACTAAAAAGTTCTTTTGAGCAAGTCTTCTGTGACAGGAAATAAATGAAGGTCTAGGTACACAGTCACCATCTAAAAAGATAAGGTAGTCGCCTTTAGCTTTTGTAGCAGCCAAATTTCTAATTCTTGCAAGACGGAATCCTTCATCTTTTTGGTAGACATGAGTGATTGGATAACTGCAGTCAATCATCTTTTGCAGAACAACTTTTCTGGTGTCATCCTTTGAGCCATCATCAGCTACGATTACTTCAAATTCTCGGTCAGACTGCATATCAAATGCACTTAAAATTAGTTTTAAGGCATCAGGTCTGTTATATGTAGAGATAATGACTGAAATGAACATCAGATCCTTCCTTTATATTTGTTTAAGCTGTTTAGTTTTAAGTATTTTTCTAGTGTATAGAAGTAATGTGTTAAACAAAACTCAAAACCTAATTTACCATCTAAGAAACCACCGTGAATGATGTACATCTTAAAGAAGGCCCACAGCGGTTTTATTAGAATATCATTTACAAAATGGCATTTCTTGCCTTTTTCATAATATTTATGAGCAAGTAGGGTGGTATAGCGATTCATCTTCTCAAGATGTGCTTCCCATGACTTATATGGAAAATGAATAAGTCTGCCTTTTAAAAGCTTCTTATCATAAGGTGAGTGCAGTCTTTCATGTACTACACCTTCGTAAAAAGAACCTTCTTTTTTAAATAATCTTTCAACCCTGTCAGGTCTCATGACACCATGAAGAACTTTTCTTTCAATAAAGTGATTCTCACGGGATATCTGATAGGTACAGTCACGGTTGCTCTCAACGCAGATTTTAATTTCATGGGCAAGCTCATCTGTAATTCTCTCATCAGAGTCGAGCATAAAGATCCACTCATATGTTGCATTAGAGATTGCAAAATTACGCTGAGCACCATAGTCATTGTTTAAATCTCTTTTCAGTACTTTTGCCCCAAAAGATTTTGCGATATCTGCTGTTCTATCTGTAGAGTTACTGTCTACAACAATGATTTCGTCTGCAAAACTGGCACTTTTAAGACAGTCTGGAAGATTATCTTCTTCATTATGAGCTAATACGATGATGGTAAGAGGAGTCTTTGGCATGAGAAATAGATTTTTTTAGTGTTAGATAAAGGTGTTTTGTGGTTCTTTGCTTAAAACAAGCCTAATTGTGATTAGGCTTATTTAATACGTCATTATATTTAGATGAAGATAAGAAAATCTTTTATGTCATCTTATGTTTCATCTTTTATCTTTAAAAAAACAAAAAGGGCAACCTTTGAACTGCCGTTTTTATTAGTGTGACATTACGTATTTTACAAACTTTAACTTAGTTGCATCATCAGCACTGTTGTACATCTTAACTAAGTTGTTGTAGGTAGCAGCATCAGCCTTACCTGAAGTACCGGTGCTTGAGGTAGCCATAGCTGATGAATCAACGCCCATAGGCTCTAGGGTTAGCCCCTGAACCTGCTGATCTGCTGTTGCACTAGACTCAGAGCTGGCTCTTACAGTAGGAGCACCATACTCAGTCATGGTAAGCCCCTTATTAGCATTTGATACGTAAGCAGGAGCATATAATCTGCCTAAGCTGTCTAATTCCTGACGGTAGTCACGCATTAAAGAGAAGCCTTTATCTGAGGTTAAGATAAAGTATGAAGCTTCAGAACTTGGAAGTACACGACCTGTGGTATCTGATAGGGTGATCTTCTGCTGATGAGCATAACGCTTGGCCTGATCTTCATTAGCAGGCTTTGCATACTGGAATGTTACGACCTGATCAGCTTTTAGATTGTTGATATCGATAACTAAAGGATCGATAGACTGGACAATACGTGAATCAGAACCGTTCTTAAAATTGTCTTTAAAGGTTAAAACAACCTGATGCTTACCAGGAGTTAAGGTTACTGTACGGCTAAAACGGCTGTAGCTGTCAGGATCACTTTCACCATCAACCAATTCAACGTTGTAGTGAACAGGTACCTTAAAACCGGTATCAGCCATTGCATTTATGCTAAATAAAAGACCTGCAGCCAATACAGAAAACTTTAAATTCTTTGATAACATACTTTTTTCCTAAAAAAAAATAAATCTTTTGAAATCTTAGCACCAATAGAGCTTTACATTAACACTTAATTATTACCTCTTAGTTAAATTCTATTACGAAAAAGGTAATGTTGAGAGATAACTTTAGTTTGGACTTTTGTTTATCCTACAAAGTTCAATCTTATTTTATTAAAGCAAAATTCTCTTTAACGGTAACCTCTAAAACAACTTACTACTTTAAGTGAGTGCTTAATATGAATACATTGCACCAATTAAAGCACGGTTCTTATCTAAAGACAGATCTTCGATTAAACTCTTTGAGAAGAATCTGTCAGGCTTACTTGAAGCATCAATGGTACCTTCGGCAAAAACCTTAAAGGTAGGGCATACCTGATAATAAGCACCTAACTCAACATCAGCAATGATGTTTGCTCCGTTAAAGCGTTTTATACCGTAACCTGCGCTAAAGCCTAAACCGTTATCAAAGGTGTAATTTACAACAGTATCAACGCTGTAGAGCTTATGGGTAAAGTTATCATATTTTGATACAGTAAAGTTAGCACCTGCATATAAGCCTTCACCAAAGGTACCATATGAGATTGATACGCCTTTATCAATCTTCCATGAAGGTTTAAATAAGTTTGCACTAAAAGTATCGTTCAGTGACTTATAGTGCATCTTATTTACAATTGGAGCAAAGGCAGCTACTGATTCCTGATCTTGATTGTACTGGAAATCATAGTAGCTCATACCGTAGCTTACAGAAATACCTGACTTTAATCTTGTAGCAACAGAAAAAGCTGCTCCATTGTGGATGTTGACCTTATTATCGTTGATGTCGTCTGAGGCAGTTTGGAAGGACAAGCGTAAATCCCAGCTCATTGATGAAAGACTGTACATGATAAGTGATGGCATCTGATCACCATAGGCATAGTGATCATTTACTCTGGGATCAAGCTCAGTAAAAACATCGGTAACACCTGCTACTGCGTAATAGGCATTGTCTCCTCGTCCAAAGGTTAAGGTACCTAACTCCAGAGCATCTACACCTACATATTGTGATCTTGCCTTAAAGGTATCAACACCGTTGTTACCTGTAGGCATTAACCATTCTGAATAAGCAAGAGCATATAGACCATCGGTTATTTTACTTCTGCCTGCAATACCAGCATGAACAGCGGTTAGTAAGGTATTGTCGCTGTTCTTTTTCTCTGTAGAACTTTTAATGGTACGGGCAGCTTTATCGGTCATAGCCATCGCACTTACAGAGCCGAAAACATCTAATGAGGTACCATCTTTACTGTAGACAGTCGCTGCATAAGATCTAAATGGAACAATACTGATTGCAAGTATTGATAAAAGAAACTTTTTATTCATGAACTTATTCATATAAATATTAGGTGTAATAAAATACTCTGCTGTTTGCGGTGTTTTAAGCTTGAAGCAGCATCTTAAAGCACACAAAATGAAACTATCTAAAACTTACGCATCCGATTTGATTCTTTTCTTGAAAAGAATATATATGTCAAACTACGTTTATACGTTTACTTATGGATTAATTTAATTAAATTCAACTTACTTCGTTTTCTCTATTTTATCAAAAAATGAGCTTTTTTAGCTCTTTTACATCTTTGACACAATATGTAGCATTCCATAAATTAACGTCGATGCATTCATTAGTACCATAGCCCCATAAAACGGCCGCACTGTCACAGGAAGCAGCATTGGCAGCTTTAATATCATTTAAATGATCACCTACGTATAAGGCATCCTTTGGTGAAACTTTTAACAGTTCCAAAGCTTTTAGTATAGGTTCAGGATGAGGCTTTGAGTGGGTTAATGAATCACAGCCTAAAACTAAAGAAAAGTCTTTTGAAAAAGGGAATTTTGATAAAACCTTAGTTGCCATATCATGGTATTTGTTGGTGATAACAGCTGTTTTAATCCTGTTTTTTGTTAAATCATCAATAAGTTTTGGAATACCTTCAAAAGCTTTTGTACGGTCACAGATATGTTCCTTATAAAAGGATGCAAACTCATCTCTCATATAAGTTTCGATACCTGAGTTTTCATGATCTTCTTTAGGCACACCCAACTTTAACATCTCACGCATACCGGCTGTAACTTTAGTTTTTAAAAGTTTTTCATCTAATGCTTTGTAACCATATTTTTCTAATGTATGGTTACAAGCGTTCATGATATCCAGTGCTGTATCTAACAGTGTCCCATCAAGATCAAATAAAACGGCTTTATACTTCATATAAAAATCTGTACTGTTTATATTTTGTGTAAATAAATTGTTCTTGCCAAAATCAATGTTCATATGCTTGAAATCGGGTCCTTTTATGATTATTTTGCTTGTTTGAACCTTGATTGCAGTTGAAAGCTAAGTTTCTAACAATTGTGAAATTAGTTTGAAATTTAAAGACTAATTCCTGTCAAAATTTGTTAAAATTGCTCGTTGAATTAAAATGAAATGTTATTTCAAGGCTTAAAATGACTAACAATAATACCACTGATTGCAATGCTGTTTCAGGTGATGCTGTCTCATGTGATAATGCTACTTCAACTCAATGTACAATTCACTCACCCGAGGATATTTTAAACTACGATAAGCGCATTGACTACTTAAAATGCTCAATTGCATCTGTAAAAGACTTTCCTAAAGAGGGTATCTTATTTAGAGATGTAACCACTCTTTTAGAAGATGCAAAGGCTTTTAAAGATTCAATTGATCTTTTATATGAAATTTATAAAGACTGTAAGTTAGATTATATCGTTGCAGCAGATGCCAGAGGCTTTTTATTCGGCTCTGCCTTAGCTTACCTTTTAGGAGTAGGCTTAGTTTTGGTTAGAAAAAAAGGTAAATTACCTCGTGAGTGTTATTCAGAAGAATACTCTTTAGAGTATGGCACAAGCACTCTTGAGATCACCAAAGATGCTCTGCATAAAGGTGACAGAGTTTTACTTCTAGATGATCTGTTAGCAACTGGCGGTACTGCCGGTGCCATGATAAAATTAGTAAGAAAGAGTGGAGCAGAGATTGTTTCATTTAGCTTTATCATCGAGTTATTCGATTTAGGTGGAGCTAAGCTTTTAGAAGACACCTATGGCGTAAATGTACAATCTTTAGTGAAATTCCCTGGACATTAAGAAATAAAATATGGCAATAGAATTACAGGGTCAGTATCAGGCTTTAGCCAGAAAGTACAGACCTCAGACTTTTGAAGATGTAGTAGGACAGGAGCATGTAATCAATGCTCTGATGAATTCCATTGAACAGCAGAGAGTTCATCATGCTTATCTTCTGACTGGTACAAGAGGTATCGGTAAGACTACTATTGCCAGAATCATTGCCAAATGTCTTGAATGTGAGAACGGTATTACTGCTCACCCTCATGTAAACGGTGAGTCTTTATGTGATACCTGCAAAGCTATTGCTGATGGCAACTTTCCTGATGTAATTGAAATCGATGGTGCTTCTCAGACCAAGGTTGATGATACCAGACAGCTTCTAGAGTCAACTCAATATCCTCCTTTAAAAGGCAGATTTAAAGTCTATATCATCGATGAGGTTCATATGTTATCTCAGAGCAGTTTTAATGCTCTGTTAAAGACTTTAGAAGAACCACCTGCATACGTTAAGTTTATTCTTGCTACAACTGATCCCCAGAAGATCCCAGTTACTGTATTATCAAGATGTTTACAGTTCCAGTTAAAAGCTCTAACCGTAAATCAGATAAGTGCGCAGATTGCTAAAATTGCCACCAAAGAGAATATCTCTTTTGAAAATGATGCTGTAAATTTATTAGCTCGTGCTGCTCGTGGCAGTATGCGTGATGCTTTATCCTTATGTGATCAGGCAGTAGCTTTAGGTAATGGTTCTATTACCAATGATAATGTTCAGGCAATGTTAGGTACAGCAGGTGATGGCTTTGTTTGTTCTGTTTTAGATTTATTAAAGAATCCATCAGCTACAGTACAAGATACTGCAACAGTTGCAGTGCAACCACAAAAGACTTTATCAGATGTTTTAAATGAGATTAGAACTATAAGTCCTAATTACAGAACTCTTTTAAATGATTTAGTTTTGTGTTTTCATGATTTAGCTCTGTTCCAGATGATTGGATATCCGCAGAACATCAATATTTTTTCTATTCCCCAAAGTACTCTTACTACATATGGGCCATTGTTTAGCTCACAGGCTCTGCAGCTTTACTATCAGATAGCCTTGCAGGGTATTGAAGAGTACAAAGTTTCATCAGACGGTGCCACAGCCTTTGAGATGACCATCTTAAGAATGCTGGCCTTCACCCCCGAAAAAAAAAAGATTGGATAGGTGAAGATAATTCTGTCGAGGTCATCTATCTTAATCCTGTAATAAATTCGGCAGTAGACGGCATTGTTGCAGGTAAAATACCAGCAGAGAATAATCATTCTTTAAATACAATCTTCACTAATGAAACAACTGGAGCTGTAAGTAGCAGTGTTGCTGCTAATCTTAAAGCTGATGGTTCGGTAAACTCTGAACTTGTAGATAAGGTTGCATCTGAGAACATTACCTTAAATCCTGATATTACCAGTGCTCTTGTAGCTGAAGCTAATGCTATTACTAATAGCAGGACTATCTTAAATAAGACAGGTGAAGAGATAGCTTTAATAACAGAAACTGACAAAACAAAACTAAATTCAGACATAAACGTTGCAACTGAAACTGCGCCAGACGCACAGGATTTACCATCAGATACAGTTACAGATCATGAAGTGGTTGTACAGACTGCAGATACTACTAATAATGATGTATCAGCGCCTCTGTCTGTTAATACTGATGTCACAACAATTCATAGTAATAGTGTTGAGGCTAATTCAGCTTTTGCACAGAAGAGCACTTTAGATAACATATCAATTAGTTCAGCTAAAGCTTCACCAACTGTTGAAGCTACTGATACAGTCACCGTTTCTAATGATGAAATACCATCAGTTACAGATCCAAATGAGATAAATGAATTCCCAGTGCCTGATATCAATCCACAAAGCCAGGTATTTTCAGTAAATCCGCAAAACAGTGCACCTGCCCTTGGTTCTACTTATGATTCAAAGTCTGATGATCTCAATGTTTTAATTCAGGGCTTAGAGACTTTAAATAACCAGGTTATAACTAACAACAATCCTCATTTAGGTCAGTACAGGAAGGTCTTAACTAATATCATTACTCCAAAGAGCACAGACAGCTCAATTGTCCCTGAGAATGAAGAGTTACAGACCAACTCCTCATTTACAAATTTATCCTCATTACGAAATAATCAGGAACTTCAGGACAAATTCAGTCTTATCAGTGATGTCAGCAGATATATCAATCATATCTATGGGGTACTAAAAGGTTATCAAACTGAAGCGGAATCCTTAAAAGAAGGTAAATCAAAGTCATCTCATATTGAAGGTATGTCATCAATCATTTCTGATATGACATATGGCAAAAATTCTAATGACTCTGTTAATGGTGTCGCAAATGATGAAACAACTTCAATTACCGATTCTATCAGTAAGTTACCATCATTCAATGAAAATGGAGAGATTGTAACATCAAGCTCAATTGCTCCTGACACCAACAATACCTGTGAGGTTAAGACTGAGCCTTCTGTTCAATCAGTAAATGACAGTTCTTTTGATAACACTGAAGTTAAGAGCAATGCAAACAATGCTGAGACTGCACCCGCAAATGGTGAACCTGTTTATATAGGTGCTACTGGTAATTTAAATCCAGAAGCAATAAAAGCTACTAATGCAGATAATACAAATGTAGCTATTGAAAATTCTGTTTCTGACTTTTCTTTGGTTCATGTATCTTCTAACTCAAATAAAGTTACAGCTGATGACTTTACTAAAGTTGTTCAGGATTTATCTTCTGATAACTCAAAAGATAAGAAAAATGAGGTTAAAACTGATAATAATGAGATTTTAACTCCTCAGGTCGTAGAGCTTACTCCTGATGAGCTTTTAAGAAAAGCTCAGGAAGAAGCTTTAGCTCAGTTGCAAAGCAATCAGAGCTTAAACCAGAAGTTGAAAGAAGAAGCTGCAGCATTAAATAAGAATGTTGATGCTTCAAATTTGCCCAAAGACGATAATAAGTCTTTTATAGAAGATGATACGGCAAATTTAAATGCAGAGTTGCCCAATGCTGTAAGTGAAGGTTCTGTATCAGCTCCGATTGAAACTACTCTTGCAGCTTCAAATCTTAATGCATCAACTGATAATGCTGCCACGAATGCAACTCGTACGGCAGCAAAAAATGGTATTGCAGAGAGTACTGATAAAGAGCTTGTAATAAAGGTAAATGACACTTTAGTCTCTACTGATACAGTAAAAGTTAATTCCCTTGCACAAAGCTCTGTAATAGGATCTGCTAAGGTAACTAATGACAATACAAAGCTCACCAATACAGATGACATGAGTGCTGATACTGATTTATCTAAAGTACAGGAATTCATGTCATTAACAAAAGCTTTAGCTCTTGAACTTCAAAAGGGCAGTTATACTGACTCTGTACCTGTAATTAAAGCTCATACTTACTCTCAGTCTTTAAATCAGGCTATTACAGAGACTTTAAATGGTCAATTAGGCTCTAATCACAATGCAGTTGAGGGTAATTCAAGTGGAGTATCCTCAAATGAGGACTCATCTATAAATGAAAACAAGGTAATTGAGACCGCTTCAATCCAGCATCAAGTCTTAGTCCAGCATCAATCTGTGCTACAGGACAAGACCTCAACAGCACAGAATACTCAAATTTCAGAAAATAATAGTGTCTCATCTTCATCTGAGGTGCCTTCAGAGTATTTTTATGAAATTCCTGTTGATGCTTACGAGTCAGATATTGATCCTGTAGATAATTCAATTGTCGATGAAAGTTATGATAATGATGAGTTCTCTGAAGGAGCAAGAGTAAAGGGTAGTGATCTTAAATTTGATTACGTTGGTGCTAATGAGAACAGTACTAATGCAGATGGAAATCCAGCAAAATTCCGTGAATCTACTTTAAAACTCATAGAAGAAGATCAGCAGTTTGAGAACAAGCGCTTAGGCAGAAGACTTGAGTCTTGTGATTTTTATGACAGAGTTTATAAGAATGATGCCTGGTATCAGGATATTGTTAAAGCAGGCTACAACGATGGTCCTGTTTATTCTGCTTTATGCTACACCAATAGAGTTGTAAGCCCTGATGATCCTTATTCCTGGGTTTTGCAGATCTCATCTGACTTCCAGCTTTTGTTCATCTCACCAGAGTTCCATCATAACTTAAGAACTAAGTTCTCCATTGAACAGGAGCATCCTGTAGAACTAAAAATTGAAAAGGTGCAGGGAATACCTAGTGGCTGTCCTGAAGATCTAGCAAGACACTTCTATGTAAAAGAAATTGAAGATACACGTCAAAAGATGTCTAAAGATAAGAATGTAAGTCTTCTTTTAGAGCATTTAGGGGAAGATATTAGAACCTTGAATTTGAGCTTATACAAGCAAGAAGATAGTAAGTCTCTAACCAAGAAGTAAGTTAATCTTTAAAAGCTTGTGCCTTTGTGTTTTGATGTAATCTTATAAAACAAAAATCCCGTAATCGCATTTTATTACGGGATTTTTTAATTCATTTTAGCTTAATCCCAGCCGCTGCCACTATCCTGATCATCCTCATTTTTACCAGAATTTAGTTTCATAGAGTTCCAAATTCTGTTGGTGATCTTAGTCATCTTAGATGAGGTTGGCTTTACAAAGTACATTGTCTTTATCTTGTCTTCAGGGATATTAAATGAAGGATTATCTTTTAAATCCTGGTCAATATTTTCAATAGAAGCATTAACAGGTAGCAGGTAACGGATCTCGTTGGCTACATTAGTTGCAACTTTTGGATCCTGCAGATAATTAAACCACTTTAGAGCATTGTCATAGTGATCTGCGTTAGCAGCAATAGTCCAGCAGTCAAACCAGAATATAGAACCTTCCTTTGGGATAGTGTACTCAATGTTGATCTTTTCGGCCTTTGCTCTTTGAGCTGCCTGCAGAACATCACCTGAGTAACCTACAGCTACACAAACTTCACCTGAAGCTAAATCGTTAATATAACGTGATGAGTGGAAATATGATACATTTGAAGCAAATTTAGTTAAGATATCCAAAGCTTCATTATAATCAGATGCTTTCTCTGAGCTTGGATCTTTACCTAAATAATGCATTACAACAGAGGTTATCTCAATAGGTGAATCTAAAACAGCTATACCGCACTGCTTTAACTTCTTAGCATTCTCTGGTTTAAAGAGAATGTCCCATGAATCAAACTTAAAGTCTTTACCAAAGATCTCTTCAATTTTATTTTTGTTATAACCAATTCCAACAGAGATCTCTGTATATGGGTAAGCATAGCTGTTGTCAGGATCAATTGACTCAAGAGCTTTCATTCTTACAGGATCTAAGTTCTTCCAATTAGGGATCTTAGATTTGTCAATCTTTTGTAGAGCACCAGCTTTGGCAAGTCTTGGAACATAGTAGCTTGTCATCATCACAGCATCAAAACCTGATTTTCCTGATAATAGACGTGCCTCTACTAACTCATTACTGTCAAAAACAGCAAAATTAGCTTTAAGACCTGATGCCTTTTCAAAATCAGCAACAGTGTTTTCGCCGATGTAATCGCTCCAGTTCCAGATATTGATATCAGATTTAGCCTGAGCAATTGTTGCAAAGCTAGCGATGCCTAATGCAACAATAGTTTTTGACAGATTCTTCATAAGCAATTCCTAAAATTTGAAGAACAAAGAAATAAAAATTTTTTTAATTTTTGTGAATTATAAATATTTCTTCATGAGATACAACAAAAAAAATTGTCTATTTTGAAAATTACCTTTTGTTAAAATGAAGCTCTAAAAATAACTTCTTATTTTTTAAATGGTTAGGCTTTATAGAATTGAAATGTATTGAAGAAAGGTAAGTTGGAAAATGAGCACATTTTATGATTCTATAATTGTGTATTAGAGCTAAAAAGTGACATTTGATAGACAGTCATATATAAGAGCATCAGAGCTGTTTTGATCTGATGCTAATTTCGTTATTTCAACTTTTTTACAGTTACAAGACAATCCTTTTTACAAAATACTAAGCCATAAGCGTAGATCTCAGTAATCTTTGACGTTTTTACAAATGGTAAAGCATAGTTCTTCTCTTCAATCTGAGATAAAGCCTTAGAAGCTAGCTCATCCATATCCGCTTCATTAGAGGTAGCTTTAATCTCGATGATTACAGCTTTGGTATTACGTTCTACTTTGAAGGTAATATCAGGATACCCGCTACCAGACTCATAATTAGAGTGGTAGTCAGAGATGATATTTTCACAAGAGGTAAAAATACCATTGATAAAGCTATGGTAGTAATTCTCGAGAGGAGCTTTAGTGGCTGTATCTCTGATTGAGACATATTTTTGTAACATATCAAAGAAGATGTCATAAGTTTCTTTTTGATTGCCACAAGACAAAGCATCTACTAACTTATTATGTAGATTTAGTTTTACAAATTCAGAACTAAATCGCGTTTTTATGTTGTGTTCAAAACACTCAAGTATCTCTAGGTTAGGAATTCTTGCAAAGATTTCTTTATTGGTTTTACTGTCTTTAGATAACTCTGCTTCATCTGTCTTTTCCCAATCTACAGTCAGATAACCTGTATGTAAGAGTAGTGACCAGAAATCATCAGATTCATGCTGTGACAAACAGTCATAGTTCATGGATTCATTTAGAATAAAGCTAATCGACTTATCATCAACTAAATCCTGCATTTTTTTGTTGTCATTATCAGTTAAATAACCAATATAGCCTGATAAGGATTTATCTGAGGTTGTGCCTTCCCAGTAGTTTTCTAACCTGTTTAACTTTAAGGTTCCCTTTAGATTCTTTTTGTAATAATCACTAATGAAACTTACTATATCCCATGGACAGAAAATCTCTTTGTCATAGAACTTGTATCCGTCATAATGTTCTTTTACTTTTTGAGCAAAGTTGTCCATTTTATAGTCTTTTAAGAACTTATAGGTTTCTTCTTTGGTAAAACCAATGATTCCTGTATAGTCTTCGTTTTCAGAGAGGACTGTATTTACCTTAAGGTTATTAACACCTGTAAAAAGACTGTTCTTAGCTACCTTTAAGCAACCGGTGATAATGACTTTGGTGAGAGTCTTTTGATCTTTTAAAATACCTAAAAAGACTTTCATGAGGGTTACCATGTTATAGTGGTAGGTAGCCTTGTAAGGCTTATCACCATCATTTAGCTTTGCATTCTGTATGTCATGATATGAAGCATTAGCTAAAGGTACATCATACTCATCAATAAGGAGTACTGGGTACTTGCCGTACTCTTTATAAAGAGCTGTAGCTATGGTACTTAATGAACCTGTCAGGTAATCTGAATTTTCAAATTCTCTTAAAAACTCTACCTTAAGAATTTTGCTTAATTTGTCTTTATCTTCTTTATCTAATTTTGTACTGCTTAAAAGATATCTATAGTTTTCAGCGAGTTTGCTTACTTCCGCTGCAAAATTTTTATAAGCAATATCAAAGGTAACACCATCAACATTTTTTAGAGAAATGCTGATAACAGGATACTGTCCCATGAACTTAGAACAGAACTCTTTATCTTCTAATATGTTGGTGCCTTGAAAGTATTTAAGCTGTAATGAGTTATCAAAAGGCTTTTCAGAATTTATCTTTAAGAAAGTCTCAAACATGGTCATGAGCAAGGTCTTACCAAAACGTCTTGGTCTTGTAAACAACAGAACTTTTGTAGAACTTGTAAAAACAGTCTTTAAGTACTCTGTCTTATCTACAAAGTAACAATTACCGTCTTTTAGTTCTTCATAACAGCCAGGATTATCTGGTAGTAGTAAAAATTCTTTATTGCTCATTAATCAATCTCTATTTCAATAAGTAACTTCTACTTTAAATTATAAAGTATTTACCTTCATATATACTGTTTTTACTGACTATATGGTGACAAGGAACAAGTCAATTGCTTTTTGAACTATTTTTGTCGCCATAATATTTCTCAAAATTCTTTCCTAACTCCTTTATTATAAAGGAATTACATCATTTCTTATAAGGTTATTTTTGGTAAAAAATAATTAGTGGAACCTAATCCACATTTATTTTAAGTTCAGCTAAAGAGAAAGTCCTACCCTATAGAGTGTTCCTTCAATTAAAGTCATTCAGTATCAAAGCTCAGGTTGACCTGATTTCGTTTAAATTTTCTATGATCATGAGTCAGTCTTTGCTGCTACTTCAATATATTTGATCAAATAGTGTATCTTGAACTTCAGTGCCAAATTCTATTAGAAGCATGATACTTAGTACTGCTATTATTGGTAATGCATTTTGGAGAAATCTAAGGTATTGGTGCTTTGAAAAATGCCGATTTTATTATCGGTACAAACATTGTATTAAACTTGGACTTAACCAGCTTTTGAGTAGTTGAATAATCACTTTTATTTATATACCTTTTATTGCACAAGTTTGAGAATTATCGTGTCTGATAGACTGCATCAAATTGATAAACGTTGAGTAAATCACATGCTAAAATGTAAGATAAAGTTCGTTGCCTATTTCATTTGTTGTCTATTCAAAAATTCTCTACAATACACATAAGGAGTCAACAATGGGCAGAATAATTACAATTAGCAATCCTAAAGGTGGCACAGCAAAAACTTCAACAGCTGTGAATTTGTCTTGCGCATTAAGAACTGTTAATAAAAAAGTTCTTTTAATCGATTTTGATCCGCAGAGAAGTTCTAGTGTAGCCTTAGGCTATGAGTACACTGATGTTGAACACAATATAGCAACGGCCGTACTAGATGGTGTAAGTGCTGATAAATGTATAACACCTTACCCAAAAGGCGGTTTTGATGTGATCCTGTCATCTGAAGATTTAGTGGCACTGCCTACGGTCTTACGTGAGGATACGGAACCTGCTTCAAGATTAAAAAAAGTCATTGCAAATATAAAAGATAAATATGATTTCCTAATCATAGACACTCCGGCTAGCATGAACCTAATCACTATCAATGCTCTGTGTGCCGCTGATTATCTTGTGCTTCCTGTATGTTGTGACATGTTTGCTATCGACTCCATGAAGACACTGCTTGACAATCTTTTAGAACTAAAAGAAAAGCATTTATCAAAATGTAATCTTTTAGGTATCCTAAGAACAATCTATGATCCAATGCAACCATTAGCCTCAAGAATTAGTCACGAGCTTGCAGAATCTTTTAAAGATCTTTTGTTTGCAACAAAGATAAGCTATAACCCAAAAATTTCAGAGTCCTCAAGTGCTGCCTGTCCAGTACTTGTGTATGACAGAACCTCTTTAGGTTCTAGAGAGTATCTGTCTTTTGCCGGAGAGATCTTAAAAAAGTTGCGTCAGTTGCAATAGACAGACGGCAAAATCTTGTCAAAAGAATCTGTTGCATTTTTTCTAATTCACTGATCTTTAAGAAGAATGTATTTCTGGCATATATCTTGCTTTTCAGAAAATTATAATTTCTGGAGAGAAGAATTATGTCAATCACGATACAAACAAATCTTGCCTCAATCACGTCGCAGGCTGATTTAAGAAAATCTAATCTGACATCTGCTGATGCAACCAAAAGATTGTCTTCAGGTTCAAAAATCAATAGTGCTAAAGATGATCCTGCAAATTTGCAGATCTCACATAAATTTACCTCCCAGATCAATTGTCTTGATAGGGGGAATAGAAATTCATCAGAAGGTGAGGCTGTAGCTCAATTAGCTGAAGGTGCTTTAGCTGAGGATTTTACAATATTGCAGCGCATCAGACAGTTAGCTATTCAGAGTGCTAATGGAACCTATAACGAACAGGATAGACAAACTATACAGTTTGAAGTCAATCAGTTGTGTAATGAGATAACACGTGTTGCTTGCAAGACTACATATGGTGGAGCTCAGATCTTAAATGGTAAGTCTGAGCACAGTTTAATCAATGACGATGGCAAACTCTCTTTGCAAGTAGGAGCAAATGCAAACACTACCATCGATCTCGATTTGTCTGTATCTTTTACCATGTCTTCAATGCAGGCTCATATAGGGGGTGTTTCTGATGGTAATGGATATAATGATGCTAATAAAACCTTTGATGTTTCTACCACAGAGAATGCTCAAAAGGTATTAGAGAGTATCGATGACTATATTGCCTTCATCGATTCAAAACGCTCTGATGTTGGAGCTGTTTCAAATCGATTGAACAGTACTATCAGCAATCAGGAAAACATGCACGAAAATGAGTCTGATGCCCGTGCAAGAATTACTGATGCTGATTATGCTGTTGAGTCTTCAAGACTGATTTCAGCTAATATCTTAGAAAATGCCACTTCTCAGATGATGATGCAGGCTAATGCATATCCACAGGTTGTGGCAAATTTACTAAGTTAATTGTAACTGATAAAAATATGATCATCTTTATAAAGTGATTTTTAAGAGAGTTCCACATTTTTATGAATTACTAAGGCTTATCTAATTTAATCTGGTTACTATTATAAAAACGAAGTAATGATGTATCAAAAACTAGACTTAGTTTTCATTGATGTCATACTCTGCATTCTTTTTGCATTTAGGGCAGGGTATGACAGACAGATACTCTTGAGCGCATTTAGGATCTTTTAAATCAAGATAAGGAGTGTTGCATCCTAAACATGCTACAGGTTCTGCCTTCTTGTTTACATACATTTCTAAAATCGCATAGAAGTTATCAAACGATGGAAAGTTATGTAGCTTCTTGCTCTTAGTAAAGCAGTTCTGATAATTAACATTAAGCTTAGAACAGACAATGTATACGCCAATTGCTAAGATATTTGAGATCTTGTCTGGTATTGAATTTGTGTCAAAGTGCATTGTTGAAGCTTCTTTATTAGTAAGAACACGACAGCAAATTGTATAAAGAGCGATCATCAACATTATGTAGCCTGAAAGCTCTTTATCAGAGAGAATAGGCAAAATAGAGCGCATTTTTTTGTAGCTTTTCTTAGTTGATGCCTCATAGAACTCGGATAATGTTCTGTAATGTAAAGATGTGATTTCATGATTTAAAGACTTAGAACAGCCGGCACTAGCTAAATGGTAGGCAGTTAGTCGATTTATCGAGTCGGCCTTTAGTGGAGGTGATAAGTCACTATTGGTAGCAAGCTTTAACTGTAATAGATCTTCTAAACAGGAGAGTAAAGTAGGAGTTGAAGTATTGATTAGATGTGAAATAAATTCACTTTCTGAACGTGTAGCCAGCTCTAAATTCTCAACAATGTCGAAGATAGAAAATCCGGATAGTCTTGATAAAGAGGCAATAGGTGATTCTGTCATTCTTAAAAAGTCTAGCTTATGATCTACGCTAACTTTTGAAATAAGAGAATAATCTCCAAATAAATGAGCATCAGTTCTGGCTGCTTTTGCCATCCATAAACTTAATTCATCAGGAATGTGATTGAAGATGAGGTTGTATGCTTGTGAAATCTTTATCTCAGTTCTTGTAGAGATTTCATAAAGAGAGTCTACACAATCTTTGGCATGTTGCACTAAGTTGATATCGTTTGCTGTAGCAGTTTTGAACCTTGAGTAGTAAATCCAAGGATTATTTGATGTATGTTTCATAGGTTTATCCTATATTAAATAATTGTGAACAAGATCACAATTTTGAGCGGCTTATTATACTGGTATTTTGACTTCATGCAAGTAAATTTGGCTTAAAAAAGCCTTTTGCATGCAAAATCTGAATAGCTTTAAACTTATCTATCATTGTCTAATTATTGATACATAAGGCTTGGAGAATCTGAAAAGTAAAAACACTCAGTATGAAAAAATTTAGTTTTTATGCAAATTCTTGCAAATTATTTTTTCAAAGGTGTGGTTTACTGTATTTGAGAATAGCTTTAACTTTAGCTCTTATTCACTCAATGAACAGTTTGGTCGAAGTGATAATAGAGAATTTTAAATTAAAAAGCGCACATAAGATGGTAGTGCGCTTTGAAAAAGATTAAGTGAAGATTAGTTCTTCTTAGGAGGAATTAAACCTACCTGAAGATCTTCAGCGGTATAGATATGCTCGTTATCACAGAAAACCTTTCCGTCAGCGATACCCATGATTAGCTGACCTCTTTCAATGATTTTCTTTAAGTTGATTTCGTATCTTACTATTTTGGCGTTATCTAAAACTTCGCCTTTAAACTTAACTTTGCCAACGCCTAGGGCACGACCTTTACCTGGACCGCCTCTCCAGCCTAAGAAAAAGCCTACTAACTGCCACATTGCATCTAAGCCTAAGCAACCAGGCATTACAGGATCACCAGGAAAATGGCACTGGAAGAACCAAAGATCTTTATTGATATCTAGCTCAGCTTTAACAAAACCAAGACCGTGCTCTCCACCTTCAGCCTGAATATCAGTAATGCGATCAAACATTAACATGTTTGGTGCAGGCAGCTGGCTGTTTCCTGGTCCAAATAACTCTCCACGGCTGCATGCTAAAAGATCATTCTTATCAAAAGAGTGGATACCACGCTCTAATAATGAAGCCATTTTCGCTCCTTAAATAAACAAAAGATTAATGTATGGAAGCTATATTAATACAAAAAAGAAAGTCTTTCCACTTTAGAAAGACTTACCCTGACAAAACTTTTATCGAGTACCAAATACTACAATTGTCTTACCGTGAGCAGTAATCAGATGATCTTCTTCCATCATCTTTAAGATCCTGCCCACAGTTTCACGAGAACAGCCAACAATCTGACCAATCTCCTGACGGGTGATCTTAATCTGCATTCCATCAGGGTGGGTCATTGCTTCTGGCTGATGAGCTAAGTTAACTAAGGTCTTAGCAATACGACCTGTAACATCTAAGAATGCTAAGTTACCAACCTTAGCAGAGGTAGCTGACAAACGTCTTGAAATCTGAGCCGTTAATCTCATTAAGATCTCAGGGTTTACCTGAACTAGCTGTTTGAACTTGCTATATGAAACTTCAGCTATTTCACATGAAGTCTTTGCTTTTACCCAAGCTGTACGCTTAGGATTTTCAGATTCATCAAATAGACCAACTTCACCAATAAAGTCACCCTGATTTAAGTAACTTAAAATCATTTCATGACCATCTTGATCTTTAATCAAAACTGCAACAGAACCTTTTGCTATATAGTAAAGAGTCTCAGCTTTTTCTCCTGAATGAATAATGGTGCTTTTCGCTGCATACTTATGAATATGACACTGACTTAAGAACCAGCTAATTGTAGTGTCAGTCTGAGGTTTGATGATTGAAGGCATTTTAATACTCTAAATTAACTAAACGATCATGCTAATCGTTTTCATGTCTTATTATTTTTTGACGATCATTTCATAAATCGCCTATACAAAATTCCGTAAAAATACGAAGCTAAGGTATTATATACATTTTTTCAGAAAAATGCCGAATTAAACACAATTTTGAATTTTAATTTTGTGTTGAATTGAGCTAATTCACAGATTGCGATAATTTTGCTTGAAATTATAAATACTGAAATGCTTATTTTAGAGGATATGAGACCCCGGAAATGAATCCGCTGTTCATGACTCCTTGAACCAGTGAGTTCAAGTATGGCATCAGTTGATAATTTAGGTTTCCACGTAAAACGGGCCTACTCACCACTATCAGGAAGATACCAAAGTCTAAAGATATCGGCTCAGGGTAGAAACGCTAGATGTCACCCCAGGGTATTCTTCTGGTAACTTTGTTACCATGTAATTATGTTAACAGATACTTTATTACTGTCAACGTTAAATTCATCTATTAAGATCAATAAGTTATACAATCTATTTAAAGTGTGAGCAAAGTGAAATTTCAGTTATTTTTGTTTGACTTTTAAACTTTATGTGCTTTTGTCTCTTCAATATTAAACCGAATTGGAATATGGCATATTTATGGCTTTTATTTAAGAAGCTTCGTTAGAGATTTTTAGAAAGAATAATCTTTACTATGAATTGGCAACTATAACTATTAGAAGGCAGATTGCTGTTAAGACGACAAGAAAAACTGACTTTCTAATGAAAGATAAATACTCTTCTTTTTGAACTAATACGTTTATATAACGCTGTCTTGCAAGATACGCCTCTTCTTCGTTTGGATAAGGTTCATATTCTATACCCAAAGGAATATTAGCTTTTTTAGCATTCTCAAGAATGTGCCTTAGACGTAAAGATACTTTTTCTTTATTCTCATCTTGCAGTTTTAAAGACAAAACATATTCTTGAAGATACTTCTCAGGTTCCAAATCATTTAAAAGATCCATGATTTTACGGCTTTTAAAGTCTGAAATTAAATATCCTTTCAGCTCGTACTTAAGATAATGTAAATCGAATTTCATGATAATGTTGCTATAGTTTATTTTACTGTGGCACATACATTAAGAATCATGACTTTAAAGTGCATGCCTTTTTGCATCCGTTGATAAAGAATTAGAATCATCTTATAAGATGTAATAAATCAAAAAAGCGGCTTACCTCAAAAAGACGTAAACCGCTTGCGATTAGATTACAAACTTATTAGATCTGCTCTGGGATCATTCTGATATGACCGCAAGGGCATTCCTGAGCACAAACACCACAACCTTTGCAGTAGTCATAGTTGAACTCGTAGCCTTTACCAGCACCTAGTTTTACGACTGCACTATCAGGGCATACACCGTAGCAGTTATCACACTCCATGCAGTTACCACATGACAGACAACGACGTGCCTCAAAGATTGCATTCTCTTCTGTTAAACCAAACTGAACTTCATCGAATGTATTTGAACGACGAGCTACTTCTAATTCCTGACGTACAGTCTTAGGAGCATCAGTGTAGTACCAAGGGTGCATATCCTCAAACTTTGCAATTTCATGCTTCTCAGCCTTCTTGTAAGTCTGACCGTTTAAGTATGCGTTTACGCTACGAGCTGCGTTCTTACCCATACCAATAGCATGAGTTACAGTTCTGTCCTTAGTTGCAACGTCACCTGCAGCAAAGATACCTTCAATTGAAGTCATCTTAGTCTCTTCATCGATGATTACGTTATCTTTATCCATCTTCAGATCTGATAACTTAGTTAAAACTGATTTATCAACATTCTGACCGATAGCTAAAACAACTGCATCAGCAGGCAACTCTTCATACTGACCTGTTGGCTGTGGTTTACCATTCTCATCTAACTCCATCTTCTCAATCTTTAGAGAATCCTTTGAAGCAGATGCAATTGTTGATAACCACTTAACCTGAATGCCTTCAGCAATAGCAGCATCCATTTCTTCAGCATTAGCAGGCATCTTGTCGCGGTTACGACGATAAACGATGATAGGCTCAGCACCAATTCTGCGTAATGAACGAGCAACGTCAACAGCGGTATTACCACCGCCGTAAACAGCAACCTTACGAGCAATCTCAATGTCACCGTTGGTCTCAATCTGTCCTAAAACGTTTAATGCGTTTAACACGTGGTTGGTATCACCCTGAGGAATATCTACGTTTGTTGAAATTGAAGCACCTAAACCTAAGATCACAGCATCATATTTGCCGTTCTTCTTCTCAGCTTCGATATCTTCAACCTTGCGACCGCATTCAATGGTAACACCCATGTCAGTGATACGCTTGATTTCAGCGTCTAAAACGTTTCTTGGTAGACGGTATACAGGAATACCATAACGCATCATACCGCCAGCTTCTTTACCCATCTCAACGATGTGAACAGTGTGACCAAATCGACGTAACTGGTAAGCAGCTGATAGACCTGCAGGACCTGCACCGATGATTAGAACTTTTTTACCAGTCTCACGAGCTGGGCGCTTGAATGATAGATTGTGCTCAATAGCATAATCACCTAAGAAACGCTCAACTGAATTAATACCTACGCTTTCATCTAAGAAGCCACGGTTACATTTGCCTTCACAGGTGTGATAGCAAACACGACCCATACATGCTGGTAGTGGGTTCTCTTCAGTTAAAATTCTCCATGCGTGCTCATAGTCACCTTCTGCTGCATAGAATAACCACTGCTGAATATTCTCACCAGCAGGGCACTGATTGTTGCAAGGTGGTAGCTTAAACACATTAACTGGACGCAATGTACGCCATGAACCAGTGTGGTTTCTTAAAGATGTTGCTGGATCAAGGGTAACAGCAAAAGCTTTTTGTAACATAATTTACTATCTCCTTAAACAGCAGAGTTACGCTCGTAAGCCTGAATAGCTACAGGTGTGCCATTTGGCTCTTCATCACCTAACAGACCGAAGTTCTTAATATTGGTATCGCAAAGAGCCTGCAGTCTTGCAACTACATTAGGATCTGCTTTCTTACCGGTTAAGTGAGCATATCTACGCTGCATCTTCAGATAGTTGATTACAGGCTGCTTCTGACGGATCTTTCTTACAGATGTGATCTTACCGTATTCAGCTTCATAAACAGGGTAGAAACCAGTTTCCATAGCCATACGTGCTACAGTAACTGTTGAATTTGAGGTCAGACCCCAACCTAGTGGGCATGGAACTAAGATCTGGATGAATCTTGCTCCATGGAATTGCATTGCCTTGGTAACCTTGTACTCAAGATCTCGAAGATCAGCAACAGTTGCTGTTGCTACGTAAGGAATACCGTGAGCCATTGCAATTAGAGGTACATCTTTACCTTTACCCCAATCAGCACCTGGCTTATCGCCAACTAACTGAGTGGTTGCAGTGCGAGCTGAAGGAGGTGTTGCAGATGATCTCTGAACACCGGTGTTCATGTATGCTTCGTTGTCATAGCAAAGATATAGAACGTCATCATTACGCTCAAACATTCCTGACAGTGGACCAAAGCCGATATCAGTAGTACCACCGTCACCGCCTTGTGCGATGATACGTGGAACATTGGTGTCGCCGTTCTTCTTAGCACGGATTGCAGCGGCAGCAGCTAAACCAGAACCTACAGCTGCGGTGTTACCAAATAGTGAGTGAACCCATGGTAATCTCCATGCTGATTCAGGATATGGAGTTGAGAAAACTTCCAAACATCCAGTAGCATTAACAACCATAATGTTGCCATTAGTTGCCTTCATAGCAGCATCAATTGCGTATCTTGTACCTAATGCTTCACCACAGCCTTGGCATGCTCTATGACCTGAAATAAGGCCATTAGGACGGTCAGCAGATGATTGAATGGTGCGCATTGCAGGATTTAACAGACGGTTACCTACGGTATTAGAACCTGTCTGATAGAATTTAATCTTTTCTAACATTGTTTACTCCGCCTAATCCTTAACTGAATTCTCTAGAACAGACTGAGCAATTGGCCCATTCTTGAAGGTTACACCTTCAGTCTTGTCTGTGTAGCTGTTCAGAACGTCAGCATTAACATCAAACCAAGTAAACTCTTCTGTGAACTTGTCTGCTAATGCATCCTTTACGATACCTCTAATAGTAGTACCGAAGATTGGACGTCCACCAAGACCTGCAACAACAGTCTTAACATCGCAGTTCTTGCCTTCCATAGCTCTCTTAACTTCTGGGCAAACAATACCACGAGCACCAAATGAGAAAGCTCTCTCTAAGCAGATAACCTTCTTGGTGTCGCCAATTGCCTTTGCCATAGCCTCATATGGGAATGGACGGAATGACTTCAATGAAATAATACCAACATTGATACCTTCAGCCTTCAATCTGTCGATCTCGTCTTTTGCAGTACCAACAGTTGAGCCCATGATCACTAACTTAAGATCTGCATTTTCGCAGTTGTAGCAATCTAACAGACCACCTGACTTAGAACCGGTTAGATCGCGGTATTCTTTTGTTACCTTTTCAATAACCTTTAAAGCCTTAGCCATCTTACGCTGCTGTAAGAAACGAACTTCTGTGAAAGCCTCTGGACCTACCATTGCACCGATTGAAACAGGCTCTTTAGGAGTTAAGTACTCACGTGGCTGATATTCAGGTAAGAACTTGTCCACTGTTTCCTGTGATGGAATGTCTAATCTCTCAAAAGCGTGAGTTAGAACGAATCCGTCCATACATACCATAACTGGAAGACCAACTTCTTCTGCGATCTTGAAAGCCATAATATGAGTATCAACAGCGTCCTGGTTTGATTCACAGAATAACTGTAACCAGCCTGAATCACGCTGTGACAGTGAATCTGAATGGTCATTCCAGATATTGATAGGACCGCCAATAGCACGTGATGCTACAGTCATAACAATAGGAAGACCTAGACCAGAAGCAGAATAAACACCTTCGGTCATGTATAAAAGACCTTGTGAAGCAGTAGCTGTATAAGTACGAGCACCACCTACTTCAGAACCGATTGCAACAGAGATTGCTGAGAACTCTGATTCCACGTTTAAGAAATCGCAATCTTTTAAGGTACCGTTTTTAACAAACTTACCAACATTTTCTACAATGTGAGTTTGTGGAGAAATAGGGTAGGCACAAACAACACCTGGACGACATAGGGCTACAGCCTTAGCTACACCTAATGATCCTTCGATCTGCTCAAGCATTCTTTGCCTCCTCTTTAATGAAGTTATAAGCTAAAGCTGCAGTCTCAGCATTAGCATCACCAATTTTGCCAGGGTAACGTGCCTGGAAAGCTTTTTGTACAGACTCTAACTTTAAGATGCCTGTTACAGCAGCTAAAGAAGCAAGCATTGGGGCTCCTGGTAGAGGCTTACCAATCTTCTGCATAGCAAAATCAGTTGCAGGAACAGTAAATACATGTCCTTTTGGTAACATCTTTACAATCTCTGGAACAACTTTTTCAGGATCTTCTTTTGAATTGATAACAACGTATCCATTCTTATCAAGACCTGCAAAAACATCAACTGCACCTAACAGGGTCTTATCTTGAATCAATACAACGTTTGGTTCCTGAATAGGCTCATGAGTGCGGATTTCTTTATTATCAATACGAGCATAGGCAACAACAGGTGCACCTGTACGCTCTGAACCGAAGCTTGGGAAAGCTTGTGCATAGTGGCCTTCGTAGAAAGCGGCTAAAGTCAGCATCTCTGCAGCGGTCACAACACCTTGGCCTCCACGGCCATGTAATCTAATCTGAAGCATTAAGGCTCCTCGTTTGCAGTGTGTGTTTAAAAAGGTTTAAAAAACCGTTGTAATAATTTTAGTGGGAATTTTCAAAATGACAAATTTATGAAATATTTTGATCAGAATTTATGAAAATTTGTCTAAAAATGAAAATTTAAACAATGTGACTTAAAAATGTAGGATATATAAGGGATTGTTTTAATACTAAAATGTCAGAAATAGGTAAATCTTTGAGATTTTTGTGTAAATTTATAGTGATATTTGTTAAAAGTTTTCAAATAAGCATTAATTATATATTAGAATAAAAAAAATAAAATGACTAATGAAAAACATGGCATTTATAAAAGTAAGCATACTCTAACAAGAGCTTAATATTTTCATAAAATTTGATTATCATAAAAAAATTTCTTATTATTAAATGTAGTTTAATAACTTGTTTTGTAAAATGATATAATTTGATTAAATCGCTATTGTCATTTTAGTGATCAGTTTTTCAAATTTTCATTATTTAATGTGATTTTGGAAATTTACTGATCTTTTGCTACTAATATCATTAATTTTATAAGTTCTTTTTATGATTGAATCTTCGGTCACTATTACCTCTAAACAAATTAGAGAACAAAATCTGCAGCTTGTAAGACGAGCTTTGCATAAAGAGCAAATCTGCACTGCTTCAAAATTAAAAGAGATGACAGGATTATCTGTTGTTACTTTAAATAAGATCTTATATTTACTAATAGCCTCAGGTGAAGTTCTAGAAGGAGGCAAATCATCTATTCCTAATGGCAGACCTGCTACAACTTATAGATTCAATGAGATGAATAAGTTAATATTGATCCTTTCTATATATATAAGATCAGGTAATAAATATGTAGGTTACTCTGTCCATAATCTCTTTGGTGAATGTTTAGAAAGACGTGAAGAGTTAATTGACGAAAAAGATTCTATCCAAACCAATGAATTTAAGATTGGTATGGAACGATATGTAGAAAGATATCCTAAGATCTCTGTTATCGGTGTTTCAATGCCGTCAGATGATGTTGGAGGTCGTGTCGGTAGTGCAATTCGCCATGACAGTCAGTCTAAGCGACTGTCTAGCCATTTGGAAAAACACTTTAACATTCCAATCTTTTTTGAAACTGATATCAATGCTGCAACCTTAGGTTGCTATAAAAGATGTAAAAACCAGGAGTATGTAAGTGGCATTATCTTAGTGCCTGGTAAAATTCCGGGTTGTGGCTTTTGTTATAACGGTTCTGTTTTAAGAGGAAAAGACGGCATGGCAGGTGAGATCCGATATTTTCCTATGTATAACGATGTAGGTGTTTTGCCTTCAGAATCGTTGCAGGCAGACGATCTGGCTATAAGAACAATTAGAGCGGTGATGTGCGTTTTAAATCCTGGATATGTTGCTATCTATTCAGAAACTTTAAAACCAGGACTTATAGAACGTTTAAAAAAGCAAATTTCAACAGCAGCAGAAGAAGCATTGCTCCCTAAAATAGAAATTACTGACAATTTAAGAGAAGACACTGTATCGGGGATGGTAAGTTTGTGTCTGAAAAAAATTGAGCAGAATGGTTAAACAAAATTTAAAAAATCTCAGTATTAAAATTTAAGGGGACGCTGATAGTAAGGATCAAAACCGCTTCAACGCACTTGATTAAGGATATCTCTTGTGAAATTAAAGTTGTCATTTTTATTGAAAGATTAAAATTGGCAATATTTATACTTTTACTTTAAGTTTAGATAACTTATTCTGTTTTAAGAGATTTCTTTTAAGAAAAAAAGTTACTTTCTTTTATCGATTTAATCTAAATAGTAAAATTTATGGTAGTATTATTTTATCACTTTGAGAGGTTACGTCGTTTTATATATTTTTGATATCAAAATGAGGAAATCAAGGTTGAATTATATATTGAACTAAAGTAATCAATCCTTAGGTATATAACAACAATTATTAAAAGTAGAAATTTAAAGCTCAGCTTTAGTTTTTATTAAACAGTTTCACAATTCCTAAATTGACATATTTAGTATGTAATATCAGTCTCTCAGATTTATCAAAGTAAGGTAAGTATCATGGCTAAAAACAAAAATCCAGAGAAGGATACAACAAAGAAATCTGATTTATCTGCAAATGCATCCAACAAATGGAGCAGAAAGCGTCGCATTGAATTTATTGATTTCAGATTAAGTATCGACGGAAAGATCAATAGAGCAGACTTGGTTGATTTTTTTGGTATATCCATTCCACAAGCTTCTTTAGATCTATCTTACTATAGAGATTTGGTAACTAACTGTAACCCACCAAGAGAGAATCTTCATTACGACATGCATCAAAAGGTGTATTTAAGAACAGAGGATTTCAAACCTGTTTATCCAGAACAGTGCGGTAGTTCAAATTTCTTTAATGATTTAATTCAGTATGCAAAGAATGAATTACCTCAAAGCAAGAACTATTTCGGCTTCACTCCTGATGTTGGCTTAGCTTGTTTACAGCCTCCTAAGAGAATTATCGATGAATCTGTTCTATCAAACTTATTAGATGCCATTCGCGGTCATTTGGCTCTGCATATCGTTTATAAGTCATTATCATCAGATAGTAATGAGGATTTCTTAATTGCACCTCATTCATTTGCTTTTGATGGTTTTAGATGGCATATCCGTGCTTACTGCTATGACAGACACGAGTTTAGAGATTATGTTCTTTCAAGAATAAGAAGTGCAGATCATCCAAAGACCCAAGCTCCTAATGACAGATTCTCTGATCCTATTGGTAACGGCTTTAGAGAAGTAGGTACCGGCAATAAGGATGATTTTGATTGGAATGAAATGGTTACCTTAGAACTTCAGGCAAATCCTGAGTTACCAGAGAATGCAAGACGAGCAATTGAACTTGATTATGGCTTACCAAAAGAAGGTGTTTTAAAACATCAGGTTAAAAAAGCTCTACTCTTTTATGCTGTAAGATCTTTACATTTAACTCAAGCTTACAGAAAACTTCCTCCTGAAGAGCGACAGTTAGCCTTAGTAAATCAAAAAGAGATTGATGATATCCTTGGATCAATGGATAAATAGTAGAATAAGGCCTCCTAAATGGAGGCTTTTATGTTTCATATCATCCATGATTATTTTCACTTTGTACTATTTTAGTTTAATAAAATATATTAATCACCTTTAACTATGTCTAAGAATTCAAATAGTCGCTTACAATATGCACTCTATGTATTTACCTTAGGAATGCTCTGTGCCTTTGCACCAATGTGTTCTGATATGTATCTACCTTCTTTACCTGAGATTGTAACTTACTTTGATTCAAATCCCGCTCAAGTGCAATTCTCACTTACAGCATCTTTTTTAGGCTTAGCTCTAGGTCAAATTGTAATTGGCCCTGTCTCTGATGCTTATGGCAGAATTAAACCTTTATTAGTATGTTTGGTAATATTTACCTTATCATCACTAGCTTGTGCGCTCTCTCCTAATATATGTTCTTTTGTGTTCTTTAGATTGTTGCAGGGACTGTCAGCTGCCGGTGGTATTGTTCTTACTCGTTCAATTGCTTGTGACAAATTTAAGGGTAATGAACTTACCTCATTCATGTCATTTTTAATGGCAATCAATTCCTTAGGTCCAATCTTAGGTCCTATTATAGGCTCTTTGGTGGTTACCTATTTTACATGGCCAGTGATCTTTTTTATCCTAGTAGGATGGGGGCTTATCTTAATTTACTTAACCAAGTTCCATGTACCCGAGTCATTACCTGTAGATAAAAGAGAAAAGAATGCTTTAGTTTCAATCTTAAGGATGAAGACTGATCTTTTAAACCTGAAATTTATGTTAACAGTTTTCTCTTTATCCTTTGTAATGGGCGGTTTCTTTTCATATTTAGCAGCTTCCCCGTTTGTTTTTCAAAAGGTATATGGCTTTACTCCCGTTGAGTACTCTTTTACCTTTGCATTTATTGCAATATGCATCTCTATTATTGCATCTTCAGCTGGTCGTCTATCTCGCAGATTATCTGAGTTAAAAGTTGTAATCATTGCTTATGTATTACTTTTAATATCCGGTATTGGTGTTTTAATAATTTCACTTGTACAACCTGAGAGCTTTGTGCCGATTTTAGGATGTCTTGCTATCTACTGTGCCATGATGGGGTTATCTCAATCAGCAGGTTTTGGTGTGGTAATTAGTTTTAAAAAGGGCGGAGCTGGCTCTGCTTCTGGTATCTTTGGTGTGATGTACTTTTTAATCGGTTCTTTAGTTTCTCCTTTTGTGGGAGTAATGGGGGAACTATCCATGATACCATTTGGAATAAACCTATCTGTATGTGCTATTTTAGCAATCGTTTTTTTATACTTTGCTGTTAGGATTAAAGATGAAAACAATTCTGAAGCTTAATAATTTAAAAAATACTCTTTTGGCAATATTTATATCTGTTGGCTTTGTGGCTACAAGCAATGCTGCAACTTTTGATAGTGAGCAAATGGCTAAGATAGAAAGCATTATCGATGAGTATGTTTCTAATCATCCTGAAGTTATACTAAGAGCTATGAAAAAGCTAGAAATGGATGAAAAGAAAAATCTTGAAGAGAATATGCTTAACATTGCTTCAAAAGTAAGGAAGTCAGATAGCATCCCACATCTTGGTAAAAGGAATGCTAAGCACTATATCATCGAATTTTATGATTATAACTGCGGATATTGCAAAGTCTTAGAACCAATGTTTGAAAGAGCTTTAAAAGACTATGACGTGCAGATCTCATTTGTTAACATTCCTGTAATTAAAGAGAATTCAAAGCAATTAGCTCTTTTAGGACAGGCTGTTTTTAATCTTGATAAGAAAAAGTACTTTAAACTGCACGAAAAGTTTATGACGCCAGGATCAATAAGTTCTGATGAAAAGTCTATTAGAAAATACCTAGATGAGATTGGCATCGATTTTGATGACTTTAAAAATGAGCTAAGCTCAGGTCGAGCACAAAAGCAGATCTCTTCAAATATTGAAGACAGTATTGAACTTAAGATTGCTGGTACTCCTTATCTAATTATTGATGGCAAAGAAGTAAGAGGAGCTCTGACAAGTTATCAAGCTTTGCAGGAACTTCTAAAATAAGATGTCTTTTTGGTTAGTCTTAGTAATTGCAATTCCAATATTATTTGTTATTGGAACTACATATAATGCCATCAAGGAACAAAAGAAGTTAGAGGATGGAATATTAAAAAACGTTCTAAAAAAGCGTGAAGAAATGAAGAAAATTAATCTTAAAAAGCAACAAAAACAAAAGAATAGTCTTAATTCTGAAGAACATTTTATAAATAAAGAGTAATAACTCGCATTACAATATTTGTAACCATTTACGTAAGCTGATACTTACAATTACATTAAATATATATAAAGGACATTAAAATATATAGCTAGGAGAACCTCATGAAATTGAAAGATACATTGGTTTTATCTATTTTACCAGTTCTATTTTCTTTTCAAGCTCAGGCTTTTACAGTAGGTGTTGTAATGCCAACTCAAATTGAGCCTAGATGGTATAGAGAAGGTTTTGGTGTTGAACAACAGTTAAAAAACAACGGTTTTAATGTTGAGCTCTTCTTTAGTGGCGATATTGATGTTTCTCTGCAGCAAAGACAAATTAAAAGATTATCAGATGACAGCAATATAGATGCTTTAGTAATTGGTTCTATTGACGGTAATGCCTTAAAAGAAGCTTTAAGCGTTGCTAAAAGTAAAAAATTACCGGTTATAAGTTATGACCGTTTGATTACTGGTACTGACGCTGTTACTTATTATGCAACATTTGATAATGGTAAAGTAGGTCAGATTCAAGGTCAGTTTTTAATTGATAAATTGCATCCTACAGTAGATGATCCTAAAAATATTGAAATCTTTTATGGATCTTTAGATGATAACAATGCCAAGTTCTTCTATGGTGAAGCCATGAAGATCTTACAGCCTTATATTGATAAAGGTGCACTAGTTGTAAAATCAGGTCAAATTAAGCCTGAGGATACTAGCATCCCATCATGGAGAACTGATCTTGCAAGTAAGAGAATGGATGCTTTAATAGAACAGGTTGGATATGCACCGGATTCAGGAGAAAAGTTAGATGGTATCCTGTCTCCTGCCGATTGCATTAGTTCTGGCATTATCTTTACTTTAAAGAAAAAAGGTTACACAGTAGACAACATCCCTGTAATTACAGGTCAAGATTCAACACCTGACGCTTTAAAGAATATTCAAGAAGGATACCAGGCTATGACCATTTTAAAAGATGGTAAACAGTTACAAAATGCTGTCTTGGAGATGGTAAAAGCTATCAGTCAGGGTAAAGAAGCAACCATAAATGATACCTCAACTTATAATAATGGGGTTATGGATATGAAGAGTTTCTTATGTAAGCCAGAGCTTATTGATAGATCAAATCTAAGTAAGCTTCTCTAGTCAATTTTTTTCTTATCTATAAAAGCGCCTTACTTCAACGTGAGGCGTTTAAAGACGAACATTCTGTTAGTAATAATCCTTAATAATATTGTAAATCTATTTACGGACTTGCGAATTATAAAAGGGTAATTTGCGAGTTTTGTGACGCATTTCTCTTTAATAAAATATACAAATATCCTTGATTTTATCTAATTTTGTGATCTTAATGACATATTTGGATTATTTTATCGTAAACGTTTACGTTTTCTTTGCAAAAATCTAAAAACTGCATTATAAATATATACAGATAAAAACTTAGAGGGGTTGTAAAAAATAAACTCTAAGTAGTAACAATAATCAAGTTTTACCTTTAAGGAGAACAACATGCTACCTAATATTCCTACAGTTAATCTAGGCGTTATCGCTGTATCAAGAGACTGTTTTATCAGATCACTATCAGAGCGTCGTCGCGCTGCTGTAGTAAAAGCTTGTGCAACAGCAGGCATCAATGTCAACGAAATCAAAGTCACCGTTGAAAATGAGAATGATGCAGTTAAAGCTGTAGAAGAAGCAAAACAGGCAGGTTGCAATGCTTTAGTTGTTTTCTTAGGTAACTTCGGCCCTGAGACTCCTGAAACTTTAATCAAGAAGTTCTTTGACGGTCCTTGCATGTTTGTAGCAGCTGCTGAAGAAACAGGTAAAGACTTAGTTGATGGTCGTGGTGATGCATACTGTGGTATGTTAAATTGCTCATACAACTTAGGCTTACGTAAGTTAAAGGGCTTCATCCCAGAGTACCCAGTAGGCACTGCTGAAGACATCGCTCAAATGGTAAAGGATTTCGTACCAGTTGCTCGTACTTTAATCGGTTTATCATCTTTAAAGATCATTACCTTCGGACCACGTCCTCAGGACTTCTTTGCATGTAACGCTCCAATCAAGGGCTTATATGACATTGGTGTTGAGATTGAGGAAAACTCAGAGTTAGATTTATTAGTTGCTTACCGCAAGCACGCAGGTGATCCTCGCATTAAGGATATCGCAGCTGATATGGCTAAAGAGCTTGGTGCAGGTAACACATATCCTGATATGTTAGAGCGTATGGCTCAGTTCGAACTTACCTTAACAGATTGGGCAGAACAGCATAAAGGCGCTCGTAAGTATGTAGTATTTGCAGATAAGTGCTGGCCAGCATTCCCAGAGGAGTTCGGTTTCGAGCCTTGCTATGTAAACTCTCGTTTAGCTTCACGTGGTATGCCTGTTGCATGTGAGGTTGATATCTTCGGTGCTTTATCTGAGTACATCGGTGCATGCGTAACTTATGATGCTGTAACCTTACTTGATATCAATAACTCAGTACCAGCAGACTTATTTGCTGAAGATATCAAACCTAAGTTCCCACAGTACAAGTTAACAGATACCTTCATGGGCTTCCATTGTGGTAATACTCCATTATGCAAGCTAACTGATACTACAAGCTGCAACATGAAGTTGGGTAAGATTAATTACCAGATTATTCAACACCGTCTGTTAGAGCCAGCAGGTTCACAGCCTGACTTTACTCGTGGTACCTTAGAGGGTGATTTAACTGCTGGTCCTATTACATTCTTCAGATTACAGACAACTCCTGATACCAAGTTACAGGCTTATGTAGCTGAAGGTGAGGTTCTACCTGTTGGTACTCGCTCATTCGGTGGTATTGGTATCTTTGCAATCCCTGAGATGGGGCGTTTCTATCGTCATGTTCTGATTGAGAAGCGTTATCCTCATCATGGCGCCGTTGCATTCAGCCATGTTGGTAAGGCTCTATTTAATGTATTTAGCATGCTAGGCATTGAGACAATCAATTACAACCAGCCAGCAGGCGTTCTGTATCCTACAGAAAATCCATTTGCTTAATAATCTTTGTTAACATTATTGCCAGAGCGAAAGCTCTGGCTTTTTTATGTGTGCACGGCATGTACGTTAGCTAAC
>HF987964.1 GCA_000431835.1 Succinatimonas sp. CAG:777
CTTTTTAGTCAGCTTAATCATATCTTTTAAATCTGACTCAGTGAGTAGAGCACAGTCAAGCCTAAAGCCTGCGAAGGCGTGAATAGCTTCAGTGATGTTGGTTCTAGTGAAGGCTCCTGTGTAGAAGCCTTTTTTCTTATCAAATCTGGTTAGGTTCATATTTCTTAATGTCTTAATAAGTTCAGGAGCAGTGATAAGCTCTGAACTTAGAGTATTCACTTTCTTTTCTAAAATTCTAAATACAAGTAAAGCTAAGAAGCAGGTAGTGAAGTGAGCCTTGATACGCTCTTCTCTACGGACATAAACTGGTCTAGATTTAAGCTCTGATTTCATGAGCATGAAAGATTCTTCAATCTCCCATCTTCCACGGTTCACTTCAATGATTTTTGCTACAGGCATTTCGTTTTCATCGATGCTGGTAGAAACAGCATAGAAACCATCAAATCTGGAATCTTCAATAATGGCAGATCCATCAATAAAGTAAGTGCTGTTAGCAGCCATCTTACCATCATCAGTAGTGTGCTCACATCCAATGTACTTACGTACATCCGATGAGGTTTTGAAGCTAATCTTTTTGTTATTCTTAGTCTCAATCAATCTTCTGGCTTTGTTTAAATCGTTCTCTCTCTTACGTTGCATAAAGTGCTTATACTTGATTGAATAGGTGACAATAAGGCGATCGTTTAATTGTTTTTTACCATCTTTGGAAGTCTTTAAAACATATTTCTCTTTGTAGAATATCTTATTGTAGTTAGCAGGTTCATCTTCATCTATGTCATCTAAGGAGAACACACCTTCATAACCGTCACATTTCCAGCCTTCTCTATCTAACTGAGCCATAACCAGCTCCTGGTTTTCATCTGCTTTGATAGGATTAGATACAAAAGAGCGACCAGGAGCTAAAGCCCAGTCCTGCTCATTCTTAGCTAAAGTCTTAATAGGCTGTATGGTGATGTACTGTAGCTTAATGTTTTTGTTACTATCTTTTCCTGCGTTCTTTACCTGAGCGTTGAATGCTCTGTTATCAAAGGATGCTAAACCTGCGTCAGTACATACAGTGATAGTGGAGGTGTCTAGACAAAAGTCTTTAATGATTTTGTTTTCTAAAGGTCTCAGGCTTATTTGTTCATTACGATTTCCAGGGAAAACATCGAAGGCTAAAGGCATACCACTGCCATCAACAAACATACCTAACTGGACTATAGGACTAGGTCTGTTTTCTTTAGAGTGTCCAAACTTTCGTAATTCATCTTCCTGAGAGATTTCAAAGAAAAAGTTAGTGCAGTCATAGTAAAGAGCAGAAGTGTCTCTTTTAATGCACTTAGCTGAACTCTGGTACAGGAAAGACTGAATAAAATCTGTTTCTTCATGAATAACATCAAGAGTTCTATATACATCATGCAATTCATAGTTAGGCTCTTCAATCAAAGTGTCCTTACAGTAGTTGAAACTACTCTGCTTTGAGCAAGGCTCTAAGACTCTTGCATAGACTAAATCAGATAAGACTTTCTCAAAGTCAAACTGAAACTGATGTCGTGTCCTGATCTCCTTTGTCATCTTTTTAATGTCTAAACTGCTCAGGATCTTTTGCAACATCAGGTAACCGGCATTAAAACAGCGTTTTTCTCCCATATCGTAAGTGATACCAGAGGTCATAGAAACTTTAA
>HF987965.1:0-162145 GCA_000431835.1 Succinatimonas sp. CAG:777
AGGGATTTTGTCTTTATTGTGTATACTAGTTGGTAAAATTTGGGTTATTTTTTTTACTTTCTAATTTTTCTACTTCTACACTACTCAGACATTATTAGCCTAACCTGCTATACTAAATAAAACTTCAACTAAACTTTTTATCTTTTTAAATATGAATTCATCAAATCCATTGAATTTTATCAGTTATGTATCTTTTAAAAGGATCATCCGATAAGTTTTATAAAATCGGACTTCCAAATCTTGAGGCTAAAAAGGCCTTTGCTGACCGCCTATTGGAGCTTTTAACCACAAAAAAAGATGCAAAAATAAGGTATACAATATCTTTTTACGAAGCATTATCTTTGGTGATGTAAATAATATAAAAGAAGGTTTTAACACCTTTTTTAATGAGCTTTCAAAAGACTTAGTAACAGTCTTTAATGAAGCATGTTTTAAAGATGTATTAAAGATTGCAATGCTTACCTTTAATGTATCAGCTTCAACTGAGGTAATGGGCTCTTATGGTAGAGCTGATATTACAGCCGAAGCTGGTGACTACCTGTATGTCTTTGAATTAAAGGTAACAGATAACAGTAAAGACATTGCAACAAAACTTTCTGAAGCTAAAGATCAAATCATTAAGAACAAGTACGCAAGACGTCTTACAGATAAGACTGTAATACATGTAGCTATAGTCGTAAAGAATAACTCTGAGAGTAGAGAAAAGAGTGCTCCTCACAGTTTGTGAGATTGTTGCTTTAGAAAAGGTAGATAACTGGATATAACTTTATTTATGCTCTCTCCTTTGAACTATAGAAGAAAGGACAGTTCCTAAAGAATAACAATGAAGAGGATATTTTTAGTAAATACGGAAACTTAGGAGACTTATTTCTTCATCTTTAGAAATTTTTTTTGTTCCAATTTGTTGACAAGGTAACATTATCCACTTATAATGCAACTCGTTCGGTGATTAGCGCAGCCCGGTAGCGCATCTGGTTTGGGACCAGAGGGTCGTAGGTTCGAACCCTACATCACCGACCATCTCAAAGCATCTTCCTCCTATTTAAAATGATTCAAAACAACTTAAATTATCTGAGTAAGTGTTTTTGTATCTTTTATTTACCCCAAAATAAACCTCCAACATTTGGTCAGAGGTTTTATCTTAATGAAACAACAGTTGTTGCACTACACAGCTATTTCTTTACTTTAATGATTTCTCTAATCTTAGAGAGGTTATTTAAAGCCTCATGTAAGGTTTCATCTGATTTTGCAAAGTGCAGTCTGATATAGTTGTTTACAGGTTCTTTAAAGAATGAAGAACCAGGAACAGCACCTACTTTAACATCACGAGCAAGATCTATACAGAAGTCATAATCTGACTCATAACCGAACTCACCGATATCTACCATTACAAAGTATGTACCCTGTGGCTCATAGTACTTAAGCCCAATCTCATCTAGCCCTTTGCAGAAGATATTCTTTCTGTGGGTGAAAAGATCACGTACACCTTGATAGTATGAATCAGGCAGCTCTAAACCTGCTATTACAGCCTCCTGCAGAGGTGCTGCTGCACCTACGGTTAGGAAGTCATGAACCTTACGAACTCTGTCCATTACGTAAGCAGGAGCACATACATAGCCTAATCTCCATCCGGTAATTGAGTAAGTCTTTGATAAAGAATTACACATTACAGTTCTGTCTTTCATGCCAGGTAAGGTTGCAAAGTAGGTATGATGATATGGCTCGAAGATGATGTGCTCATATACTTCATCTGTAATTACAAAAGCATTGTACTTTTCAACGATACGAGCAATAGCAAGTAACTCATCACGGGTAAATACCTTACCTGAAGGATTTGACGGGTTACATAAAATCAAAGCCTTAGCGCCCTGCTTAAATGCATTCTCAAGCTCATTCTCATCAAAAGAGAAATCTGGGACATGCAATGGTACATAAATAGGAGTAGCACCACAGAGAACAGAGTCAGCTCCGTAGTTCTCGTAGAATGGAGAGAAGATAGCAATCTTTTCACCTGGATTGATGGTTGCCATAACCGCACACATCATAGCCTCAGTACCACCACAGGTGATACAAAGTTCCTGCTGAGGATCTACCTTGATACCAGAAAAATGCTCAATCTTTTTGGCTAATGCATCTAAGGTCTTAGGAGCACCCCAGGTAATTGCATACTGATGTGGACCTGTGTGAGCTACTTTCTCTAATCTGTCCATCAATGGCTTTGGTGGATCATTATCAGGAAAACCTTGAGATAAATTTACAGCACCATACTGATTACATACACGAGTCATACGTCTGATTACAGAATCAGTAAAGTATTTGGTTCTTTCGCTTAGTTGGATCATAAAATTCTCGATATTAAATTCTACTTACAATATTGTCTTACAACAGTTAGTTATAAACCGTATCCACTGTGTGGATTTAACAGGTTAAACTCATCAAATGACTTCTTAACACCTATCATTAAGCTTCTATACTCTTCAGGTGTGTTCTGTAAGAAGAAATCACGCTTGCCCTTACCTACACCATGTTCACCAGAAACTACACCGCCTAACTCATAAGACTTCTTATAGAGTTTCTCCATAGTATTGTGCAGCACTTCAGGCCACTTTTCATCAGCTATATTATCCTTTAATACACACAGGTGAACATTACCGTCACCAGCATGACCGAAAGCTACGATGCGAGGAGAGCCTGAATCTGTTAATTCGTTTACGTAATCTACAAAATCAGTAATTCTGTTAATTGGAACTACAATATCAATAGGTTCCCATGGTCCTGAGGCATTAACAGCACGGGCAATCGCGCCTCTAATCTCCCAGATATCCTTTGCTACAGTTTCATCATCTAAAGGAATAACCTCAATTGCGCCATGAGCCTTAACCACTTCCTTTAGCTTCTCAAAACGCTCATATACGCCCTTCTTATCGCCATCTAAAGCTACGATTAGGTAAGACTTGGCATTCTGACATGGGAAGCTCTTATTTAAGTATTTCTCACCGTATGCAATAACCTTCTTTTCAACAAATTCAATTGCTGTAGGATCAAGATGTGATTTAAAGATGATATTAACATTGCTGATGCCCTGCTTTAAGGAATCATAGGCAATGACTGTGTTTAAGGTAAACTCAGGTAATGGCAGTAACTTTAGGACAATCTTGGTGATAACACCTAAAGTGCCTTCTGAGCCGACTACTAGCTGCTGTAAATTCAAACCTGTTGAGAACTTATAGGTCTTGGCACCTAAATGAACTTTAGTGCCATCAATCTTATAAAGATCTAAAGCTAGTACATAGTTTCTGGTTACACCGTACTTTACAGCCCTCATGCCACCTGCGTTAGTTGAGACGTTACCGCCAATTGAAGCCCCCTTTTCAGCAGGATCTGGTGCGTAGAGGTAACCTCTTTTTTCAACATATTCGATAAGATCACGTAAGATCACTCCTGGCTGAACTGTCACAGTTAGAGTTTCATCATCCAACTCTAAGATCTGGTTCATATCAGACACATCTAAAACTACGCCACCGTCTGGGATGGTAGAGCCAGCAAGATTGGTACCTGCACCTCTTACTACCACGTTTAAACGATTGGCATAAGCAATCTTTAAGATGATCTGTACATCATCTTCATCTTTAACTCTTGCGTAGACATCAGCATGACCTACACGTGCCCCTATAAAGTCTGAAAGGTATTTCTTTTCTATATCTTTACCGAAAACTAAAATACCTTTGATCTTACCTTCAAATAAACTTTTTATATCTTTCATAAAGCGCTCTAAAAAAAAAACAAGGAGAGTCTTAGCTCTCCACATAGATTATTTAATGAGTTAGTTTCTTCGCTACATAGTCTCCGATATATTGAGCTAACTGCACAATAAAGACTAGAACTACAATAGTAAAGATCATGATACCAGTTTCGTATCTGTAGTAACCGTACTGAACAGCTAAGTTACCGATACCACCACCGCCAACCATGCCGGCCATTGCAGAGAAACCGATCAAACTGATAAAAGTAACTGTAATACCGCGAGCAATACCAGGAGCAGCCTCAACTAACAGCACTTTTCTGATGATAAGTGAGGTTTTAGCACCAGTTGCTAAAGCAGCCTCAATCACACCTGAATCAACTTCTTTTAGAGAAATCTCAATCAGTCTTGCTAAGAACACTGTAGCTGTAATTGATAAAGGCACAGATGCTGCAACAGGACCAATCTTTGTGCCTACTAAGAAGAAGGTAAATGGCAGAGTAAATACCACTAAGATAATAAATGGTACTGATCTGATAAAGTTAATAACTGCTGCAATTACCTTATTTAAAACAGGCTTTTGGAAGAAAGCCTTATTTGCAGTAAGGTACAGTAAAAAGCCAAAGATGCTGCCAAATACCAGAGAAAACACAAATGAGATCCCCAGCATGATGGCAGTTTCATAAATTGCCTTCCACAGCTCATTCTTTAAAATGGTAATGGTTGATTCTAAGATCTCATTAAACATTTTCTACTCCTTTTGCAAAAGTATACTTGTGAACGTATGCTTTTTCCTTGAGTACTGACAGTGCTGAATCAATCTCGTTGGCATCATTGCCACGTAAAGAGATCAATAGTCTGCCCAATGGCTTCTTCTGAATGTACTCAATGTTACCTGCAATGATACTCAAGTCAGTATTGGTAAAACGTCTTGAGATATCAGAGATAACAGGCTCATAAGCATTTTCTTCTTTAAAGGTGATTAGATACAGATTCTTCTCATGCTCTAAGACCTCAGGAGGAACAACACCTTCAAATGACTTGTTAATTAAGTTCTTTGCAGCATCACTTTGTGGATGAGCAAAGACATCGTAAGAACTGCCAACCTCTACTACCTTACCGTTGCTCATTACTGCCACTCTGTCAAAGAGGCTCTTTGCCACTTCCATCTGGTGAGTAATGAATAAAACAGTAATAGGATATTTCTGCTTAATGTTTTTTAAAGTCTGGATAACTTCTTTAGTGTTATCAGGATCAAGTGCTGAAGTTGCCTCATCACAAAGCAGGATCTCTGGGTTGTTAGCTAAAGCTCTGGCAATAGCCACACGCTGTTTCTGACCACCTGACAGTGAATTTGGATATAGCTTTGCCTTATCAGACAGGCCTACAAGCTCTAAGAGCTTATCTACACGAGGCGCAATCTCAGACTTAGGAGTATTTGATGCTTTTAAAGCAAAAGCAACATTATCAAATACAGAAGCATTTTTTACCAGGTTAAAGTGCTGGAAGATCATACCAATCTTAAGGCGCAGAGCGCACAGCTCAGCTACTTCTAACTTGGTAATATCTTTGCCATCAACAATGACGCTTCCAGATGAAGGACGTTGCAGTAGGTTTACTGTTCTTACAAGAGTAGACTTACCAGCACCTGAAGAACCTACTATTCCAAAGAACTCACCCTTCTTGATCTCAAGATTTGCAGCATCTACTGCTGTAAAGATCTTGTCCTCACGGGTAAATTGTACTGTGACATTTTTAAATTCGATCATATCGTTCTACTTATATATTGTCGTGTTAAAGAATATACCTTTGTATATTACTTAGCAGGCCACCAAGCTGGACGAGTGAAAGCGTCAAACTCGTGATCATTGTTAATTGCTTCAACAAATTCTTTTGACTCTATAGCATCTTTAAAGAGCTTACCGATGGTGTTCTCATTCTTAGCAGCAACAGCTACTACGTTCTTAATAGGCTCTAATACTTTCTCAATACCTAAAGCTTTTGCGTAATCCATGCCTGCAGCGTATGCGTAGTTACCAGGTACGAAACCTACATCAATACTGTCTAATGATCTTGAGATCTGAGCAGCTTCCATTGGAACGAACTTGAAGTTCTTTGGATTATCCTTAATATCAGCAATTGAAGCTTTCTGATCATTGTTCTCAGTCTTTAAGGTAATGATGCCTAAATCTCTTGCGATACCTAAAGCTCTTGATAAGTTAACAGCATCTGTAGGGATACCGATCTGAGCACCTTCTGGAACTTCATCAAATGACTTGTACTTATCTGAGAAAACACCTAAACCTAATGTTGGAACGTTGATAACATCCTTTAACTTTAAGCCCTGGTTCTCAACGATACCGTCTAAGTACTTCTTGTGCTGCATCAAGTTAACATCAATGTCACCTGAATCTAGAGCAGCATCAGGCTGAACGTAATCGGTAAACTCAACGAACTCAATCTTATAGCCCTTTGCCTCTAAGATTGGCTTTACATGCTTGTCGAGCATTCCTCTGTAAGGTCCTGGAACAACACCTACCTTAATGGTTGAAGGGATAGTAGAAGCAGTAGTTGCATCTTCTTTTTTCTCATCACCGCAAGATGCTAAAGATAAAACTGCAGCACCTAATAACAAAGCTTTCGAAAACTTACCTAAAAATTTCATTTTTTCTTCTCCTATATAAGGTTCTTTTAAATTCTTGTAGTTTTATAAACGCTCTAAAATAAGGATCATTTACAAAATCTTCAATTCACATATATAAACTAGGTTTTGAGTAAGTCTACCTAAGTTAAAGGTAGTGTCAACACCGTATTTAACTTAATTAGCAGGATTTATTTCTCTTGCCTTGCAACGCCTGTAAAGACTGGGCTTTACAGGCGTTTTTACAAATTATCTCTTATGTTTTGTTTGCACCTATTTGGTGATTAGTTTGAGGATTAATGTTGTAACTTCTATATAGACAGCTACGTATTTATTTACATTTACCTTATTTATCTACGTAGCTATCAGTTAACTCTTAGTCCTTTGGCCACCATGCTGGTTTTGCAAAGTTCTTGAATACAGGATCTGAATCTACACCTTTAATGAACTGTAAATCTTCAACACATTCTTTTAAGAACTTACCTACACCGTTTACTCTGTGGTTTTGAACAGCGATCACTAACTTAATTGGCTCTAAAACGTTCTCTGCGCCTAATGCATGTTCAAAATCAAGCTTTGCTGCATATGCATAGTTACCTGGTACAAAAGCGGCTGCAATTGAGTCTAATGAACGAGGCAACTGAGCAGCTTCCATTGCTACGAACTTAAGAGCTTTAGGGTTCTTATCAATATCAGCAATAGAAGCTTTCTGCTCATCTTTATCTGACTTTAAGGTAATCACTCCTAAGTCACGAGCAACACGTAAGGCTCTAGCTAAGTTAACAGCATCATTAGGAATACCAACCTGTGAACCTTCAGGGATTTCATCTAAAGTCTTGTAATTCTCTGAGAATACAAAGATACCTAAGGTTGGGAAGTTAACTACTGATGATAACTTTAAGCCCTGGTTCTGAACGATACCGTTTAAATAAGCCTGATGCTGGAATAAGTTAGCATCAATATCACCTGCGTCTAATGCTGAATCAGGCTGTACCCAATCTGTAAACTCAACAAACTTTAACTCATGACCGCGCTTTTCAACTACAGGCTTTAAGTACTTATCTAAGATCTCTCTGTAAGGTCCTGGTACAACACCAATCTTAATTACCTTAGGAACGCTAGTATCAGAAGATGATGCATCACCTTTTTTAGCATCATCACCGCAACCTGTTAGAGAAAACGCCACAGCTGTTAATAAAAGAGCTTGGCTTAATAAAGATTTGAATTTCATTTCAACACCTAAATTTCAAATAAAGTTAAAAACTAACATGCGAATAAAAAAAGAAAACTTGATATACAGACCTAGAAGGTCATTCGCATACAAAGACATGACATTGATAGACATGAAACAGGAGCTAACACAACTGAATCATTTATTAAATCTTTCATATGTCCTCCTGAATTGAGTGTTGGGATCAAAAATCAAATTCTTTAAGTAAAAATAATAAGAATGCTTACCAAAATTATTTATTAGTTGTTATTTAGTGCGATTCATTCTGAACGCAAAAACATTATTAAGCATGAGTGAAAATCTAGTCAATAAAAAAAAATGGGCGATCATGATTATTTTCACCTAATAAAAAATTAAAGATCATCGTTACCAGAAAAAAAATAAATCGTGAATTTTAAATACCTATATATAGATGATAAGAAGATCAGAAAGAAAGAATTGAAGTCAAAAATGCAAAAGGACACAGGATCATCAGAATTTGAGCACAGAATGAGATAGGAGGGGAGAATGAAAGTATGACTCAAAAAATCATTAGATCACGCTCTATGTTGAAATATGAGCGAACTAAATACAATCACAATATAATCAAGAACAACATAATAAAATTTTGTGATAATAATATTATCTTAATAAGCTTTAATATTACTAATAACATTTAAACATCAAGGATGCTTATATTACTAATAGATTACAGATGTAAATATTTGCATTATATTTTCTTAACTAGATAAAAAATTGAAAAATTCTACTTACCCCTAAAAATTTCAACTTAAAATTTAATAACTAAAATTTTGTAATAAAATTTCATTACAAAATTTTCATTTTTGTAATTATTAAAAATTCATAAGAACTTATAAAATTTCTGTAATACAATATAAATAAATATATTTGATTGTCTAATTTTTATATTTTAATAAATTCTAAATTATTCCTTATAATTCAAAATATTATTATAGATATTAGATCTTTATATTAATGAATATAATTTAATTTTATAAATGTTTTCAAATCAATTTTTACTTTCAAAATTACTGATATTTTCAGACATAATCTTAATAATTTTGTTCAATGACTTTCAAAATCAAGTATTTTAGACATTATCAGGTTCATTTCTTTCGTTAACTTTCGTAAAGTTCACTCCTATCTTTGTGTCTAGTAAGATCGATTTTTTATTATAAAGATCACATAATTTGCTAGTTTTTTATAACATCAATAGCTTATTTAAAGAAGATCATGTTATAGTGTGATTAGAAGATGTTTTTAGAAGGTAATATGTCACTAAATATTACTTTCAAGACATGGATCAACAAGATCTCAACAGATTCTGACTTCAACTCTAAAGATTTAATTACACGAAAAGATCTGGTTCATAAATCAGATCGAGAATGGTCGAAAGACTACAGCAAACTCTCAGGCTACTGCTTCTACAGTAGCCTGAAAACTTTCTATATTCCACCTTTTATACAGTTATACTCCACTCTTAACTTCAATAGGATCATTCTTTCAAAATCACTAAAGACTATCATATTAGAGACTGTTATAGTGTGTTATGTGGCTACTCAAAGGTATAAGTACTAATACGTTTAGATCAACCACATACTGAGCTTTTTAAGCTTTTGTGGACTATTGCTTGATCATTTGAGGACTGTAATTAGCTAGATAGCTAGACTTTTGATGACTCCAGGAGGCAAAAAAAATCCCTCTTGGATGGAGCGTCCTTGAGGGAGAGAATGGTCTTAACTAACGTTAAGAACTACAGCAAATTAGGAGAAAATTAAATCTTTTTAAGCATATTTATGACTGTTTCTACGGTTGTTAAGCTCTCTGAATTCAAATACACACTCAGGATCAACTCTGATCATCTGACCTAATGAGTAACCTCTGTGCTGCTTAACATCTAATAACAGCTCTCTGTTTAGAAGCATCAGTCTTGTAAGACCATCTGCATCTCGTGGTTCTAGCACTACGCAGTCACCACACTTAAATTCGTTGGTATATACTGAAACAACATCACCTTCGAGTACTTCATACTCTCTCTGTGAACCCATAATAAAGTATCTAGAAGTAGGTATAGCCGGCTTTGTATACTGTTCACAAGCAACAGCATTGATTCCAAGATCAAGGGCACTACCCTCATCCTTTAAAATCTTGTTGATACCTTCTAGATAGTAAGTCAGTAACTCACCTTCTTTAATGGTAAAAGACGCATTAACTTCTGGTTTCATGTATAAATCATCAACAGAGAAATGGGTTTTAAATAAATATGATTTACCTTCATCTGTTGTTAAATTGATGCTGAGGATGCCGTTTTGGAACGTCCATGTGCAATCATTTTGAGGATTGATAACCATTTGTTTTTGCTGTCCTTATTATATTTGTTGTAATTTGATTTCATTTTATATTACTTTTTCAAAAAATGAAATACAAAAATCGATTTTTTTGCTTTTATACTTTACAAATATTAAATTTCGATCCCTTTATCACATAATTTACATTTTTAATGTTTAAAAACAACTACCCTATTTTCTTTTACTCATGATTATTTATTAAATCACTCCTTAATTATTTCTTATTATTTATAAAGTTACTATATTACTTAAGTTCTACTATTCCTACTCTCTTTGTCTTATTATTTATTACTTCATTAAACATCCTTTGCATCTTTGTTTAAAGTTTTTAGTTTTGAATAATCACAGTCTGCTACTATGCAATAACAACACAGCTGTACTACACTTTTTACTGATTACATGTAAAGACTAAAAGACTTCAAAAGAACATTTAAAATCACCTATATAAACAGTAAATTGCAATTTTTATATAACGATATTCATATTTTCTTGTCTATTCTATTTTCTTATCACCACCTATAAGTTATTTTTATAGCAAAGACATAAATAGCTTATATACGCCAATCATCTAGATTTTTTGAGATTTTCTTTATTTTTTGCAAATTTTGATTTGTTCCATTTTGATACTCACTTTTTCATTGATTTGAAGCTTATTTTTTCTGAATAAGCACACTTCAATCTCTAAAAATAGTCCTGTTTGCTCCTGTCATCCATTCCCCTCTCATGATTTCATGACTCCACCTTTAGATATGTACAAGCTTCATTGCTGAAGCTCTTTATCTTATGAAGATCGATTCATCAATGTCGTTTGCTGATGAGAGCAATCACAAATCAAAATAAACATGCTAATTGATAAGATCTGCTTGATCTTTGTCTATGCTAGACGACATACAGCCATTCTGGTGCGTTTATAGCATATGCTAGATGGATAATCCTTATTATTGTTAAGATTGCCTTCTATGGCTTAATAAACTGTTATTAGATGGGATCAAGATATAAAGAATGCTGGATTTTAATTGTTGAGTGATGCCATATAAAGCCAAAAGAGGCTTATAGCGTAAAAAAGGGCGAGAGTTGTTTTAACCCCGCCCTAACACAGTTTCTATGGTTAACAGATTTTCAAATTAGAAGGTATAACGAGCACCAGCTGATAACATGGTACCAGTCTCACCGCCTGGAAGTTGGTGATCTTTTTCAGAGGTTGAATTTGCATCAAACTCAGCTTCACCCCAGATGTTGAAGTTGTCGTTGATTGCATAGTTTACATATACAGGAACACGGCGGTAGATTGCTGAATCTGAGTTAAATGAACCTTCTTTTAACTTAACATCAGATACGTTATATCCAGTGAAAGCCCCGATACCATTTTCGAAGGTATAACCTACAACAAACTCATAGCCCTTAACTTTGGTTGCAAATGAAGAATTTGAAGTACCATAAACAGAAACAGGCTCATTTACACCATCATCATAGGTAAAGCCGTTAGCTCTCTGTTTCATGCGCTGAGTGTTATATAAAGCACCGATGTATAAACCGTTATCGGTTGATCCCCATGAGATAGATGCTGAAATGATTTTGAATGTATCAAATGAACCTAAAGACCAACCATCATCGTCAACTTTAATGGTCTTAGTGAAATCATTCTGACCCTTGATATATGAGTAACCAGCCTTGAATGATAATGGGCCAAATACTACGTCATCAATGGTGTAACCTGCTGATAAAGCGAAACCGCCTTCAACGTCATAATCTTCACCTTGAACAGTAGTATCATCTGCAGCTGTCTCGTAAGATACAGAACCGAAGAAGCCGTTGTTGTCGTAAACATAACGGAACATACCGGTACGACGGTCACTGTTGATTGAGCCCTGCTGACGAGCACCGAAGTCCTCAAATACGTCAGTTGCAGCTAAAACTTCGTTAGCAGCATCGTAGGTCTTACCAACTAGTAATTTACCGAAATCACCCAAATCAGCGCCTACATACTGCTCACGAGTGCTAATGTGATCACCATTTGCTGATTTGTTACCGTCAGCCATATCCCACTCTGAGAATGCAAATGCAGATACATAGTCATTTACCTTGGTGTTGCCTTCGATGTTTAAACGTGCTGAGTTAACTAAACCTGCATCGTGATCTGCAATGCCCTCACCAACATCAGAAGCAGCTTTACCGTTATAAACAACAGCCTGAACACGACCGCCAACTGCTAATGAAGAGCCATCTTTATCATATACAGTTGCTGCAGTTGCAGTTGTTGATACAGCAATAATTGCTAAAGCCAATAATGATTTTTTCATGATATTTAATTTCCTATAAATACAATTAGCAGCAACTACTTTAAGTTGCATATTACTAAGTATGGTTAGTATATTCTAACTAACTGTATAATTCAAGAGTAAAATGAAAAGAACTTTCATATTATTAAATATATTATAATAGTTAAGAAATGCCTTTTATAAGCGATTTTAATGATGTTAAGGATGGATATTTGTGCCATTTATTCAAGAATATATGAATTAAATGGCACATAAAAGAAGATGAATTTGGATTTAATTGTTACTTTAGCACGTCAGACCACTGAGCTTCTTTAAAGCCAATAAGCACGAAGTTGTCACTTACAACTAAAGGTCTTTTAACTAACATGCCATCAGATGAGAGTAGCTTAAACTGCTCATCTTCACTCAAATTTGGTAGTTTTTTAGCAAGTCCCATGCTTTTGTACAATAGACCACTGGTGTTAAACAGCTTCTTTAAAGGCAACTTACTCTTTTCATGAATTCCTTTTAAGCTAGCCTCATCAGGATGCTCTGATTTGATGTCTTTTAGATTGTACTCTATACCATTGTCATCTAACCACTTTAGAGCCTTCTTACAGGTTGAACATTTCTCATAGCAATATACAGTTATCATGTTTTGCCCCTTATTCAATTTTCTTAGCTTCACCTTGATTCTCAAAACTAGCAGTAAGCTTTAGGATCAATCTCGTTTCCATCTAAAACAGCTTTTACAAGCTTGTCACCTTCATAGCAAAGCTTTAAGGAGAAGAACTCTTCTCTTGTACCTAACAGTTTTAAAAAGATCTTGTCACCTGTCCACAAAGGTAATTTTAAAAGCTCGTTTTTATCTACCCACTCAAGATCACCTTCATTACAGTCTTTTAAAAGTTCACCTTTATAGGCTGTAGCTGTAAATAAAAACATATACACGCAAACAGGCGCATCTGAGACAAAGGAAATAATACCTCGCAATACAGGATCAGATAATGTAATACCGCATTCTTCAGTCATCTCCCTTTGAATACACTCTTCAGGTGACTCACCATATTCAAAGTGACCACCAATACCAATCCATTTGTCTTTATTGATATCGTGTTGTTTCTTGGTTCTGTGCAACATCAGGTATTTGCCCTGCTGCTCTAAATAACAGATAGTTGTAAGCTCAGTATTGCTCTCCATTAAGACAGCTCCTTTTTATGTAATTCTGTGTTGTAGAAGCTCTGTTGTAAAAGCTCTGTGATGTTGTCTCTTAATCTAAGAACATTATGCCATTTATAAAATACAACTTTCTAAGAATTTTTATTGCTGTGACATCTATAACATTGATCTTAAAAAACATTGTCTAAAATACGGAAACATAAAAATCTAACTACATTTATTCACCTTAGGAATCAAAATGAGAAAGTATAGTGAAAGAGGATTTAAGAACCTCGAGTTTTTGCGTTTTCTGCTAATTTTTGCAGTAGTTGGAGTGCATCTAGCTTACCTGAATCTGTCTTCAACAGAGGAATACTCTTGGCTTGTAAAGTGGGGAGCAGGCTGGCAAGCTGTAGAGATGTTCTTTTTAATGTCAGGATTTTTCCTGTTCTATAAGCTCAATACTGAAGAAACTGTCCTACACTTTGCTCTGCGTAAATGGTTAAGATTAGCTCCATTTGTAATTGCCCTTACCTTCATAGGCTATATAGCTACAGGCTTTGATATTTATCAATATCCGCTTTCAGTTAATATCTTCAACTCACTGTTGCTCTTAGATTGGAACACTCACCATTTTGGTCCTGATGCAACCATTCTGTATGTTGCTTGGTTTGTAAATGTACTGTTCTTTGTCTCTGTAATTTACTTCTGTATTTTAAAAGCCCTAAAACATGAGCAGGCAAATCTTGTGATAGGAGCAATCTCCTTTACCTGTCTATTCATGTACTCAAGACACATGTACATCATAGTTCCATTTATCTATCCACTTGTAAGAGCTTTTGCTTATGTAGGTTTTGGCTACCTCTTAAGTGAGATCTACAAAAGCTACCTTCTACATAAAGACGATAACTCTGTGCAGATAAACTTGCATTCAAATGTTAAGACCTGTGCAATAAGCATTGTTGAAGCCATCTTACTGATTGCCATCGTGATAAGTTTATATGCAGGCTCAACAGGTGTTCCTGTACCAGATGATCTATCAATTCCACCTGAGCAGATCCAATTTTTAAATGCACAAACCTGGTTCCCTGATTTAACTAGATGGGCTTTAGGTGGAGTATGGTTACAGCTGTGCTTTGTAGGCTTATTCTGGTTATTCTTATTAAACAAAGGTTTGGTCTCAAGATTACTTAACAATAAGTTCTCAGTAATCTTAGGCAGCTACTCTTATGCCATCTTTTTAGGTCATACCATTGTGATTAGAGCAATAAAGGACTATATCGATCTACAAAAGATTAGCTTTGTCTTTGAGCATAACTTTATATTTGTTGCCCTACTTTGCCTTTTAATCTTTATCTTTGCCGTAATTGTTCATCACTTAGTTGAGATGCCTTTAATCAAAATGGTAAGCAAGATCTTAAGATAAGAACTGTTCTTTAGTAAAAAATAAAGAAACGATCTAATAAGGCTGTAGTTAACACTACAGCTTTATTTTTGATTGAAGATATTTTTATTGATACTTAAAGATAAGAAAAACGTCAAAGAGTATTTACCCCAAGCGATGATCAAAAAAAACGACCTCGTCGATAATGAGGAGGTCGTCTAATTCTCGTTTTTCCTTTTTTTAGAAAGTGTATCTAGCACCTGCTGAAAACTGAGTTCCTGATTTTAGCTTGTTCTTTTTAACATCAGAGCCTGCATCAAACTCAGCTTCAGTCCAAACCTTGAAATTGCTGTTGATACCGTACTTTAAAGATACCGGAATTCTCTTATAAGAGAAGGTATCTTTAGTCCCATTCTTATGCTCGGTATCTTCTTTCCAATAGTTGTAACCTGCAAATACGCCGATACCGTTATCAAAGGTATAACCTGCTACAAATTCATAGCCTTTAGCATCGATGTCTGATTTTGGATTTTCCTGTGTAAAATCAGTCTTCATCTTATAGGCTGTGGTAGATAAATATAAGCCTGACAGTGGATCACCCCATGATAAAGCACCTGCATAGTGATTTGCCTTATCAAATCTTAAATCGTTAATTGCGGTTGTATCATCCTGACCTTTTACGTGGCTTAAGCCTAATTTGAAAGATAAAGGTCCATAGACAACATGATCAAAGGTATAACCTAAAGCTGCACCTACGCCACTTTCGATATCACGATATTTGCCAAATAAAGGAGTACCGTCTGCTGCGGTTTCATAAGTTACACTAGCAAAGATGCCTTTATTGTCGTAATCATAGCGGATCACGCCATTGCGTCTTTCACCATGTAAACCTAAAGCAGCCTGAGTACCAACTTCTTCCCAAATATCAGATGAGATCATGACTTTGTGGGCAGAATCATAAGCTTTGCCACCTAAGATCTTTCCGTATTCTTTAAAGTCAGCGCCTACATATTGCTCACGAGCTTTGATGTGGTCACCAATCTTCTTACTGTGGCCATCAGCCATATCCCATTCAGAAAAAGCAAAGGTAGAAACCCAGTCTAAAACCTTGGTTTCACCTGCGATGGATAAACGTGAAGAATTGACTAAGGATGAATCATGATCACCTGCATAGTTATCATGACCATTAAACAGCACTGACTGTACTCTTCCTCCGATAGAAAGAGCAGTACCGTCCTTATCATAAACTGTAGCAGCATCAGAGGCTGCTGACACTATGACCAACAAAACTGCTGTAGAAACTAGTGACTTTTTCATTATTATTCCTAATTAGGATATTGCGCTTTTGTTTTTATATTTATAGTTGTAGACGATTGTGTAAAAAGTTCAATCAAATATCAATAAGATGATGCTAAATATCTGCTTTGTATCGCAAAATTTTTATTTTAAAGTGGTAATAACAGAAGATTTGATTTTGAAGTGATTTTGAGTTGGCTACTAAAAAAGCCCAATCCTAAGTTTTAGGATAAGGCTTTAAGAATCAAAAGTTATCTAACCTAAGTTAGATTAGAAGGTGTAACGTGCACCTGCTGATAACATGGTACCTGTCTCACCGTACTGAGCTTTATGATCTTTTTCGGTGGTTGAATTTGCATCGAACTCAGCTTCACCCCAGATGTTGAAGTTGTCGTTGATTGCATAATTTACGTATACAGGAACACGACGGTAGATTTTTGAATCAGAGTTGATTGAACCTTCTTTTGTCTTAACATCAACAAAGTTGTAACCAGTGAAAGCCCCAATACCGTTGTCGAAGGTGTAACCTACAACAAACTCATACCCCTTCTTCTTGTCTGAATTTGAAGAATTTGATGGAACAAAATCATTTGCTCTCTGCTTTACACGCTGAGTGTTGTATAAGGCACCGATGTATAAACCGTTATCGGTTGAACCCCAAGCGATAGAAGCTGAGATTACCTTGAAGTTATCAAAAGTCTCTGAATTCTCAAACTGACCGATGGTCTTAGAGAAATCATTCTGACCCTTGATGTATGAGTAACCTGCCTTGAATGATAATGGGCCAAATACAACGTTATCGAAAGTGTAACCAGCAGCAGCTGCAAAACCACCTTCAACATCAGCCTTGTTACCTGCAACTGATGAACCATCAGCTGCGGTCTGATATGAAACAGAACCAAAGATACCGTTGTTGTCATATACATAACGGAACATGCCGGTACGACGGTCACCGTTGATTGAGCTCTGTAAACGAGCACCGAAGTCCTCAAATACGTCAGTTGCAGCTAAAACAGCATTAGCAGCATCATAGGTCTTACCACCTAAGATCTTACCAAAATCACCGTAATCAGCACCAACATACTGCTCACGAGTATTGATGTTGTCACCAGTTGCAGACTTGTTACCATCAGCCATGTTCCACTCTGAGAAAGCGAATACTGAAACAGAATCATTGATCTTGGTAGAACCTGCGATGTTTAAACGAGCTGAGTTAACTAAACCTGCATCGTGCTCTGCAATGCCATCACCAACATCAGAAGCAGCTTTACCGTTATAAACAACAGCCTGAACACGACCGCCAACTGCTAATGAAGAACCATCTTTATCATATACAGTAGCAGCATTTGCAGATGTTGCAGCAACAGCAAAAACAGCTAAAGCTAATAATGATTTTTTCATAATATATTTTTCCATAGTTAATTTTAAATTTTGGTAAGTGGAAGTTAGTTTCCTCTTACGGATTTTGATTTTACTCAATATTAACTTTTCGTCAACAAAATTTGATATAACATACAAATTCGTATCTTATTTTTAACTTTTGATCAATTTTGATAAGGTTGCACTTTATTTTTTATGCAAAATAGTGCAGAAAAATTAATTTATATTTTCACTGAGTTAATAATGGCTTATATATCAGAACTGCTTAGCTATAAGTAATTTTGAAAAAATAAGTGTTATGTTTTTACTGTTGAACATTATTCCGCACATGTTAAGGCTCATTTCTATGCTTAAGGTACACTTTAATTTGACATCTTTTTAAAAGTTGTACAGTTGCAGCATGCCTTTAAAGAAAGGTTCAGAGTTAAAAATGATTTTCTTGTAATTAAAAGAAAAAAGGTCAGAGCTTTGATTAGCACTGACCTTAAGTTAGGTTAAATTATCTTTTTGATTAGATGTTGTTAACTATGTTCTTAATTACGGCTGGGCCTCTGTACACTAATGAAGAATATAACTGCACTAAGGTAGCACCGTTCTCTAACTTCTCACGAGCTGATACAGGATTTGAAACACCACCTACACCAATTAAAGGGATCTTACCTTTAAGAATTGAATTTACCTTAACTAAGGTCTGAGTACTTGCAACTCTTAATGGCTCACCTGACAATCCTCCCCACTCGCTTGCATGCTCCATACCGTGAATGATGTCACGACGTGTAGTGGTATTAGTGCAAGTCATGCCATCAATACCCAAATCCAGGCAGACCTGACAAATACTCTCAATAGCTTCGTCAGATAAATCTGGACCGATTTTTACAACAAGAGGAACGTACTTGTTAAACTTGTCTTTTAACTCAGCCTGTCCTTTCTTTAAGGGCTCTAGAAGCTTAATTAAAGGCTCACGAGCCTGCAACTTAGTTAAATCATGGGTGTTAGGACAGGATACGTTGACTGCGATATAGTCAGCGTACCGATAAACCTTATCCATGCAGATTAAGTAATCGTCAACAGCTTTTTCAATTGGAGTAGTCTCGTTCTTGCCGATACTTACACCTAAAACGCCGTCATAAGTGCGCTTTTTTAAATTCTCAACTAAATAATCCACTCCAAGATTATTAAAGCCCATGCGATTGATAATACCCTGAGCCCCTTTGATTCTGAACATTCTTGGTTTTGGATTTCCAGGCTGTTCTTTAGGAGTTACAGTACCTACCTCAATATGACCAAAGCCTAGAGCTCCAAAGAAATCAATGGCATCACCATTCTTATCAAGCCCTGCAGCAAGACCTACAGGATTTTTAAACTGTAATCCCATCATCTGTACAGGACGGAAAGCTACAGTCTGAGAGAAAAGAGTTTTCCATGGATTCTTTGACATGAATTTAGCACTATTGATAATCACACCATGAGCTGTTTCTGCATCTAGTAAAAACAGAAGTGGTCTTATAAAAGTTGGATACAGGCTATAAGGGATCAATTGCATTTTCTTTCTCTAATTTTGCTTACAGTAAATTTGCTTTGTAAAACTATGTTCTTAAAATTTTTGTCTGTAAATCTTGAATCTGTTTACTTAGACCGTGATTTTAAGGATTAGTTCTAATTTAATCTTTGTATTTTTACAAACTTGTTTTCCTGAGTGGTAAGTAGCTCAAAGATGCCATGAATACCATCCTCAGAAGTGAACTCTTTTAGATGGTTAGCATCAAGATCAACAACCATACCCTCATCTGTTCTGACACGGATCCTCTTTACGGCCCCCTGATAAACAGACAGGAGAGTATCCCTGTCAATTGACAGGGAAAATCTGTAATGTTTATATCCGTACATTACTTTATTACTCTTTCAATCAACAACTACTTTACGACTTTTAAAGCAGACTCTACCTTCTCGTAAATAGATCTTGAGATTGAAGGGAGCTTCATTAACTTCTCAAGACGTTCACGGATCATCTGCTGACGTTTATCATCAAGTCTTCTAAAGCTTAACAATGGGGTTAATATTCTTGCAGCAACACTTGGGTTAATGCTGTTTAATCTCTGAACTTCAGAGCATAAAAGATCATAACCACGACCGGATAAATCGTTTAGTGCTACAGGATTTGACAAAGCCAAAGCACCTGGCAGAGCTCTTACTCTGTTAGGGTTGTTGCCATCATATGAAGGATGTTTCTTTAACTCATTAACATTATCCACAGCTGATACATCAGGTACTGTAGCTTGTACTCTAAAGTAATTATCAAAGGCTAGTGCATTCTTTGAGTAATCTTTTTCAAAGCTCTTTAAGAGCTCTTCTTTACACTTTAGATTTAAGTAAACAGCATCAGTTAAAGCCTGTAACTTGTCAGTCATGTTAGCTGAACCTGTATAGTGTCTTAGAACTAAAGCTGATGCTACATCAGACTTAGCGGTTGCAACATAAGCTACTGACAGCATATGTAAAGCGCTGTTGCTGATGGCACGGCGTGACATATCAATTACAGAGTACATATCAGACTGTGCTTTAATTCTGCCGTAAATCTCATAGAACTCTTTTTCTAAGGCAACAGCAACTCTCTGCTCTAATTCGTTGTGTAATCTTGCAATTGCATCAATGTCGATGTTGTCTTCAAAGGTTTCCATTAAAGATGCTACAGACATGATCTTTAAGGTCTCATTCAGTAACAAAAGATCAGTCTTTTTATCAACAGACTTTAACAGAGCTTTATATGACTCAATTAACTCTACAGGATCTTTTAGAGTACCGCCCTGTTCTAAAAGCTTAATGTTTTCATGAACATAACGCTTCTGCATGGTCTGTGCACTGTCAACCTTAATAAAAGCATCATCACAGAATGACAGCATGTGCTGTAATTCCTCGGTTGTGTATGGAGCATCAAGTTTAACTGGTGCTGAGAAGTCACGTAATATTACTGGTAAGGTACCTTTATCTAAGGTAAATGAGTAAGTCTGTGACTCTTCTTTTAGAACTATAATACCAGAAGCTGGTAGCTCTGAAGGATGCACATCATGGCCTTCTTCATCTAAGAAGCTGATCCTGATTGGCATATAGAATGGCAGTTTCTCTTTCTGGTCACGTGTAGGCTTGGTCTTTTGAGATAGAGTTAAGTTTAAGGTTCTGTTTGCCTCATCATAGGTCCATGAAGCTGTTACATTTGGAGTACCAGCCTGTGTATACCAGCGACGGAACTGAGTTAAATCAATCTCGCCTGCCTCTTCCATACAGGACAGGAAGTCCTCAATTGTTACTGCCTGACCGTCAAATCTGGTCAGATACAGATTTAAAGCTTTTTTGAACCTGATTTCACCTATCAGAGTGTGGATCATGCGGATAACTTCAGCACCTTTATCGTAAATAGTTACGGTGTAGAAGTTGTTCATCTCCATTACCTCTTCAGGTCTTACTGGGTGAGCCATAGGAGATGCATCCTCAGCAAACTGAGGTCCACGGATTACGTTAATTGCATGAAGTCTGGTTAAAGCACGACTTGCAACATCTGAGCTGAATTCCTGATCTCGGAATACAGTTAAACTCTCTTTTAGAGATAACTGGAACCAGTCTCTTAAAGTTACTCTGTCGCCAGTATAGTTATGGAAATACTCATGTCCGATTACGCTTTGAACATTATAGAAAGCAGTATCAGTAGCTGTCTGTGGATCAACCATTACATAGATTGAGTTAAAGACATTAAGGCTCTTGTTTTCCATAGCACCGAAGTTGAAGAAATCAACAGCTACAACTTTGAAGTTATCAAGATCATACTCAAGCCCCCAGCGAGTTTCATCCCACTTCATGGAATCCTTAATACTCTGCATTGCCCACAGACCTCTATCATAGGCGCCTCTGTCAACATAAAGCTGCAGTGAAACATTACGTCCTGACTTAGTAGTAAAGGTATCAGTTACGATATCAAAGGTACCTGCTACTAATGCAAACAGATATGATGGCTTTGGGAAAGGATCTTCCCAAACAGCATAAGCTCTACCCTTTTTAGTACCTTCATCAATGAGGTTACCATTAGATAAAAGCACGCCACAGCCATACTCAGGTCCGATGATGGTTACCTTGTACTTTGCTAAAACATCAGATCTGTCTAAAAAGTAAGTAATGCATCTAAATCCCTGTGGCTCACATTGTGTGCAGAAGGCTCCGTTTGACTTGTATAAGCCCATTAAAGAAGTATTAGCAGTTGGATTTATTACATTCTCAATTACAAGTTCAAACTCATCTGGAACATTTGCAATCTCAAGCTTGTCTTTGACAATCTTATACTTACAAGGAATGCCATCTAACTTAACAGACAGAAGCTTTAAATTCTCACCATCTAAGACTAAAGGAGCCTTTTGATCATTAGTTAATCTTCTATACTTAGCAACAGTTGTTACCTTGGTAGCTTCATCGTCAAGTTCAAAGGTAAGATCAATATGGCTTGAGGTAAAGTCTGGTGCTTTATAATCAGTACGTTTCTGTGCCTTATAGGTATTGTTCTTTTCCATGATATTTCCTTGCTTTCACAAAAAAGCCTGGAATTTTCCAGGCTTTTTTAACTAATTATCTTTTTCTGCCTGATATTGCAGTAGCAATGGCTTTTCTTCGACTTCATGAGCACCTGCTTTGTTGAGCATATCTGAGTAGTCGGAGGTAATATTTACTGTTTCCTGTAAAATCGGATCGTCATACTCAAAGTCGTCAGGCAAATCTTTTACAGACTTAACTTCTTTCTTATGCATTGCCTTAAGTCTGATATTGGTGTTCTTTAAGGTGATCTTCTCATCTTCATCGAACATTTTCTTACGCTCTTCAAAATTCAAGGTAAGAGTCTTGCTGTTCTTTAATTTATAGTAACGCTCTCTTTCAGACTGAATTACCTTAAAGACAGGATCAGTGCTGATTCTCTTTTCATGCAGTGCCATCAGATCTTTAACAAAGAAGCTTGGATCTGAGTACTTCTGATATTTAGAAGGAGCAATCTTATCCCAATTTAAAGCATTAGGTTCAGTCTTTTCACCAAACTCAGTTACATCAATTAAAGTAGGCATAGCAATATCTGGAGTTACGCCCTTTAGCTGAGTTGAACCACCATTGATTCTGTAGAATTTGGCAATAGTGTAGTGAATAGAGCCTAAATCAGCGCCGATGAGATCATAGAGTCTTGTAAGTGGACGAGACTGCTGCACAGTACCCTTACCGTAAGAGGTGTCACCTACAATTAAAGCTCTACCATAATCCTGCAAAGCTGCAGCCATAATTTCAGAGCTTGATGCTGACAGTCTGTTGATTAAGACTACCAATGGACCTTTATATAACATAGAAGCATCGGTGTCATCATAAGCAGACTCATTGCCGTTAACATCTCGAACTAAAACTACAGGACCATCTTTGATGAAAAGACCTGTAGTATAGACAGCCTCAGGTAATAAACCACCACCGTTGTTTCTTAAATCAACGATAATACCGTCTACGTTCTCACTTTCTAACTTTGAAAGCTCGCGTTTTACATTTAAAGACAAGTCTGTATAGAAGCTAGAAATAGTGATTACGCCAATCTTTCTGCCATCATAAGAGGTATAAACCTTTGATTTTGCCTCTTTATCCTGAAGTCTAATCTTGTCACGTGTAAGTTCAACATTAAAGGTCTTAGCAGCAGCGCCTTCGCCACGCTCAATTTCAAGTACAACTTTAGTGCCCTTCTTACCTTTAATCTTTTTAACTACCTCAGTTAATCTCCAGCCAATGATATCCTCAAATTTGCCGTGTTCCTGTTTTACAGCAACGATCTTATCTTTTGGCTTTAACTTCTTTGACTTTTCAGCAGGAGAGCCCGGCATAATCTGTACGATTACAGTGTATTCATCCTCTTGGGATAAAACTGCACCGATACCTTCTAGTGACAGGTTCATATCGTCATTGAAGTTTTCAGACTCCACAGGTCCAAAGTAATTGGTATGAGGATCGATTGCTGCTGCAAATGAATTTTCAAATGCAGAGAAAACATCTTCTGAAGAGTACTGAGAAATTCTTCTCATCGCTACAATGTAACGATTCTTAATACGTTCAACAGCCTGAGCTTTAGTTTTACCGTTTAAAAGCTGTGTTTCAAACTCATTTTTAAGCTCTGCCTTCCATAAAGACTTTAAATCATCTTCTGTTTTGGCAAATGGAGCTTTGGTTCTATCAAGAGCAATTGTCTCATTGGTATTTAAATCAAGATTTTCAGAGACATTGTCGATCATGAACTTGTATTTCTGATAACGCTTTTTAATGTTTTCGTTATACAGAGAATAAGGATAATCAAGTTCACACTTGTTAATACCATTTAAAATGCTCTTAGTATGAGCATAAATAGAATCAACTTCACTTTGTGTATAAAGAGAATGGTTCATATCAAGATAGTTCATGAGTCTGCCTATGACGTTTTTAGCAAAATCATCATTAACATCAACAATCTTGTAATGAGCTCTTGTGAAGTAATTGTATATTCTAGAACAGGATGTTTCGTGTCTTTCTTCAGGAGAGAGAACAGGCATCTGTTCTAAAGAAGGAACTGTAAGTTTTGCTTCACTTACAATAGCGTAGCCTACAAGAGCGCAGGCTACAGCTACTTTTATTATTTTATTCACTTTAAGTTAGGCCTATTTTGCTTTTTTAGGAAGCAGAACTCTCTCAAGTGGAAGATTTACAGTAAGACCTGATTTTAAGGTTACATATACAGTGTCTTTCTGAGCATTTTCAGCTACAACACCAAATACGAAACGCTGTTCTGAACTTAGAACTAAAACCTCAGTACCAGCTTTTAAGTCTTCTACTGTAGGCTTAATGCCATCAACCTTGTTAGGCTTCTTATGGAACTTAGCGCCATTTACAGGCTTCTTAAAATTCTTCTTGTTTACAGGAGATTTCTGAGGCTTAGATGCTTTACGCTTTGCGTTAATCTCATCGATGCGCTCTTTAGCATAAGTTGCGTGTTCTGCACTTACAGTATCACCACACTCATTACCATCGATATCAATTCTTGGAGCACCTTCTTTTACGCTATATAAATACTTCAAGCGAGAAGTATATAAACGTAAAGCGGCTCTTACTTTTGAAATAGATAAACCTTCAACAGAAGCACACTTCTCTTTTAAATCCTCAAAGATACCAATCTTTAAAGGACGAGCCTCACCGTCTTTTACAAAAGCTTTTGGAAAGGTCTTGTATAAAAGTTCTAAGGTCTCTTTTACGTGTTCAAAATGAGTGCCTTCTTGAGCCTGAGTTTCAGTCTGCTTCTCAGCGTTTTTATTTAACTCTTGCTCTTTTTTGATTTCCTGGGTTTCCACAAGAAACTCCTTAAAATAATTATTTAATAACTTACAATTATGCTCATTTTACAATAAGTTGAATTTTATTGCGAAAAATTTTGTCTAAAAGATTGTTCTAATGCACTAAAACTAAGACTTATAGCTTGAGTTGCTCAATTTTCTTGTTTTTACCCGCTGATATACAAGCTATTAAAAAAAAGGATATAGATCACTTTAGTTTCTTTACCGAAACTGCACAGTTTTTTCCTGAAAATGCTATACCTACAGCATTTACACAGGTAATGTTCTCATCTTCAAAAATAGTATCTGCATAGTGTTTTTCAAGGATCTGCTCAATAGCTTCATTAGCTTTTTTTGCTCTACTTTCTTTTTCTTTGCAGACTTTAATTTCAATAACACAAGATTTAGTACCACCTAGATTATTAAAGGTAATATCTGCATAGCCATCACCTGCTTCATAATTAGAACGGTATTTACCAAGGTTATCTTTACAGTTAGTAAAGATACCGTTTAAGAATCCGTGGTAGTAATTCTCGTGAGGAGCTTTGGTTGCAGTATCTCTTACAGATACAAATGAACGTAATAGTGATCCTAACTTATCCTGTACGAAATCAAAATTACCTTCTAATAAGGCATTTGCCATGTTTAAAGCAAGGTTGTCTTTCTTTACAACATTACTAAACCTTGCTTTAATGTTTGAATCAAAGCAATCTAAGATTTCTAAATTAGGAATTCTTGCGAAGACATTTTTATTAGTTGAATGGTCTTTAGATAACTCTTCATCATCTGACTTTTCCCAGTCTAGGGTCAGGTAACCTGTATGTAGGAGTAGTGACCAGAAATCATCAGAGTTATGCTCTGATAAAGTGTCATAGTTCATGGACTCGTTTAAATTAAAACTAATTGACTTACCATCAACCAAGTTCTGCATCTTTTGATTGTCATTATCGGTTAAATAGCCTATGTAATCAGACAAAGAGTTATCAGAGGTCGAACCATTCCAGTAGTTACCTGTTTCAATTTCAGAAAGTTCACCACTTTGCTTAAAATCAAAGTTCTTTCTTACAAATTTAACTACATCCCAAGGACAGAACATCTCTTTGTCAAAGAACTTGTAGCCGTCATAATGTTCTTTTACTTTCTGAGCATAATCGTCTAACTCATAGTCTTTTAGAAATTGATAGGTTTCTTCTTTTGTAAAGCCTATGATATCTGTGTATTTCTTTTCTTTATCTGCGACACTGTTTACAGTAAAGTTATTTACACCTGTAAAGAGACTGTTCTTAGCTACCTTTAAGCATCCTGTGATAATTGTTTTGGTAAGAGCGTTTTTATTTTTTTAAATACCCAAAAAACCTTTCATTAAGGTTACCATTCGTGAATGATAATCTGCTTTAAATTCCTTATCATCTCCATACAGTTTTGTATTCTGTATGTCATGATATGAAACATTAGCTAAAGGTACATCGTACTCGTCTATAAGCAGTATTGGATACTTTTCGTACTCTTTATATAGAAAACTTGATAAATGTTTTAAAGAGTTTTTCACTCTCTGAGAGTTATTGATGTCTTCTAGATAATTGATATCTGTAAGCTGTCTTAAGATAACTTTGTCTGATTCATCAAGTTTATTGCTGTTTAGCAGGTAAGAATATCTTTTGGAAACATCAAAGACAATATCTGCAAACATCTTGTAAGCTTCTTCAAAGTTATTACCATCAACATCTTTTAAAGTAATATCAATAACAGGATACTGCCCCATGAACTTTGAACAGAACTCTTTGTCTTCTAGTATCTTGGTGCCTTGAAAGTACTTTTGCTGGAATGAAGTATCAAATGGCTTTTCAGGATCTATTTTTAAGAAAGACTGAACATGGTCATGAGCAGGGGCTTACCAAAACGTCTTGGTCTTGTAAACAACAGAACTTTGGCTGAATCTGTAAACACAGTCTTGATAAACTCTGTCTTGTCTACAAAGTAACCATTTTCATCTATCAGTTCTTCAAAACTGGTAGGACTTTCTGGTAAGGCTAAGAATTGTTGTCGCTCATTTTATTGATCCTGATATTTAGCTTATTTCAATTATAACCTACATTAAAAGAATATGCAGAGATTACAAAACGCTCTGAAAGACAATAAAAATGGAGACCTAAGCCTCCATTTTTAGATACAGGAAATATTAACCTTTGTGACTGTAGTTAAGCTTAACTACATCTTAGCTATAGATTAACCTTCAGAGATAATTATCTGATTGTGATAAATAAGGTACCACCGTTACGGTTAATTCTAATTGCTGAAATCTTGCCTTTAACGTTCTCTAGATTCTTCTTCAAATCTGAGATGGTCTTAATTTCAGCACGGTTTACAGCAGTGATAACGTCACCTTTACGTAAACCAAAGCGCTGAGCAACAGAGCCTTTAGCTACATCAGTTACCTCTACGCCGCCATCTTTAGCGTTTGCAAATGAAGCGCCTTCAAAAGCAGGAGAAATACTCTTTGAGTTTGTAGCAGCTACTTCTGACTCTTCAGTGTTCTTACCGATCTTTACAGTAAAGTCTTTGTATGAACCGTCACGGAAGACAGTGATATTAACCTCAGAGCCTTCACGCATTGTGGCAATTTCAGCTCTTAACTGGGCAAAAGAAGTTACCTTCTTACCGTTTACAGCAGTGATGATATCACCTGATTTGATACCAGCTTTATCAGCACCTGAGCCTTTCATAACCTCATTTACGAAAGCACCAGTACTCTGGTTATAACCAAAGCTTTGAGCAAGATCTGCATTTAATTCAGTACCTGAAACGCCTAATAAACCACGCTTTACTTCACCGAACTTTAATAACTGTTCAGTTACAGTCTTCACCATATTAGCAGGGATTGCAAAGCCGATACCGATGTTGCCACCTGATGGAGCCATAATAGCGGTATTAATACCGATTAACTGACCGTTTAAGTTAATTAAAGCACCACCTGAGTTACCTGAGTTAATAGCAGCATCTGTCTGAATGAAGTTTTCGATGTTTTCAATATTAAGTCCAGTTCTGCCTAAAGCTGAAACGATACCTGAGGTTACAGTCTGACCTAAGCCATATGGGTTACCGATTGCTACAGCGAAGTCACCAACTTCAAGACTGTCAGAATCAGCTAAATCGATCTGTGTTAAATTCTTAAACTCTTTTAACTTTAATAAAGCCAAATCGGTGTGAGCATCTTTACCAACTAACTTTGCGTCAAACTCGCGACCATCTGATAACTGAACCTTGATCTCATCTGCTGAATCGATAACGTGGTTGTTAGTTACTACAAGACCTTGTGCTGCATCGATGATTACACCTGAACCTAGGGCACGGAATTCCTGTTGGCGAGGCTGCGATGGACCAAATGCGTCGCCCATACCTGGGAACATAAATCTAAACTCATCTGGTAATGAGAAGCCCTGAACATCTTTTTTACCCTTTACAGAGATATTAACTACACCAGGTAGTACCTTCTTTAACATAGGGGCAAGAGATGGCATATCACCTTTTGCCATTAAATCATTGATAATAGGGGCTGCAGCCTGAGCCTGACCTGCTGTAAGCACTGTCATTGATAATGCCATTGCAGCTGCTAATGATGCGTTCTTAATCTTGTTTAACATCTTTGTTTGTTACTCCCAAATAAAAGTATCAATTTTTTAAGAATCGTTTTTTAGTACAAGTTACTAACTTGACTGATTAAACTTTTAACTTTTCTTCTTCGACAACTTCTTCTTTTGTCTCTGTTTCTTCCTCAGAAGGTTTTTCAATATTCTTTTTTACCTTCACAGGATCTGTAAATTCAGTTTGGATCTCGTTTGGTCTTAATACCTTAGGTGTTGGAATTTCACCTAAGGTACCAGTTACTTCCTTAGTTGTTTCTGACTGTTGCCTTTTTGACTCTTGTCTTGTGGTTACACCTTCGTATATACCCTGATTTAAAAATTCGTGACTGTCAGCCTCTTCAGGTGCAATCTTTTGGGCTGCCTCTTTTAAAAACTGAACATATTGCTGATGGGCTGAATCAATCTCAGAAAACATATCTAAAGAGGTTTTAAAGAACCTGTCTAGAGTACGTTGAGCTCTAATGGCAGCTCTTTTGGTTTTTAAAAGCTCATCCTTAACTCTTTTGTGTTTGTAGATCTGAGCCATTACTAAAAAACATGTAGCAGCACCGACAATAAAACCTGCAAAAAAGATTGCTACTAGGAGCGCGTAATTATCCATATCCCACCTTAAATTCTGCGCAGCTACTCTGCTACTGCGCACTATTGAGAATAAATTTATTTTCTTAGTTAATACTTAGTTTTTATTTTTTAGCTTCAATAAAAATGGTACATATTGAAATATCAAATAAATTATCATCGAAAATGGCTAATAAAACTGCCACAACTTTTTAATTATTTGAGGTTGAACATTACTTTTTTCAAGTTTTTTTACAAAAGGTGATAATTATTGTTGATAATTCTCGTGGAGCATTAGCTTGAACCTCAAAAGATTGGATAATACATATAAATACGGGCTACATCTTATGACTATGAAAGCTCACTTTAGACATAACTAAAAATAAAGAAAGAGTTGTTTATGCTGATAAAAAATGGCTTGGTTTTTACAAAACAGGGTTTTGAACATAAAGATATTAAAATTGCAGGTAACACTATCTCTTGCCTAAAAGGCAAGTGTGATGATGCAAAAGATGAGTCTTTAATCAATGACATAACAGTCATCAATGCTGATGACTGTTATGTCATCCCTGGTTTTATCGATCTGCATTTTCATGGAGCTGCAAAAGTCGACTTTATGGATGGCAATTTAGATAGTGTAAAAACCTTAGCAGCTTATGAAGCTTCTTGTGGTGTAACTTCAATTGCACCTGCTACTATGACGATGCCAACAGTTGCTATTAAAAAGAGTATAAATTCAGCTTTAGAATTTAAACAGCAGTTAAATGATAATGAAGCATCTCTTGAAGGTATCTACATGGAAGGTCCTTTTGTAAGTCCTAAAAAGTTAGGTGCGCAAAATCCTGAATATGTACTAAAACCAAATTCACAAGATTTAGAATCTCTTTATGAATTTTCTCGAGGCTTAATTAAAAAGGTCGTGATTGCTCCTGAAGTGAATGGCGCTTTAGATCTGATTAAAGCTTTTCATAATAAAGTCTCTTTCGCCATAGGTCACACTGTAACAGACTATGAAACTGCTACTGCGGCCATGAAAGCGGGAGCTAATGAACTTACTCATACCTTTAATGCAATGCCTCCATTAAATCATCGTGCTCCTGGTCCTATCGGTGCAGCTTTTGAAAATAAGCATGTATTTTGTGAGCTGATTACTGATGGAGTGCATGTAGATAAAACCATGGTTAACATTCTCTTCACATTGATGGGAGATGACCGTATCGTCATGATTTCAGACTCAATGATGGCTACAGGTCTAGATGACGGAGAATACTCTCTTGGAGGGCAGAAGGTTTTTGTAAAAGGAAATAAAGCTACCTTAAAAGATGGCACGATAGCTGGCTCTGTTACCAATCTTTATAACTGCTTTGTAAATGCAGTTCTAAACATGAGGATAAGTCTTGAGAGTGCTGTAAAAGCTTGTACCATAAATCCAGCTCGAGCCTTGAAGATTGACGACAGAGTAGGTGAGATCTGTGAGGGTAAAAGAGCTGATCTTTTAGTTGTCGATAAGAATTTAAAGATAAAAGAGATCATCTTAAGAGGTTCAATCCTAAAAGAGCTTAGTTCAAACGTTACTAAACAAAATTAATTTTCGATTTTTATGCGTAAAATTAATGAAAATACTGTTTGATAAAAGTCGCTATTTTGTTTAAAATACACCATTGCCCCTCTAATCGAGGAACCGGTTTCCCACCCGAGTTGCTTGATGCAGATTGAGCAATCAGTCTGTTTGGAAAGAGAGCAGATATTTTTATCTGTATGTTTTAAAGGAAATTTTCCTTCAAAAAAGGGTTTTTTAATGAAAACTTATGTTGCAACACCATCAACAATTAAGCGTGATTGGTTAGTTATTGATGCTGAGGGTCAGACTTTAGGTCGCCTAGCTACTGAAATTGCTTTACGTTTACGCGGTAAGCACAAGCCAGAGTACACTCCATTCTTAGATACCGGTGATTATGTTATCGTAATCAACGCATCAAAGGTTAAGGTAACTGGTAACAAGGCTCACGACAAGATGTATTATCACCACACTGGTTTCCCAGGTGGAATCAAGTCAGAGTCTTTCGAGAAGTTATTAGCACGTAAGCCAGAGGATGTTATCGAGACTGCTGTTCGCGGTATGCTTCCAAAGGGACCATTAGGTCGTGCTATGTTCCGTAAGCTAAAGGTATATGCTGGTGAGTCACATAATCATGCTGCTCAACAGCCTCAGGTTATCAAGTTTTAAGGAGCATTAGCAAATGGCTGCAAATCAGTATTATGGTACCGGTCGTCGTAAGGACTCAACTGCACGTGTATTCTTAAAGCAGGGTACTGGTAAATTAGAGATCAATGGTAAGACTCTTGATCAGTATTTTGGTCGTCCAACTTCTCGTATGGTTGTAGCTCAGCCATTAGAGTTATTAGAAGTTGCTGACAAGTTTGATCTGTACATCACTGTTAACGGTGGTGGTATCACTGGTCAGGCTGGTGCTATCCGCTTAGGCATCACCAGAGCTTTAATTCAGTATGACGAGACTTTCCGTTCAGCTTTACGTAAGGCTGGCTTCGTAACTCGTGATGCTCGTGCTGTAGAGCGTAAGAAGGTTGGCCTTCACAAAGCTCGTAAACGTCCACAGTACTCAAAGCGTTAATATCAAAACAATTTTCATTGTTTTGTCAAAAGCCTCTGCCTCACCGCAGGGGTTTTTTTATGAATTTTTTATGTATAATATCCTTCAGAGGATATCTGTTATGGAAAGATTAAAAAGCTTAAAACCTTATCTATTCACCGCTTATTATGATTGGCTAATCAACAATAAGATCACTCCACATCTGTTAGTTGATGCTAAGATGCCTGGAGTTAGAGTTCCTGTTGAATATGTAAATGATGGTCGCATTATCTTAAGTCTTTTACCTTCAGCCATTGCAGATTATCAATGCTTATCTAAAGGTATTTCATTCAAAGCTCGTTTTAAGGGCAAGAGTGAGGATATTTTTATTCCTTTCCATGCTATGGAGCAGTTAATTGCTTTAGAGTCTGGATCTGCTCTTCCTATAGGTAGTGTTTTAGAGCAGTTAGATTTAGCTCCGGACGATGAAGTATATCCTGATGAAGCATCTGAATCTCCAATGTTCAAATTGGATGATGAAGATGGAGCAGATGATGAAGAAGTTTCATCAGAAGTTTTAGCAGAAGATGACAAAATTCCTTCCGATATCAAGACATCAGAAGCTACTAAGATTGAAGCTACAACTCCAGCAAAAGAAGAAAACAAACCAGCTTTCTCTTTTGTAAAGGATGATGAATAACGATTTATAGTTTGAAATTGTCTATGAATTTTGCATTCTAAAGCGTAGACAACTAGAATCGCAGATGAATTCTCTAATTGAGACAAAACAAGGATCTGTTACAAAACAAGACAATGTTGATCGTGACCATAGTTTTTCTATATCAATATTTAACGTTTTAATATCATTTCTGATGTTCCTGCTTTGTGAAAATTTCTTTTATTAATCTTTTTCTCCTTCTACTTTATAGGCTTTATATAACTGTGGTTTGTCTTTAAATCCTGCTGCATATGCGAGCTCATCTTCAAAATTAAGTTTTTGGACTAGAATGTGCACCTGATTGTTTGTAGTCAGAGCTAATTTCCTTATGTTTGAGACGAATCTATTTTTATGTGTGTCCGTAACTACATCAGTGTCGCATACGATTACAACAGTTGATTTTTTATCAAAAATTTAAACAGTGAAGATAAAGCCCTTTCATTAGTGTTCAACAAGTTTACAATTCTCACTCTTCCAAGAAAAAGTGTACTTATTAGACAATATGAAGTGACCTCCGCGAATGTAAATTCGTGGATTTACCGTGTAAACTGTAGATGTTAAAAATTTAACAGAAACGGATTTACCGCATACATTAGGAAGGTCACTTCATAACAGATTGTTAATTCTTATATCGGTAATAATCATATATAAATTCCTAACTTTGGAATTTAGATGTTGTGATTGCAACCTTTTAAAGAAGAATTTTAAAGTAGTATTTTCGACTGAAAATAAAAAGGCGGTTATAAAACCGCCTTTTCAGAAGATTATTGATTTAATCTTATCTAATCTTTCCTAAGTCAACCCACATAGGAGTTGATTCAATTAGACCGTTCTGGCCTAAAGAGATATCTCCTGATAATCCGTGTAGAACGTCTTCTTTGTTAGCTGCTAACTTCTCAATTACAAGAGCAAAATTTACGCTGTCATAAGCTGCAGCAAATACTCTTTGAACTTGGTTATTGGCCTTTGGTAAAGACTGCATGAATGAGTCCTTTAATGGGCTATCGGTTAATAACCAAGGCATATCACCTAAGGTTGAACCTTTTAGAGCTAACTCTTGAGATGAGTTATTAACACCAATGTAGCTCTTATCAGTTAAGTAAACATGAACTGTTGATGGAATAGCAGCTTTAATATCTACAGCGTCAACAACTGATGCATTTACATAAGCACTGTCTGCCTCTGATAGAGGGCAATTTGACATTGAAGTCTTAATGGTTGCAACATCAGAGTAATAGCAAACAGGTACGTTTGCATTTACCTTTGAGAAGGTTGTCTTAAAGCTGTGTACTGAACGCTGTGATGATGTATCACTGCTCTGAGCAATAACAACTGGTTTCTTGTAGCCATCAGCATAGATCTTTGAAGCTGCAATAGCACCTTCATAGTTAGGACCTAAATCGAAGTACCACTGATTAGCAGGTTTGCTTCCTTCAGGCTGGTTTAAGACGATTGAAGGAACCTTAAGACCGGTTGAATTTAAGGCATTAACTTCAGGCTTTAAGATAGGACCGATAACTAACTTGGTACCATCATTCTGAACTTTAGCTACGATCTCAGAGATGTTGTTCTTGTTGGTATCGTAGAAAACAACTTTTGAGTTTGAATTTCTATCTTTTAGAGCAGCTAAGATACCTAACTTAGCAGGTTCGCCTACGATTGGAGCAAAACGACCTGATAGAGGTAATAACACTGCAATTCTGTCACCGTCTGAGAACTTGAATAGAGCGTTAGCTGGAACATTAGCTGGAGCTACATTATCAGGTGTTGCGTCATCTGATGAATTAGCAACTTCATTATCAACTACAGTGTTGTCAGCTGTTTCTGTTGCTGTATCCTGTGCCTGAGAAGGAGCGATAAGCTCGTTTACAGGGTGGTTAGGATATTTCTTTGAGAACTCTGCTAAAGCCTGTTGCTGTAGCTCACTGCTCTGTGAACGAGTGATGATAGCGTACTCAATAAAGCCCTTATCATAATCAGATTGAGCTGATTTCATTGCCTGAGCTAAATCTTTATCGCTTAGAGACTTTAATAAATCGTTACTCTGAGTGATAACAGTTGCTCTGTCTGATTTCTTTTCAACAATCTTTAATAAAGTAGCTTTGTTCTTGAATGCATTTAACTGATACTTTGGATCTTTGGTCTGTCTGTAAAGCTTTGCATTTACATTTGAGTTTAAGATTAAGTAGTAAGACAGTGACTGCTTTGGAAGAGCTTTATAGTTAACCTGATTTAACAGTGCAGATGCTTCTTTTAACTGGTTCTGTTTAACTAATAGCATAGCTTTAACTAAAGAAGCCTGATCTTTTTGAACATCAGTCTGTGCATTTGCATATAGATCATTGATGTTAGATGCTGCTTTATCTAAATCTCCTGAAACGATCTGAGAACGGGTCAGAAGAACTTGAGCTTTAAAGCTAGTGTCGCTTGAAGCATCATCAAATGCCTGCTGATATTCCTGTGTGGTCAGATTTAATGGACCAAAAGCATTGGTTGATGCGATTTTCTGAGTAGCTTCATTTGAAGCACAAGCAGATAGAGTAATGGTTGCAGCTGCAAATAAACTGCATAAACATAGATTTAATGTTGATCTTTTAGCTTTCACGATAGTTTCCTGCTAAATCACAAATGAATTATTGGTTGGATATTTTACCATAATGTGAGATAGGTAACGTGTATTGAAACAAAAATCACTCATAGTAGATAGTAATGCCAAGTTGTTGATTGATATATGTAATAGGTAATGATATGTGTATTGAAAACACTGAAAAACTCTACAAAGCGACTCGTGACGGTTGTGATGAGTCATTTCGTATCAGAATTCACAGAGCCATAAGTTGGGTTAAAAAGGCTAGAGCGCTACCTGAAGAAGATATTGATTTGAAGTTTATTTCTTTATGGATTGCCTTTAACTGTGCTTATGGCAAAGAGATTTCTACTGATGGTTATTTTGGTGAAAAGGTTGGTTTTAGAGACTTTTTGACTGTAATTTGTGATCTTGATGAAGAAAAGACTTTAGATAAGATTTTGTGGAAAAGATTTTCTCAGAGCATCAAAGCACTTTTAGAAAATAAGTATACCTATCAACCATACTGGAATTATTACAATAGTGGTGACAGAGATGCTGACTGGGAGTTAACTTTTAAAAGCTACAATTCAAAAGCATTAAAAGCTTTAATGACACAGAATACAGCTATGGTCTTGAACATTGTCTTTGACAGACTTTATACCATCAGAAATCAGCTCTTCCATGGTGGTGCTACCTGTAACAGTAAAGCTAATCGCATGCAGTTGCATGACGGTTGTGAAATCTTATCTGAACTGATGCCATCTGTTCTTGATATCATGCTAAAGCATCATGACAGAGATTGGGGACGAGCTTTCTACCCTTACGTAAAAGAAGACTGAATGGCGCTTTTCCTAAATTCACATGAAAGCAAAGCCATCAGACGGTATAATGCTTCCTTAGTTAAATGAAAGCAGTAAATTGAAGCTGTGATTTTCAAAGATAAAAGGTTAAACATGTTAGACAGTGCTTTATATATTGTTCCTACTCCAATTGGTAATCTTGATGACATCACTTTACGAGCAATTGAAGTTCTAAAAAACGCAACTTTAATTGCAGCTGAAGATACCAGACATTCAAAAATCTTATTAGATAAGTTAGGGATCTCTGGTAAAAAGATGATTAGCTGTCATGATCATAATGAGGAACAAAGAGCATCTATCATTATTGATGAAGTTAAAAATGGCGGTATCGTCGCTTTAATTTCTGATGCAGGCTCTCCTTTAATCAATGATCCTGGCTATAGAGTAGTAACACTATGCTCAAAAGCAGATGTAAGAGTAGTGCCACTACCAGGTCCATGTGCCTTAATTACAGCTCTTGAAGCTAGTGCATTACCTACAGACAAATTCATGTTCTTAGGCTTTTTCCCTGTAAAAGAAAAGGAATTAACAGAAAAGGTTCAGTCTCTAGAGAACGCAGATTACACAGCTGTGTTCTATGAGACCCCACGTCGTATCGTCGATACCATGGAAATTGTAGGTAAGATTTTACCTGAGCATGATGTAACTTTATGCAGAGAGATGACTAAGACATTTGAATCTTTCTATAGATTAAAAGCAAAGGATGCTGCTTCATTTTTAAAGGCAGATCCAGATAGAACCAAAGGTGAGTTTGTAGTAGCTATCGGTTCATTAAAACAGGAAACATCCTCTGTTCCTGCTTCTGTAGTAAAAGCCATTTCAGAGCTTATCAAGACCTCTCCTGTAAAACAGGTTGCTAATGTCTTATCAGATCTTACTGGTATTAAAAAGAACGATTTATATAACCTAGCTTTGGATCTTAAAAACAAAAGCGATGAATAAAAAGCTTTAGAATAAAAGTAATTAACAGTTCGAAGAGTCAACATTTTTCATGTATAATGCACGTGAGTCGACCGGGCAATCGCTGCCGTGCACGCGTGTTTAAGATCTTTAAGCATACGGTCACTGGGGGAGGAAAGTCCGAGCTCCGAAGGACAAGGTGCCAGGTAACGCCTGGAGGGCGCAAGCCCATGACAAGTGCAACAGAAAGTAAACCGCCACTTTGTGGTAAGGGTGAAATGGCGAGGTAAGAGCTCACCGCTTTTCTAGCAATAGGAAAGGCATGGTAAACTCCACCTGGAGCAAGATCAAATAGGCTCTCTATGGTTTGGTCCGAACCGAGGGCGGGTTGATTGCTGGAACCAGCGAGCGATTGCTGGTCTAGAGGAATGGTTGCCACTGCTTAGCAGAACAGAACTCGGCTTACAGGTTGACTCATCTTTAAGCCTCTTTCTATTTAAATCTCAATATCACAAGATACACTTCTATATTTTTACATCAGTATATTCAGCAATTGCATTTGTTTGACCATTAATAGTTCAAAATAAGCTCATAAATGGACATCTTTCAGTTTATTTGCACTAAAAAATGTGTAATAGATCACATCCTTATAACAACGTAATTTTAAGCTACAATTTGCGCACATTTTTTTCTTGTTTTGTTTAATAAATTGCCTTGATTAATAATGCGATAGAGAAGATTAATCTTCAAAAATAATTTTTTCTCCCACATTTACATATTCTTTGTAACATCTTGAATTAAAAGATTTTTTATAAAAGAGCTAGATATTATTTTCTTGAAATTCTCATATGATTTGGTAAACTAAATGGGTAAAAGTGGTAAATTGTGGTGAAAGTAGTATTAATCTTTCCCCAAAATGACTACTAGGTAGTGTGAATTAGGCTTTTTAAATTATGTTTGACGGTTTGCTTTTAAGTGGAACAAGTGAAGTTTCCCTTGATTCTAAAGGGCGACTGTCTGTGCCTGCACGCTATAGAGAAATATTTGCAGATGATGGAGATGGTCAGTGCATAGTCACTCGCTCCTTGTTTGACAAATGTTTATGGCTATACCCTTCCAGTGAATGGGATAACGTAGTCTCAACCTTAGGCTCACTTCCTACTATGACTGATCCACTGTGTCGTACCATTCAGCGTATTGTTTTAGGCAGTGCAGTTTTTTGTCAGTTAGATGCCCAAGGTCGAATTTTATTACCACCTGAGTTAAGACAGGTAAGTGAGATCACTAAGAAAGCTTATCTTATCGGTTTTAACAACAAATTTGAGCTTTGGTCTGAAGATAACTTTGCTCTTCAGCGTAAGGCTGATGACGAATTATTACAGCAGGCAGCAAAAGATCTTGCATCACACAGCGTGCTTGCTAATTTAAAACTATAAGTATTTAGAATAATAAGAATTTATCATGGCATTTTCACATATTCCTGTATTACTAAATGAAGTCCTTGAAGGCATGAATATCAAGGAAGATGGGATCTATGTAGATGCCACATTTGGTCGAGGCGGCCATTCTAGAAAAATTCTAGAAAGATTAGGTCCTAATGGCAGATTGTATGGTCTTGATAGAGACTTAACCGCTGTAGAAGCAGCCAAAACCATTACAGATCCTAGATTTAAAATCACACACAGTGCATTTTCAAATCTAAAAGAGGTATGTGAGTCTTTAGGTATTGAAGGAAAGGTTGACGGTATCTTAATGGATATCGGTGTTTCCTCTCCTCAGATTGATGATCCTACTCGTGGCTTTTCTTTTGAAAAAGATGGTCCTTTAGATATGCGAATGGATCAGAGTGCTAAGTTAGATGCCAAGACCATCGTTAATACCTATTCAAAACAAGATCTCGCCTATATCTTTAAAGTTTATGGCGAAGAGAATTTTGCAGCTAAAGTAGCTACAGCTATAGTAAGAGAGCGCGAGAAGACACCTTTTGAAACTACACTGCAATTATCAGAATTTATTAAAAGAGTAATCGGCGGTAAGCCTACTCCTAAACACAAAGCTACCCGCTGTTTTCAAGCCTTGAGAATTGCTGTAAACGGCGAGCTTGATGAATTAAAAAAAGCTCTAGAGAGCAGTATTGATGTATTAGCAGATGACGGTCGTCTGTGTGTTATCTCATTCCACTCTTTAGAAGACAGAATAGTAAAAACATTTATAAAAGATAAGTCTCAGGGACAGAAGATCCCAAATGGCCTTCCAATTACTTTTGAAGAAGCCGAAAAAATGAGACTTGCTACAGCAAAAGTGGAGCCTGTAGGAGGTGCTATTAAGGCAACTCCTGAAGAAATAGCAGCCAACGTAAGATCTAGAAGTGCCACACTTAGGATCTGCAAGAGGCTTAAGAGGCTACCCTAGATGCAACAGTCAAATGCAGTAAGAAAGCTAGAAGAGAATTTTCCAACAGAGGCTCCTCAAATTAAAAAGAGGGAACCTCAGTTTGGTGATAGACCTAATCCACAGGTCAAACCTGTGCAAAAGGTTGTTCCTAGTGTTACCACTCAGGTAACCCATGAACATATCATTAGAATTCAGGCACCAACAGATTTATTGAATGATGGTGAGTCTCAGTTAGCTGTACCATCATTAAGCCTTTTTGAAGGTTATAAAAAACAGAAAAAGGCTTTGGTCCCAACTATTTTAAATGACATATTCTCAAATCTTTTGACTTATGTTCTGATCCTTGTCGTTACAACTTTAGCCGTATTAAAGGTGCATCAAGTACAGATGACCCGTGATATGACTATACAGTATAATGAGGTTATAAGGCATAACGAGCTTCTGCATAAGGAATGGTTAACTCTGTTATCTGACAGAGAAGCCTTAACAGAGTATTCTGTGATCCGTAAAAATGCTGATGAAAAGCTTGGTATGGTTCAGCCTAAAACTGAAGACGAAGTTGTAATCGATTTGAGATAAATGGCTTTAAAACAAGTTAACGATGGATCCTATAGCCGCCTACAAGTATCAACAACCAGAATAGCCATCGTATGGTTTTCTGTAGGCTGTCTTTTCATATATATCCTAGCCAGGTTATTCTGGATACAGGTTCTTTATCCAGAAAATCTTATCCGTGAAGGTAATGCTCGTGTCGTCAGAAACTACCATTACGAGCCTCCAAGAGGTTTAATTACCGATAGAAATGGTAAAATCTTAGCTATTTCTGTACCTGTAAAATCCGTAGAAGCCGATCCTAAATTTTTACATGAAGAAGGAGTTTATGATGATCCTTCTAAGATGAAAAAGTTAGCTTCAATTCTTGAAATTGATGTTAATGAGCTCTACAAAAAGACTAAAGATCCTACACGCCGTTACGTGCATTTAAAACATTATCTCGAGACTGATAAGGCAAAAGAAGTAAGAAAGATTTCAAAGACCGGAATTATCTTGAATGATTCCTATCGTCGTCACTATCCTACAGGCGAGATTAACTCAAATCTTGTCGGTATTTTAAATGGTGATGGTGTCGGTGTTTATGGAGTAGAGCAGAGTTTTAATTCTTATTTAACCTCAACTGCTTCCACAAAATTGGCTAAAAAAGATCGCTATAACCATATTGTTGAAAACTTAGGTACCGTCAAGAAAGGAAATCTTGGTGGTAACTTAATGCTAAGTGTAGATAATCGACTGCAAGAATATGCTCATGCCATGTTAAAACAGGCAGTTGAAGAAAACGAGGCTGACAGTGGTACTGCAACCCTGATCGATGTTAAAACAGGTGAAATTTTAGCTTTAGCAAATGCGCCTTCATTTGATCCAAATGATAGAAAACACTTTGACAGCACTAATGCCAAAAACAGAGTTGTAACTGATATCTTTGAGCCTGGATCTACACTAAAACCAATTGTGGCATTAGCAGCCCTTGAGGCAAAAGCTACAAACTGGTCTGAAGTCTTTGACACCAGACCTTTTATTGTCGATGGCAAGATGGTGCGTGACTCTCATGCAATGTCTCAGGGTACCTTAGCCGACATTATTCAGTACTCTTCAAATACTGGTATGGCAAGAATTTCTATGAGAGTAGGTCCTCAAAAGATCATGCAGGTTTTTACCAGATTTGGCTTTGGTTCTAAAACTGAGTCTGGTCTTGTAGGAGAGAACACCGGAAGACTTAATGAAAACAGAAAGTTCTGGTCAGAAATTGATAAAGCTACTTTAGGCTTTGGTTACGGTGTGGCTGTAACTAATCTGCAACTGACTCAGGCATATGCAACCTTAGCTAACAACGGTATCAGAAATCCAGTTTCTATTTTAAGATTAAAGAATCCTCCAAAAGGCACCTTAGTTGCTCAGTCAAATCAGGTAGCTAATATGCAAAAGGCACTTGAGACGGTAGTTGCACAAGGTACAGGTGGCAAGGCTGCTATTGACAGATACCGTGTAGCAGGTAAAACCGGTACTGCTAAAATTGCATCGGTTGGTGGTTACGGTAAATACTACATGTCAACCTTCGCAGGCTTTGCTCCTATTTCAAATCCACGTTTTGCTTTAGTGGTAGTTATCAGTGCTCCAAAGGCTGGTAAGTTCTACGGTGGTGTGGTTTCAGGACCTGTATTTAGGGCCGTGATGTCTAAAGCTTTACAGCTGTATAACATCAAGCCTGACCGAGAGAAGGACGAAAAGAATTAGTAGTGAAAAATAAAAGTCTGAAGGACTTTAATACATTTTCAGAACAGAATTTATAAAGGTAAGAGCGAAAAACAAAGATGAAAAAGTTAAAAGAAATCTTTCAGTATTTGGGCATTAAAAGAAAAGCTCCTGACATTGAATGTACATCACTTGAAGTTGATTCACGTCAGGTAAAAAAAGGAAGCCTGTTTGTAGCTTTAAAAGGTACCAGGGCCAACGGTCTTGATTATGCTAAAAAGGCCTATGAATTAGGTGCTGTTGCAATCATGTTCGAAGAGGGAAATACCCCTTCTGAGGAACTTTTAAAAGAAGTTCCTGTCCCTTTTATCAAGTTGTCTGCTAAAAGAAATTTAGGTGAGTTTTGCTCTTTCTTCTATGATGAACCTTCTAAAAGATTAGGTTTAATCGGTATTACCGGTACTAATGGCAAGAGTACTATCACTCAGCTGATTGCACAGTGGCTTAGTGTTACCTTTTCTACAAAATGCGCAGTCTTTGGAACTTTAGGATATGGTTTTTTACCAACTCTAAAAAAGAGTTCTAACACTACTTTAGATGCTGTAAGACTGCAACAGACTTTAAATGAAATGGTAAATGAAGGTGCTCGCTTTGCTGCTTTAGAAGTATCCTCAATCGGTGTTTGTGAAGGTCGAATTGACGGTTGCACTTTTGTTGCAGGTGGTTTTACTAATTTAACTCGTGATCACCTTGATTACCATAAGACCATGGAAAACTACGCTAAAGCAAAAGAAGATTTCTTAAGACGTGTTCCTAAAGAGAGACTTGTAATCAATGTAGATAATGAGCAGGGATGTAAATATGCAGATACCTTCGGTAAATGTGTGGCCTATTCCTGCAAGAGCGACTTTATGGGCTCAGTTTCATCTTTAATCTACTCTCAGTATGTGTGGATTAAATCTGTAACCTATAAGCCTCATGGCATTGCTCTTGAAATTGAATCTACCTTTGGCTCTGGTAAATGTGAACTTGGTTTATTAGGTGGCTTTAACGTCGAGAACTTTGCCTGTGCCTTAACTGTACTTTTATCAATGGGCTATGATTTTGAAAAACTCTTACGCGGAGCTTCAAAACTAAAACCAATTAAAGGTCGTATGGAGTGCTTTAGCGCTGAAGGCAAACCTCATATCGTAGTTGATTATGCTCATACCCCAGACGGTGTAGAGCAGGTATTGCGTGGCGTAAGAGAACATCACCCCGATGGTAAAGTCTTCTGCATCATAGGCTGTGGCGGTGACAGAGATAAGGGCAAGAGACCTATCATGGCAATTAAAGCCTCAGTCTTCTCTGATATGGCTATTTTAACCTCAGACAATCCTCGTTCTGAAGATCCTGAGTCAATCTTACGTGATATGGCTTCAGGTGTTGGTGAAGCTAATAACGTTGTACTCATTGCCGACAGACGTAAAGCTATTGAATATGCTTTTGAAAAAGCAGGTCCTAAAGACTGCATTGTGATTGCTGGTAAAGGTCATGAAGATTATCAGATCTTTAAAGATAAGACCATTCATTTTTCAGATAGAGAAATTGCCTGTGAACTTTTAGGAGTTAAATGTGATTAGCTTTAGTTTAGGTGAACTTGCAACCTTTGGAAATTACATCCTAAAGGGACAGGATTTAGTTATCGATGCTGTAAGCACCGATTCAAGAAAATGTAAAAACGCTTTATTCGTAGCTCTAAAAGGTGAGAAGTTTGATGGACACGACTATATAGAAAAGGCTATTGAAGGTGGTGCTGTAGCAGTAGTGTCATCAAAAGTCCTACCTGAGAGTATTACTGACAGAGTAAGCATAGTTTTATGTGATGATACTTTAAAAGCTTTAGGCTATTGTGGTTATTTAGTAAGACGCAAAAGTAAAGCTAGAATTGCCTCTCTAACCGGTTCATGCGGTAAGACCACTGTTAAAGAATTAACCCATGCCATCTTATCTATCTGTGGCAACTGCATGTGTACACAGGGTAATTTCAATAACGACGTGGGGGTGCCTTTAACTTTATTGTCATTAACAAAAGATACCAAATATGCAGTAATTGAGCAGGGCGCAAGTCACCTGTTTGATATTGCTCATACCTGTGAGTTTGTAAAAGCAAATACCGCAATTATCAACAATGTAGGTGGTGCTCATCTAGAAGGCTTTGGCTCTTATGACGGTGTTTACCGTGGTAAATCACAGATCATAGATGATGTGCTCTCACGTGGCGGACGAGCTGCAGTTCCATCTGACTCAAAGTACTTTGAGCGCTGGAAGAGTGAGTATGCTTCAGCTTTTAGAAAGGGTTCATTAGTATCTTTTGGTACTCATGAATTTGATTTTGTGCAGTACTCAAATGTAAAAGAGAGCCTGTCAGGCATTGAGTTTGATTTAAGATCGCCACTTAATGATTACAAGATCAAAATGAATGTTCTAGGAGCTCATAATGCTTCAAATGCTGCTGCAGCTACTACTTTAGCTTTAATGACAGGAGCTTCAGAGGCTGCTTTAAAAGCTGGCTTAGAGTCTGCATCATCAATGCAGGGGCGTCTTTGTGCTCATGATTTTAAAAAGATGACTGTAATTGATGATGCCTATAACGCAAGTTTCAATGCATGCATGTCAGCTATTGATACTCTGTCTTTATATAAAGGCCATAGAGTTTTCATTTTCGGTGACATGGGAGAACTTGGTAATGCAGCAGTAGAGTTGCATGAAAAGTTAGGAGAACATGCAGCTTCAAAAGTAGATGAAACCTTGTGCGTAGGTCCATTGAGTGAAAATACCAGCAGATGCGCAGGAGTGAGCGGTAAGCATTTTAATTGTCATTCAGATCTCGTACAATATGCACGCGATTTATTAGATAAATATCCTTATGTAAGCTTTTTAGTCAAGGGATCACACTCTATGCATATGGATACGATAAGCAAAGAACTAATCGCTCTAGGAGAGCTGTTATGATAGTTTATTTATCAGATTACCTAAGTCAGTATATTCCATCATTAAGAGTTGTAAGTTACCTGACCTTTAGAGCTGTAATGTCTTTATTTACAGCCTTAGCAATTTCTCTGTTTTTGGGTCCATATGTGATTAGAAAACTGCAAATGTTGCACTTCGGACAGGTTGTCAGAGATGACGGTCCTCAGACTCATTTAAAGAAAACCGGTACTCCTACCATGGGAGGTGTGCTGATTGTAAGTGCCATTGCCATTTCCATGTTACTTTGGTGTAACCTTGCAAATGTTTATGTTTGGTATACCTTAGCAACTTTAATCTGCTATGCTGCCATCGGTTTTTCTGATGACTTCTTAAAAGTAGTGCGTCACGATCCAAAAGGTTTAAGAGCTAAGTATAAATACTTCTGGCAGTCAGCTTGTGCTATTGTTTTATCCTGCCTTATCTATGGCTCAGCAAAATTGCCATCAGAAACTACTTTTGTAGTGCCTTTCTTTAAAGACTTCATGCCTGATATTGGCTTTTTAATTATTCCTTTAGCTTATTTTGTATTAACCGGATCTTCAAATGCGGTTAACTTAACTGACGGTCTGGATGGTTTAGCTATTATCACTACCATTACCGTAGCAGCAGGTTTAGGTATTGTGGCCTGGGCAACCTCAAATGTTAACTTTGCTTCATATCTTTATATTCCGTATGTTCCAAGAGCTGCTGAAATTACCATTGCATGTACTGCAATCGTAGGTGCAGGTTTAGGATTCTTATGGTTTAACTCATACCCTGCACAGGTATTCATGGGAGATGTAGGCTCTCTATCTTTGGGTGCGGTTTTAGGTATGATTGCCCTCTTAATTCGTGAAGAAGTATTACTGTTCATCATGGGTGGTATCTTTGTATTAGAGACTGTAAGTGTGATCTTACAGGTAGGTTCATACAAGTGGACCGGACGTAGAATCTTTAGAATGGCTCCAATTCACCACCACTTTGAGAAAGGTGGCTGGCCTGAGCCTCGAGTAATGGCCCGTTTCTGGATCATTACTTTAGTATTGGTTCTAATTGGTCTTATTACTTTAAAGATCCGCTAAGGATTAGAAAATGAATTCACAGCTTAACAATAAAAAAATCGCCGTAATTGGTTTAGGTGTATCTAATATTTCTGTAATTGGATACCTGTTAAAACACGATTTAAAGAAATTCTCTTTATATGACACCAGAATGAATCCTCCTCATGTAGGTGATCTTCCTGTAGGTGTTGATTTACGCTTAGGACCACTGAATGCTGAAGAATTAAAGCAGTTTGATATGGTGGTTATAAGCCCTGGTATCAGCATTTACAACGAGGTCATTGAAGAAGTTGCCTCATCAGGGGTTGAGATTGTAGGCGATATTGAACTTTTCGCTCGTGAAGCTAAAGCTCCTGTAATTGGTATTACAGGTTCAAATGGTAAATCAACAGTAACCTCTCTTACAGGTTATATCGCTGATGTAGCTCATATCAAGGTTGCCGTTGGAGCAAATTTTGGAGTGCCTGTATTTGATATTTTATCTGACGATGTTGAGCTGTATGTCTTAGAGTTATCAAGCTTTGAGCTTGAGACCACTCGCTCTTTAAAGCTCGATGCTGCCACCATTCTAAATGTATCTGAAGATCATTTAGACAGATACCACGGTTCTATTGAAGAGTACGCGCAGGCTAAACGCAAAATTTTTGCTCATGCTAAAACTGTAGTTGTAAACCGTGATGATAAGAGAACCTATCCTGTAGAGTCTGATTTAAAGAATCATGAGATTGTAAGCTTTGGTTTAGATGACAAAGAATATGGTCTAATTACAGAAGGTTATGACACTTATCTTGCTGTTGATGGCAATAAAGTATTAAACGTTAATGAAATGCGCATTTACGGTGAGCATAACCACTTAAATGCTTTAGCATGTATGGCGTTAGCTGATGCAGTGGGCATTTCTCGTGATGCTCAGATTACCGCACTGCGTAATTTCTCTGGTCTGCCACATCGCTGTCAGCTCGTAAAAAAGATCAAGGGCGTGTCTTACTACAACGATTCTAAGGCAACTAATGTAGCTTCAACTGAGGCTGCTATCTCTGGACTTAAGGGACTGCACAAAAATGGCATTATCCTTTTAGCAGGAGGTTTAGGTAAAGGTCAGGACTTTACCCCTTTAAAGAGATATCTAGGTCATGAGGTCAGCGCTGTTTACTGCTTTGGTAAAGATAAGCAAAAGTTATTAGATTTATCTGATAAATACTGCTTTGATGTTGAGAACATGGAACAGGGCTTGAACGAAGCTTATAAGGTAGCTAAAGAAGGACAGGCTGTGTTACTGTCTCCTGCTTGTGCTTCCTTTGATCAGTTCAAGGGCTTTGAGCAACGAGGTCAGGTTTTTGTAGATTTAGTAGCAAAACTACAAGAGTAAGATCTTTTATAAGTAGAGCAAACTGATGATGTTATTTCATAAAGGCAAAATTCCCGCTTTTGATAGAGGCCTGTTAGTAGCCTCTTTGCTCTTGATTTGTCTTGGCATTATGGTCATCAGTTCGGCCTCTGTAATGGAGTCGATGGTAAAGTACGGAGATTCTCTGTACCAAACCAAAAAGCATGTATTTGCAGTGCTGATGGCTCTGTTTGTAGGTATGCTCTGTGCTATGACTCCTACTGAAATCTGGAAAAAGTACTCACTGCATTGTTTTATTGTAGTGTGTGTGTTGATGATTTTAGTAATGATAGTAGGTCGTGAAATCAACGGTGCAAAACGCTGGTTACCATTAGGTTTTATTAACTTACAGCCTTCAGAATTATTAAAGATTTTTTGGATCTTGTACTTTTCGTCATATGTTTCAAGAAAGATTGAAAGTATCAGTACCACCACCAAAGGCTTTATAAAACCGTTAGCTTTCATTGGTGTCATGGCTGTGCTCTTATTAGTTCAGCATGATATGGGATCTTTAGTGGTGGTCTCATGCATTACTTACTCTTTAACTTTTATAGCAGGTGCAGGTTTCATTAAATATGGTGTGGTTATCATGCTAGCACTGCTGTTAGCATTTTTACTGGTATTAGTATCTCCATATCGTATTGCAAGATTTAAATCCTTTATGGATCCTTGGCAGGATCAGTACGGTTCAGGTTATCAGTTAACTCAGTCTTTAATGGCCTTCGGTCGTGGAGGTATTACAGGCGAAGGTTTAGGTAATTCATATCAGAAATTAGGCTATTTACCTGAGGCTCATACCGATTTTATTACCTCAATTTTGGGCGAGGAATTCGGCTTTGTAGGTATGGTATTGCTCTTATTGCTAGAGCTGTTCATTGTCTATAAGTCTTTTAGACTTGCTTTTAAGATTTTAAAACAAGATGCAATCTATCAGGGGTATGTCGCAGCAGGTATCGGCACCTTGTTCTGTGTACAGACTTTTATCAATGTAGGTTCAGCTTCAGGTGGTATTCCAACTAAAGGTTTGACCTTGCCACTTGTAAGTTATGGTGGCTCTTCGATGATTTCTTGCTGTATGGCGATTGCTATATTACTCAGAATAGATTTTGAATGGCGTAATAACGCTATAAGTGATAAACGAAAAAATGAAAGTTAAAAAAGTTTTAGTCATGGCAGGCGGTACAGGTGGACATGTATTTCCTGCTTTAGCTATTGCAAAGGCTCTAGAAAAAGAGGGCGCAGAGATTTTGTGGTTAGGAACACGTGGACGCATGGAAGAAATGCTTGTTCCTAAGTACGGTTACAACATCCGTTATATTGATGTTAAAGGTGTTAGACGTAATGGTCTTAAAACACTTTTAAAAGCTCCTTTTATGGTAGCAAGAGCTATTGTTCAGGCAAGAGCTGTAATTAAAGAGTTTAAGCCTGATGTTGTTTTAGGTATGGGAGGTTATGCTTCAGGTCCAGGTGGAGCAGCTGCTTTCCTCTCAGGCATTCCTGTAGTTTTACATGAACAGAATGCAGCTGCCGGAATGACCAATAAGTTGTTATTTAAAATTGCCTCAAAAGTAATGTTAGGCTTTCCGGGGGCTTTTGCAGGTGAGAAAGTATCAGTAGTTGGCAATCCAGTACGTGACAGTATTATTGCTTTGCACGAAAAGACTCGTGATTTTACACATACTCCTGTAAGAATTAGTATTATCGGTGGCTCATTAGGCGCAAGAGCCTTAAATGAACTGGTACCTCTTGCTCTAAAGAAATTTACTGATGACTCAATTTTGGTTACTCATCAGTGTGGCAAGGGTAACAGTGACAAGGTTAAAGCTTTATATGAAAGTGCTTCATTTAAAGTAGAAGCAACTGATTTTATTGATAACATGGATGCGCTGTATGCCAATACAGATTTAATTATCTGCAGAGCCGGTGCTTTAACTGTAGCTGAGACCTCAACTGCTGGTATTCCTGCTATCTTTGTACCTTTACCTACAGCAGTAGATGATCATCAGACCAAGAATGCTTCAGTTCTGGCAAAAGCAGGGGCTGCTTATGTATGCAAGCAGTCATCACTTAGTGCAGATTCTCTTTATGATTTGGTAAAATCTTTAGTAGATGACAGAGAGAAACTTGCATTCATGTCTGCAAAAGCTTATGAATGCGCAATTACCGATGCTACAGAGCGCGCTGTAAAGATTATTGAAAGCGTGGTTAAAGACTAGCCAAAAAGTCATACATAAATAAGAACGTAAACAAGTTACACAAGTACAAGATAAAGAAAGATTAAATGGAAAGTTCAAAGTTAAACTGCAATGTGCCTTTGATGCACAAAGTTAAAAGAATTCACTTTGTAGGTATCGGTGGTGCCGGCATGTGCGGTATTGCTGAGGTTTTAAGAAATGAAGGTTATGCAGTATCTGGTTCTGATATTGCATCATCTAAAGTTACCAAAAGATTAGAAAATTTAGGTATTACCGTATTTATTGGCCACAATGCATCTAATGTAAATGGCGCTAGCGTAGTTGTAGTGTCATCGGCAATTCATGAGGGTAATCCTGAGGTTGAGAGTGCTAGAGCTCTACATATTCCAGTGGTAAGGCGCGCTGAGATGTTAGGTGAGCTAATGCGTTACCGCTATGGTATTGCTATTAGTGGTACTCACGGAAAAACTACAACCACAAGTTTGATTGCATCTATCTATGCTGCCGCAAAACTTGATCCTACCTTTGTTATAGGTGGCCTTTTAAACAGTGCTGGTACTAATGCTAGATTAGGTACAGGCAGATATTTAATTGCCGAAGCTGACGAGTCAGATGCTTCTTTCTTACACTTACAGCCAATGATGACTGTTGTAACCAACATTGAGCCTGATCATTTAGATACTTATGGTGGTGATTTTAACTGTCTTAAAAAGACCTTTGTTGAGTTCTTACACAACTTGCCATTCTACGGTGTAGCCGTAGTTTGTGTTGATGATCCTAATGTAAGAGATATCATTCCCCAGATTGGCAGAACTGTTATTACCTATGGTGTAAGTGAAGATGCTGATTTTAGAGTAACAGATTTTAAAGAAACAGGTCCTCACAGCTCATTTACCTTAGTAAGAAAAGATGCAGCACCATTAAAGATTGAACTTCCAATTCCAGGTCTTCATATGGCAAAGAATGCAGCTGCTGCTATTGCTGTAGCATTAGAAGAAGGTATTGAAGGTGACGTTATCGTGCAGGCTTTAAAGAACTTTAAAGGTGTGGGCAGACGTTTCCAAAATTATGGTGAGTTTAAGACTAAAAAAGGCTGTACCTTAACCTTAGTAGATGACTACGGTCATCATCCAACTGAGGTTGATGCAACTATTAAAGCTGCAAGACAGGCATATCCTGACAAGAAATTAGTTATGGTATTCCAACCTCACCGCTACACACGTACACGTGACTGCTATGAGGACTTTGTAAGAGTATTACAGCAGGTTGATAAGTTAATTTTAGTGGATGTATATCCAGCAGGTGAACCCCCAATTCCAGGTGCCGATGGCAGACATTTATGTATGTCAATCAGATTGCAGGGTAAGATTGAACCTCACTTTGTGCAGACTGTAGATGAAGTACCTGCTCTTTTAGAAGAACTTGTTGAGGATAACTCATTAGTTCTGACTCAAGGCGCTGGTAACGTAGTACAGGTTGCCAAAAACTTAAGTCAAATCTGGGAAAAGATTTAATTTAGGCTTTAAAGAGTATGGCAGGCAGTAGACAGACAAGAGGTTACTTTATAGCAGGTGCATTGTTCCTGCTAATCCTGCTTATTGCCATCGTAAAAAGTGACTACATCATTCAGAATACACTGTCTAAAACTGGAGCATTACCAGTTAGGGCGGTGAAAATTGATGGAGTCTTCAGACAGATTACAAGAAAAGGCATAGCAGATGTTACTGGTAGGGTTTGCGCAGGTCAGAATATAGCAACACTAGACACTAATGTCTTAAAGACAGAACTCATGAAAAATCCATGGGTAGCTCAGGTTGCTGTAAAGAAAAAAATGCCAGATACTATCGTATTATCTGTAATTGAACATGTACCTGCTGCCTACTGGAATGATAATGGCATCTATGATGCCCGCACAAAATCAATTTTTTATCCGGATCTGTCACAATTTAGCCAACCATTAGTGAAACTTGGGTCATTTAGGGATAATCTGTGCAATGAAGTTTACGACAGTGCGGTTTTGTTCATAAGAGCTATGAATGACAGTCCCTACCAGATGGTAGCTTTGTATTTGGATAAAGTAAGGTGTTACACCATTACTTTAGATAATGGAACTAGGCTAATCTTAGGTAGAGGTCAGGACAAGGCTCTTAACCGACTAAAGAGATTTATAAGATCATTTAGTCACACTGGACTTAGCATCGATGATGTCGATTATGTGGATTTAAGGTATGATGTGGGTTTTGCTGTAGGTAAGAGAGACGCTAACTCTAACAATACAGTACAGACTGACAGTGCAAACTATTAAGCTCAGTAAAGCGCAATGCGTTTAAAAGAGTTTTTATTAAGGGAAATAATTCATAATGTTAAATATGAAGAAGAAAAACAATAATGCAGTTGCAAAGAGTGATAAGGAAGAACTTATCACCGCCCTTGATATTGGTAGTAGTCATCTGCGTTTGTTATCAGGTTATGTAGGTCCTGATAAACAGATTAGGATCAGAGGCTATAAAGAAATTAAGAGCGTTGGTTATTCTAATGGCGAAATTAACGATATTGGAAAACTGGCAGGCTCAATAGCTTCTATTGTGCAGCAGTTCCAGAATGAATATGGAATTGAGGTTAAAGATGTAGTAACTGGTGTTCCAGGTCACGTTATTCAGGGTGAAAATCAGCAGGGTAATATCACTGTAAGTTCAGGTCAGGTAACTGAAACTGATAGAAATAGGGCTATCGAAAACGCTGCTGCTGGTTTACAACAGTTAAACCGCAATGACTTTGTGGTAATTCACAAAAATCCACAGAATTATTCAACCGAGTCATCAGAAAACATTGTTAACCCAATCGGCTTTTATGCTAAAAGACTTGATGTAAATGTCCATTTTATAGGTTGCAAAGGCTTATATAAAAAGAACATTGAACAAGCTGTCAGCATGATAAGTTCAAATATTCATACTAAGAATGTTATTTATGTAGGTAACGCAGTCTCTGCAGCTGCTATTACCGAAAATGAAAAAGAAATCGGTGTTATTCAGGCTGATATTGGCGGTGGTACCATCTCATTTACTGTGTATGATGCTGGTAAACAGTTAATCTCTCAGGGAATTTCTGATGGTGGTGACTATATTACCAATTCTATTGCAAGAGAGTTTGCTATTCCTAAACAGTCAGCAGAAGAGCTAAAACTCAAATACGGCATAGCATCTCCTGATATCATCCCAGATGATCAGAAAAATTATCAACTTAAAGTTGAAGTTCCAACTCAGTTCTCAAATCAGACTGAAGAGGTAACCATTACTTTAGGAGAGTTGTCTGCAGTTATCTACAGATGCTTAGGCAGCATGTTTGAACTTTTGTTCCAAAGAATAACAAGTCATGGTAAATCTTTCTTAAAATCTTTAGATATTGGTGCTGGTGTGGTGTTGACTGGTGGAACAGCCATGTTACGCGGTATTGATACAGTGCTATCAGACTACATCAACTATTACAGCCAGAATCCTGCTAATGAATTTTTACATTGCAACAGCAAGGTTCGTATTGGTGTACCTGTAGGCTTGAGAATGTGCGATGACATTCGAATTCCAAATGAATTAAGAAGCTCAATGGCTCCTGGTATAGCTGCAAGACCAGATCAGGCTGTAGTTTTTGGACTTTTGAGAGTGGCTAAATTTGACAATTTAGAGCAATACTCAAATTCAAGAAGCAGAAACGACGATTCAGATGAAGTTGGAAAAGGTTTCCTTGGCAACTTTAAAAATTGGATGAAAAGAGAGTTATAGATTACTATATGCTCACTTTGACGTGAGCTATAACAAAATTTTATGCTAAATTTGAGCAGAATGTCTCAAATATTGGTATGATTTAGTAAAGATTTTTAAGAGAGTACAAAAATGAGCGATTTTCGTGTTGAATCAGTGTCAAATTCAAATGCAGGGAGCACTATCACTCCTTCAGGAAAATGTGTTATCAGAGTATTAGGCATCGGTGGCGGTGGCGGTAACTCACTACAGCACATGATTAATGACAGTCTTTCAGGTGTGGAGTTTATTGCTGTAAACACCGACTCTCAGGCTCTTTCTAAGTCAACTTCACCATTAAAGGTTCAGATTGGTGTTAAGTTAACAAACGGTCTTGGTGCAGGTTGTGATCCTAATAAGGGTCGTAAAGCAGCTGAGGAAAGCAAGGAAGACATCAAGAAGTTGATTCAGGGATCTGACATGGTATTTATCACCGCAGGTATGGGCGGTGGCACTGGTACTGGTGCAGCTCCTATTATTGCAGAGATCGCAAAAGAAACCGGTGCTCTTACAGTTGCAGTTGTAACTAAGCCATTTAAGTTTGAAGGCAAGAGACATATGGTTAATGCCGAGTCTGGTATTACCGAGCTTTCAAAGCATGTTGATTCTTTAATTGTTATTGATAACGACAAGTTATTAAAGAACTTAGGTGCAAACATTTCTATTGTTAACGCATTTAATGCAGCAAATGATGTGCTGTTAAATGCAGTTAAGGGTATTACTGACGCTATCACAAGCCCAGGTTACATCAACCTTGACTTTGCTGATGTTGTAACCGTAATGCGTGGTCGTGGTCATGCAATGATCGGCAACGGTGTAGGTCAGGGCGCAAACTTTGTTGAGGACGCTGTAGATAGAGCTATCCATTCACCTCTAATTGAGCAGGTTGATATCAAGTCAGCAGCAGGCTTACTTGCAAATGTTCGTGTTAACCCTAACTTCCCAATTGCAAAATGGGAAGAAATTTGTAACGCAATTCAGTCATATGCTGATGAAGAGGCAGATTGCAAGTTTGGTATGAGCTTTGACGATTCTATCGCTGAAGATCAGGTTGCAATTACCATCTTAATTACAGGTATCAGCGCAACAGACAATACTTTAGCAGCTAATAAGCCTCGTCCAAATACTGTTGAAGGCTTAAACCGCCCTGCAATGCCAGGTACAAGACCTGCTGCAAGAGGTTTCTTCACACAGGCAAGAACTGATGCTGCTCCACAGCCATTCACTGCTTCACAGCCACAACAACCACAGCAACAGCCTCAGCAGCACGCTCAGACATCAGATCCATTTGCTCAGACTGCATATAATGGTAGCTTTGGCTCGGCAGCTCCACAGGAGCCAACCTTTACAGGTTTAAAGAGCGCAACTGAAGTCCCTGTAGACAGCTTTGGTAAGAGCCCTGCTGAAGACAACAGCAACATTTGGGAATTACCTCCAATCTTACGTTCAAAGTCTGAATAAGATTGCAATGATTAAATAAAAAACGGAGCATAAGCTCCGTTTTTTTGTCAGAGCAAAACCAAAATAGACATACTTTCCGACTAATACTTATCCTTTACATTTTTCTCTTATTCAATAAGTGTGCAATACACATAAATATCAGCCTGAGGTTGCAAAATAAAACTTATTTTTTATAATGTCATTCAATATAAACTTGCGGAGCCAAGAGATAAATGAGTGATGTTAAAGTAGAAAACGATATTAACATGCAGGGAGATACCATTACTCCTTCATGTGGCTGTGTAATTAGAGTCATCGGCGTCGGCGGTGGCGGTAATAACGCACTGCAGTATATGATGGATAAAAATTTAGCTGGTGTAGAGTGCATGGCTATCAATACTGATCCTCAGACTCTTGAAAGAACCAATGCAAAATTAAAAGTTCAGATTGGTGTAAGAACCACCAATGGTTTAGGTGCAGGCTGCGATCCTAATAAGGGACGTAAGGCTGCTGAAGAGAGCTATGAGGATATTAAAAAGTTACTCTCAGGCTCTGATATGGTATTTATTACAGCTGGCATGGGCGGTGGTACCGGCACTGGAGCCTCCCCAATTGTCGCCAAAGTTGCTAAAGAAGTTGGAGCCTTAACAGTTGCTATCGTAACTCAGCCTTTCTCTTTTGAAGGTAAACGTCACCGTATCAATGCAATGGCTGGTATCAGTGAGCTTGCTAAAAACGTTGATTCCATCATTATTGTTGATAATGACAAGTTATTAAGAAACTTAGGCCCGAACGTATCTTTAAAGAATGCCTTTGAAAAAGCAAATGATGTTTTATATCAGGCAGTAGAAGGTATTACCTCAGCTATTACAAACACAGGTTTTATCAACCTTGATTTTGCTGATATCGTAACCGTAATGAGAAACAGCGGTTTGGCTATGATTGGCTCATCTGAAGGTCAGGGACCAAACTTAGTTGAAGATACTGTAAGAAAGGCAATCAACTCCCCATTAGTTGATAACGTAAACTTAGGTTCAGCTACTGGCCTAATTGCTAATATCAGAGTAAGCCAGAATATTCCTGTAAATCTGTTGTCTGAAGTTTGCGACGCCATTCAGGCATACGCTCGTGAGGATGCAACATGTAAGTTTGGTCTGTATTTTGATGACAAACTTGATGACGGTAAGATTGTTGCTACAGTTTTAGTAACCGGTATCAGTTCAACTGATATTGATTTACCTTCAAATCAGGCTATCAACAGATTAAATCCTGCAAATAATTAGATAAAAATCTTGAGATAAACAGGTTATAAACCTGATAAAAATCGGATTATACATACGATAAAGTCGTAATTGCACTAGACAGGTAATTACGCTTTTTTTTATAAATTTAAGAAAATAATTAAATTTTAAATTGTCGCTTTCTGCTAATTTTTACCTAAGAATAAGCGACTAATATCACATGTAGCAAATAAAAGATCTGTAAACTATTGTTTAACTTAATGTTAAAAATGTTCGCTAGATCGCAAAAAAGTTATATAATGTGTGCAGTTCTGCACCACATTGGCGTGAGGTATTCAAATGATCAAGCAGAGAACAATCCTAAAACCTGTATCTATGACAGGTATCGGTCTTCATTCTGGTGCTAAAGTAGAAGTGGCTTTCAGACCAGCTCCTGCTAATACCGGTCTTGTTTATACTCGCACAGATTTAAATCCAGCCGTAACAATTAAGTGTAATGCAGACTCTGTAAGAGATACTCAGTTATGTACTGCACTTGTCAATGATAATGGCGTAAGAATTTCAACTGTTGAGCATCTTACAGCTGCTTTAAGCTCATTAGGTATTGATAACCTTTTTATTGATGTCAATGCGCCTGAAATTCCTGTAATGGATGGTTCAGCTCAACCATTTATCTATTTGTTCGGTACAACAGGGATCAAAGAATTATCTGCTCCTAAAAAGTTTTTAAGAGTTGCTCGTAAGGTTCGTGTAGAAAACGAAGGTAAGTGGGCAGAATTAACTCCATCAGAGAGTGGTTTCCATTTAGATTTACAAATCGATTTTAACCACCCTGCAATGGATAGAGATAAGCAGCACTTTGCAATGGACTTTACAGGTCAGAGATTTGCAAGTGAAGTATCTCGTGCTCGTACCTTCTGCTTTATGCGTGATGTTGAATTCATGCATGCTCATAACTTAGCTTTAGGCGGTTCATTAGAAAACGCTGTGGTTTTAGATGACAACAGAGTAATTAACCCTGAAGGTTTACGTTATGAAGACGAATTCGTAAAGCACAAGTTATTAGATGCAATCGGTGATCTGTATATGGATGGTCACAGCATCCTTGGTAATTTCAAAGCTTACAAGACTGGTCATGATTTAAACAACCGTCTATTAAGAGCATTCTTAGCAGATCCTAAGAACTATGAAGTTATCGAATTTACAAATGAAATTGCTGAAAGCCCTGAACATGCTATTGATTTTCTTGATAGCAAGAAAGCACTAAGAGCCTTTTAAGGATATTAGATGCTGTCAATTAAGGCCGGATGGATTGAAGGAATTCGTCAGGTTCCGGTCAAAAGATTCGGTCCTCGTCCTAGTGTTTTTGAAATCTCTCTAATTGTCATCCACTGTATTGCTCTGCCTCCAAAACATTTTGGAGGACATTATGTGGATGATATCTTTACAGGATGTCTTGATCCTGACGCTCATCCCTACTTTAAGGATGTAGCCCATCTTGAAGTATCCTCTCATCTTTTTATCAACAGACTTGGTCGTATCACTCAATACGTTTCATTCCTTGATAGGGCATGGCATGCTGGTCGTTCATCATATAATGGGCATAAAGAGTGCAATGACTACTCAATTGGTATCGAACTTGAGGGAAGCGATGATAGTGAATACACTATAGATCAGTATAAGAGTTTAAAAGAAGTCGTAGCTCTTATTAAGCAAACCTATCCTGCAATTGGTAATAATGTTGCAGCTCATAGTGAAGTCGCTCCAAACAGAAAGACCGACCCTGGTCCTTATTTTGACTGGAGTGGCCTAAGATAAAAATAAAGATAACCTAAAGATAAAGAGGTGTACCAAACTTATGGCTAACTATCTTACTTCTTACTTTGAACAAGCGAAAGAGCGTCAGACTGCAGGTGTAGAGCCTTTAGCATTGAATGCAGAATTTACAAAAGAACTTGTTTCACTTCTAAAAACACCTCCTGTAGGTTCAGAAAATGACCTTTTACACCTCTTAAAAGACAGAATCAATCCAGGTGTAGATGAGTCTTCAAAAATAAAAGCTGACTTTTTATATGAAATTGCAACAGGCAAGGCTGTAAGCCCCATTGTTGATAAGAAATTAGCTGTAGCTCTTTTAGGCAATATGAAAGGTGGCTTTAATGTAGGTTACTTGGTGTCTTTATTGTCAGATAAAGAGTTAGCAACGGACGCTGAAGATGCTCTAGAGCAGACTCTTTTAATCTACAACGCTTTTGATGATGTAGCAACATTAGCTACCAATGGCAATAAGAATGCTCAGTCTCTAATTCAAAAATGGGCTGATGCAACTTGGTTTACTAAAAAAGCTGAATATCCAAAGAAAGTTACTTTAACCGTATTTAAAGTAGCAGGTGAGACTAATACTGATGATTTCTCACCAGCTCCTGATGCCTGGTCACGTCCTGATATCCCACTGCATGCACTTGCTATGTACAAGATCTCACGTGATGACTTAAAGGCTGATATTGAAGGTGTAAAGGGCCCAATCTCTACTATCGAGAAATTAAAGTCAAAGGGCAATCCTCTCTTATTCGTAGGTGATGTTGTAGGTACTGGCTCTTCAAGAAAGTCAGCAGCTAACTCACTTATCTGGCACATCGGTCATGACATCGAAGGTGTACCTAACAAGAGAGCAGGTGGCGTAGTTGTAGGTGGTAAGATTGCTCCTATCTTCTACACAACTTTAGAGGATTCTGGTGCCCTTCCAATTGAAGCTGATGTTTCAAACTTAAACTCAGGCGATGTAGTAGATTTAAATGTTTATGACGGCACTATTACCCGTCATGATTCAGATGAGGTTTTAACTAAGTTCAGTTTAAAGACTAATACTTTATTAGATGAGGTTAGAGCTGGTGGTCGTATTCCTCTTATCATTGGTAAAGATTTAACCTCAAAAGCTAGAAAGTTCTTAAAGTTATCTGAGTCTGAGGTCTTTGCAAAGTCTTCAAAGATTGAAGGTGCTGGTGGCTACACCAGAGCTCAAAAGATTGTAGGTAAGGCTTGTGGCTTAGAAGGTGTACGTCCAGGTCAGTACTGTCAGCCTGTAATTACAACTGTAGGCTCACAGGATACAACAGGACCTATGACAAGAGATGAGTTAATTGATTTAGCTTGTCTTAAGTTCTCAGCTCCAGTTGTAATGCAGTCATTCTGTCATACTGCAGCTTATCCAAAGCCTGTTGATGTTAAGACTCATCACACCTTACCTCAATTCATCCAAAACAGAGGCGGTATTGCTCTGCACCCAGGCGACGGTGTTATCCATTCATGGTTAAACAGAATGTGTCTGCCTGATACTGTAGGTACCGGTGGTGATTCACATACCCGTATGCCATTAGGTATCTCATTTGCAGCAGGTTCAGGTCTTGTAGCTTTCGCAGCTGCAACCGGCATCATGCCACTTGATATGCCTGAGTCTGTATTGGTTCGCTTTACAGGTAAGAGAAAGCCTGGCATCACCTTACGTGATCTTGTACATGCTATCCCTTATTTTGCAATTCAAAAGGGCTTATTGACAGTTGAGAAGAAGGGCAAAAAGAACATCTTCTCAGGCAAAATCATCGAAATTGAAGGTCTTGAGGATCTGTCAGTTGAACATGCTTTTGAATTAGCTGATGCTTCAGCTGAAAGATCAGCTGCTGCCTGCGCTATCTCTTTATCAAAAGAGTCTGTCGCTAAGTACTTAAAGTCTAATATCGCTCTCTTACGTCAAATGGCAAAAGATGGCTATGAGACCAAAGAAGCTTTATTAGCCCGTGCTGATGCTATGCAGAAGTGGCTTGACAACCCAGAGCTTGTAGAAGCTGACAAAGACTGCTCATATGCAGCTGTACTAGAAATTAACTGCGATGAAATTAACGAGCCTATCTTATGTGCTCCTAATGATCCTGATGATGCTCGTTTATTATCAGAGGTTGCAGGCACTAAGATTAATGAGGTTTTTGTCGGTTCATGTATGACTAATATCGGCCATTACAGAGCAGCTGCCGAGATCTTAAAAGGTCAGAGCCATGAAGTTCCTGTAAGACTGTGGATGACTCCTCCTACCAGAATGGACAGACAGGAGTTGTCAGATGAAGGCCTGTTCTCTATCTTAGGTAAGGCTGGTGCTAGAATTGAAATTCCTGGCTGCTCACTATGTATGGGTAATCAGGCACGTGTTGCAGATAACGCAACTGTAATTTCAACTTCTACAAGAAACTTCCCTAACCGTTTAGGTAATGGTGCAAATGTGTTCTTAGGCAGTGCAGAGCTTGCTGCTGTTACTGCAAAATTAGGCAAGTTACCTACAGTTGATGAATACTTTGAAAACACCAAATGCCTTGATGGCAAAGAAAGTGAGATCTACTCACTGTTAGATTTTAGCAAGTAGTATTTACTATTTTTCTGAAAATCAACCTATACTTGAAAAAGCAGAGTGAGAAATATACTCTGCTTTTTTTATATGATCTCATTTTTGAGAGTTGTATACTATTCACATTGCACAAGCGATGTAATCGTTTGCTATAATAGGAAAAGTTAAGAGTTTTATCTCTTTTTAGTAGATCTTTCTACAATAAAGTTTCGACAATAGATTTTTTCAAAATAAAGTTCTATGTAATAGGACTTTGTAAATATAGTTATTGTTAGGAGTAACACATGAAAGTTGCAGTTTTAGGTGCAGCAGGCGGTATTGGCCAGCCTTTATCAATGATTTTAAAGAACAATTTACCAGCTGGTTCTTCTCTGAGCCTGTTCGACGTAGCACCATTTACCCCTGGTGTTGCAAAGGACTTAAGCCACATTCCTACAGACGTAACAGTCGACGGCTTCACAGGTGACGACCTAACTAAGGCTTTAGAAGGCGCTGACGTTGTAGTAATTCCTGCAGGTGTTGCTCGTAAGCCAGGTATGACTCGTGATGATTTATTCAACATCAACGCAGGCATCATCGCAAACTTAGTTCGCAACATTGCAAAGACCTGCCCTAAGGCATGTATCTGCATCATCACCAACCCAGTAAACTCAACTGTTCCATTAGCAGCTGAAGTATTAAAGGAAGAAGGCGTATACGACAAGCACCGTTTATTCGGTATTTCAGTTCTTGATGTGCTACGTTCAGAGACTTTCTTAGCTGAAGAGTTAGGTATTTCAAATCAGCGTATCCTAGTTCCAGTAGTTGGTGGTCACTCAGGTACTACTATCGTTCCTTTAATCTCTAAGGTTATCGGTCACGAGAAGATCTCTCAGAAGAGAATCGAAGAGTTAACCTACCGTATCCAGAACGCTGGTACTGAGGTTGTTGAAGCTAAGGCTGGTGCTGGTTCTGCTACCTTATCAATGGCAACAGCTGGTGCTCGTTTTGCTCTTAAGGTTGTAAAAGGCTTATTAGGCGAGCCTGGTGTTAACGAGTACTCCTACGTTGAAGGTGGTTCAAAGTACGCTCCATTCTTTGCTCAGTGTGTACGCTTTGGCAAGAACGGCTGGGACGAGACCTTAGATTTAGGTACTGTTTCAGAGTATGAGCAGAAGTTAATCGATGAGGCAGCTCCTCAGTTACAGAAGAACATCGAAAAGGGTGTTAACTTCGCTAAAGATTGGCTTGCAAAGAACAAGTAATCTAAAAGAATCATAAGTTAAAATAAACTATTCTTGGGAAGGCAGTTTCTTTTTTAGAGGCTGCCTTTTTTTGTAATATGAAATATAAATACACCATTTTTTAGAATGTTCATATTGCTAATTTGCAAATTTATCTGATTCAATCACCAAAGCAAATAAGACTGCTAAAGAAATATTGGATTATGCATTTTCAGAAATGTTTAATAATTTTTTAAGCGCTCTAATGCCTCTAAGGTGACTGTAAAATTCATTGAAGATGCAATGAAAACATACATTGTTGTTGAAGATAATGGTATTGGTATTTTCAAGAAAATTAAAAATGATTTATCCCTTCAGGATGAACATCAATCATTATTGGAACTTGCTAAAGGAAAGTTTACCTCTAATCCAAAAGAACATTCAGGCGAAGGTATTTTCTTTTCATGTAGAGCTTGTGATTTGTTTTTAATTCATTCAGGCTCTTTGACCTACAGTCTAGATCGTGCTTCAGATATTGGAAAGTTTATCGAAACAGATAAAGATCTTGAAGATAATAATTTCTCAGGTACTCTTGTGTTAATGGCTATGAACAATAATTCCTCAAACTCTCTGAAAAAGTTTTTGATGAATATTTTTCAAGTTACGAAGATAAAACTTTTGGTAAAACTGTTGTTCCTGTTAAATTACTTCGCTATAAAGATGAAGGCATTATTTCAAGATCTCAGGAAAAACGCTTACTTGCAAGGTTTGATAAATTCAAATATGCAGTGTTGGATTTTTCTGGCATCGACGATATAGGACAGGTGTTTGCTGATGAAATTTTCAGGGTATTTGTAAATTCACATTCTGAAATAGAAATATCATATATTGAAGCTAACAAGAGCATTAAAAACATGATAGAGCACGTTTCTGCTAACAGATAAGCCCCATCTTATTCCTTTATCAATAGAATTTAGTTCTTTGCAGATATAAGTGGTGGAGGAGCAATCTCCACCATTTCATGTTTAGAAACTGTTGGTTGTAGAGCCTCATTTTTGTGGATTTCTCTTGAGCTCTCAAGCTGTTCTTCTGAGTATGTGATCTATCAGCATATAAGCAATGATCTCCACAATTGCAAAATAAAATTAAACTATATTTAACTTTTACCGAAATATAAGTATTAGAAGAAAAAAGTTTCAAGATAAGTTCTAGATAAAAGTTCTTAGCTTATTTTGAGAGTTTGTTTCTTAAAACCGTGTCATGTCACCTATACTTAGTGACATGAGAATATTAACTTAGGAGGACGTACGATGAGGTTAAACTGTAAAATCAGTCTCATTGCACTTGCTGCAAGCTTGATGTGCGTATCGGCTCCTATTTCATCCTATGCTGCAAAATATGAGGTTGTAACTAGTACTAAGGCAATGGTAGCTCGTGATACCTTACAGGGTATTGATATGAGTTCAATCTCTAATTCTGGCGGTGCAAGTACTGAAATGTACACTGCGGACAGAATGAATGCCATTGTTGAGAATACTGATCTTGTAAGTGTGGTAAAAGATCAGGATAAGTGCCAGTTCACCTCCGATATTGAAGATAGAGCAAGACTTGTAAAAAGTCCTGTCTTTATGTACGCATGGGGAGTAATGTTGCTCAATGGTACCTGTGTAACACAGGATCGTGATCTTGCAATTGGATATATTAGAAAAGCAGCTGACAATGGTTATGCTCCTGCCATGGTAAGAATGTCTCAGTTCTTTGAGCGCGGTCTTTACATGGGCAAGAATATGAATATGTCAGAGCAGTATATGCATACTGCTGCTGCTTTAGGTTCTAAGACTGCAAGATTAGGTTGGGCTGATATGTTAGTACGAGGCTATGGAACTCCAGCCTTGTATGAAGAAGCTTATGGCTGGTTGTATCATTCTGAATACGAAGATAACTATTCTAAAGCTAAAAAAGCATATCTTGAGAGTCAGCTAAAGAAGCATCTACCACCTAATGTGATAGCCCGTAATGAGGCCTTTGAGCCTGATTACTAAAAACTTGAGGACGGCAAAGCCGTCCTTTTGTTTTAATGAAGCTTTCCTGTATTCTTACAGTCTCATTTCACTCAAATCGTTAGATCATTTTAAGATCTGATATAATCAACGAAGTTTTTAATTATTTCTTACCAATTGGTGGTTATAAAATTACTTTATAAAAGTAATTTATTATAACTGCTTATTTCAAATTGTTTTCGATTTGCTGTAAGTTTTGTTTTGATAACTTGTTTATATTAAACAGCGTTTATATAAGAACACAGACAGCAGAATTTAGATGAGCCTTAAAGATGTTTGATAATCTTACCCAAAGACTTAACCGTACTTTAAAGAATATTAGCGGTAAAGGTCGTATTACCGAAGATAATATTAAAGACACCTTACGTGATGTCAGAACAGCGCTGTTAGAAGCTGACGTTGCACTGCCTGTAGTTAAATCATTTACAGCAAGAGTAAAAGAAAGAGCTTTAGGTCAAGAAGTTGCAATGAGCTTAACTCCTGGTCAGGAGTTTATTAAAGCAGTTCATGCTGAACTTGTTGCTACCATGGGCGGTGAGACCTCTGAAATCAATTTAGCTCATCAGCCTCCTGCTGTGATCTTATTAGCAGGTCTGCAAGGTGCTGGTAAGACTACATCTGCTGCAAAACTGGCTCTTTACTTAAAAGAGAGAATGAATAAAAAGGTACTGTTAGTATCAGTTGATACTTACAGACCTGCAGCTATGGATCAGTTAAAGACCTTAGCACAAGAAATTTCAGTTGATTGCTTTCCTTCAGATCCAAAGGATAAGCCTGAGAGCATCGCACAGGCAGCTTTAAAAGAAGCAAAACTTCGAGCATATGACGTCATGATCTTAGATACAGCAGGTCGTTTAGCTGTAGATGAGGAAATGATGAACGAGGTAAAGCGTCTACATGATTTGACAGATCCTATCGAGACCTACTTCGTAGTTGATGCGATGACCGGTCAGGATGCAGCTAATACAGCCAAAGCCTTTAATGACGCTTTAGAGTTAACAGGTGTCATCTTAACAAAGGCTGATGGTGATGCTAGAGGTGGTGCTGCATTATCTGTAAGAGAAATTACTGGTAAGCCAATTAAGTTTATCGGTATGGGCGAAAAGATTGCTGCTTTAGAGCCATTCCATCCAGACAGAATTGCATCCCGTATCCTTGATATGGGTGATATCTTATCTTTAATCGAAGATCTGCAACGAAATACTGATCTTGATAAAGCTAAGAAGATGGCTGAAAAGATTAAGTCAGGCGCGGGCTTTACTTTTGAAGACTTTAGAGATCAAATTGCTCAGATGAAGAAAATGGGCGGTATGACCGGACTTTTAGATAAATTACCTGGCATGGGTAATTTATCTGACAAGATTAAAGATAAAGTTAACGACAAGCAGATAGATCATATGGAAGCTATCATCAATTCCATGACTAAAAAAGAAAGACTTCATCCTGAGATCATTAAAGGTTCTCGTAAAAAGAGAATTGCTGTTGGCGCAGGTGTTGAGATCCATGAGGTTAATGTCCTCTTACGTCAGTTTGATATGACCCAAAAGATGATGAAAAAGATGGGTAAAGGTGGTGTCCGTAAGATGGCAGGTGCTATGCGTGGCATGATGGGAGCTATGGGTGGCATGGGCGGAATGGGAGGTATGGGTAACTTCTTCCGCCGTTAAGATTTTTATTAAAGAGAAAAGCCTTAGTATGCTTTAACTTTTTGATAACTTAAGTTAACAGTTGCATAAATTTTTTACTCTTGATTTTTTGAAAATAAAGTGTAAAATAATGCAACTGTTTTTGTATGTTGACAATTTTTTTAGATTGTCAGATTTTTTTAATTAATATAGGTACTAGCGAAATGGTAGTCATTCGTTTACGTCGTTTAGGCGCAAAAAAACGTCCTTTCTATCACGTTATTGTTGCAGACAAGCGTTTTGCTGCATCAGGCCGTTTCATTGAGCAGGTTGGTATTTACAACCCTATCGCTCAGGGCAAGGAAATCCGTCTACGTTTAGATTTAGAAAGCATCAATGCATGGAAAGCAAAGGGTGCACAGCCATCAGATCGTGTAAAGCGTCTTTTATGGGAAGCTGAGCAGGGTGAAGAGGCTGTTTTAAAGGCTAAGGCTGATAAGCACGAGAAAGCTGTCGCTGCTCGTAAAGCTGCTGCTGAAGCTAAGGCTAAGGCTGAAGCTGAGGCTGCTGAGTCTTCAGAGGCTGCAGAGGCTTAATAGCTGCTTATGGCAGATACACCGCGTCCAATGGGAGCTTTAGGCTCATCATTTGGAGTAAAGGGATGGATGAAGGTCCGTTCTTTTGCGAGCCAACCTGAGAACCTTTTTGACTACTCGCCATGGTTTATACGTCAGCGCGGGGCGGAATGGCGCGAGGTTCAGGTTGAAGAATACAGACCACATGGTAACGACTTTGTCGTTAAGTTAAATGTGGCCTCAACTCCTGAGGAAGCAAAAGCTTATGCAGGAGCTGAGATTGGGATCAGGCGCTCAAGCCTGCCTCCTGTACCTGAAGGTACATATTATTTGTGCGATCTTGAAGGTTGTACAGTAATTGGACTTGAAGGTGTAATGCTCGGCAAAGTGTCGAGAATTAGGGATTATGGAGCCACTCCTATTTTAGAGGTGTCTCCCTCTGACCACCTGGCTAAGGAACGTACAGAAGATTTTCTTATTCCTTATGTCGTGGGCCCAATTGTTAAAGCAGTTGATCTCGAAGCTAAGACAATTGAGGTTGAGTGGGGCGTAGATTATTAACCATGTACTTTGGTGTTGTTACGCTCTTTCCTGAGATGTTTGATGCTGTGACCAAATCTGGGGTTACAAGAAGAGCCTGTGAAAACGGGCTGATTAAAGTTGAATGCTTTAATCCTCGTACTTATACCTTAGATAAGTTTCACAACGTGGATGACAAGCCATACGGTGGCGGTCCAGGTATGTTGATGCAGGTTCAGCCATTGCGTGATGCAATTCATGCAGCTAAAGAAGCAGCACCTCAAGGAACTAAAGTAGTTTGTTTATCTCCTCAAGGTAAACAACTAGATCACTCTCTGGTCACCAAATTCCACAGCTGGGGCTCAATGATTCTTGTAGCAGGTCGCTATGAGGGTATTGACGAGCGTGTCCTTCAGACTGAAGTCGATCTGGAGGTTTCAATCGGTGACTACGTCCTGTCAGGGGGTGAACTTCCTGCCATGTGTATCATCGACGCAGTTTCCAGAATGGTGCCTGGTGTTTTAGGCAACATTCAGAACGCACAAGAAGATACTTTCGCAAAAGGTCTCTTACATTTTCCTCAGTACACACGTCCTGAGGTCATCGATGGACTTAAGGTTCCTGAGATTTTAATGAGTGGCAATCACGAAAAGATCCGAGCTTGGCGTTTAAAGCAGTGTCTTGGTCGTACTTATGAACGTCGTCCTGATTTACTGCAGAACCGTGAACTGACTAAAGAAGAGAATAAATTACTTTCTGAGTACTTAGAAGAACACGGCTTGAACTAAGATTTTTTGTTTTTACTTAATGGTAGGTACATTAAAATGGCTAGCAACCCAATTATTGATCAGCTAGAGAAAGAGCAAATCCGTACTGACATCCCTGAGTTCAACCCTGGTGATACTGTACGTGTTGAGGTTAAGGTTGTTGAAGGCGACAAGAGCCGTTTACAGGCTTTTGAGGGCAACGTTATCGCTAAGCGTAACCGTGGCTTAAACTCATCATTCACCGTTCGTAAGATTTCTTCAGGTGAAGGTGTTGAGCGTGTATTCCAGACCAACTCACCACTTATTGCTTCAGTTAAAGTAACTCGTCGTGGTGACGTTCGTCGTGCTAAGCTTTACTACTTACGTGACCGTGCTGGTAAGTCAGCTCGTATTCGTGAGAAGATCAACTAATCAGTACTCTACTGATAAGTTAAAACGCCCAGTCTATGCTGGGCGTTATCGTATGAATTCTAATTTATAGCAAGATAGCTATTCAGGTCTGAGTTAGAATCATCATCTACGTAATACTTCTCACCCCATTTACTTATCATCTCAAAATAGGAATAATCGATCTGCCTTTTTCAGACAACGAATATTCGACTTTTGGCGGAATTTCATCATAAGATTGACGAACAATCATTTGACTTGAAATTAGCTCCTTTAGTGAGGCAGCTAATACTGCATCAGTAATGTTGTCTATTCTGCTTTTTATCTCGCCATACCTTAGATTATCAGCGTTTGCTAATACTGATAGTATGCGTGAATTCCATTTGCCACTAAACAAATCGAGGCTATACTCAAGTGGATTACGGATATCTTTTTTTTTAGTTTGCACTTTTTCATTACTCAAATCACATCTTACTTTTTAACCCATCAGTTATTCTTTTTGCTACAGTGTTTCTATCAAGTTAATAGGATTGCAGACGTTAAAAATGTGTTATAAATCAAGTTATACGAACAATAAGGAATAAATTTGTAGAGGAATAAGAGAAATTTAGATTAGGAGCTGAATTGAAGCTTTTTTACAAAATAAAAGGCCACAACCCTACGCTTCGACCTGTAAGTTGTGGCCCTGACACAATAGTCATGTTCATTTTCGATACCAATTGTTCCATGTAGAGTACCATAAAGACGGTTTCCCAAAATTTGTACTGTCACCGACGATTTTTATATGGTTAGCGATAATATTAGGCACAACAAATATAAGAATTCACGGTTACATAAAAAGACAAATCAAGCAGATAGGAACAGAGCCCAAGCTCATACTAATACCAAGAATAATCAGCTCATTTGAAGACAAAAGCATAAGAACCCATAATTTACTTCCAGACTTTGTCTTGCCATATTGTAATTACACAGTAAAGAGTCTAGCCAGCGTTTTTAGTGCTTATATTCCCACACAAACAGCCATCCGATTTAAGTTATCTGATTGGGACAGACTATCCACAGTAGCCTTTAGCAACAGAAATAAGCAAACTAGTTCTTATATAAAGCAAAGAGGCTCAAAGCTATTCTATCGATATGGAACCATATCAAAAATGATAGTTCTCTTTAGGAAAGCTAAAGAACGTAAATTATATTATCCCTGGATGAGCTTCTTTAAATATTATATTTTGACAGAAATACCTAATGTATCAATGTGCTTTATTACCTTGAACCCCCAATTTCTATAACTCATGTTTCATCGGGGCACGTGGAATATCATTCCTGATTCAGTATTTGCAGAAGGCACCGTAAGATCATTTTCAGCTGTAGCACGTTCTATAATCATTGAGAAAAATGACGCAGTTAAAGACTGTCTTAGAGATTGAAGGCTATAAGATAGAATTCGCTTTATCAAATGCTGTCCTGCTACAAATAATGATTTTAAATTATGTGAGCTTATTAAAGAAGAAGCTACTAAGTTAGGTTTGACTGTAGTCTCTCAAAGAGCAAATCTTGGAGGGGAGGATTTCTCGTGTTTCCAAGAGCATGTCAAAGGTGCAATGTTTAACCTAGGAACAGGCATCGGATCTAGCTTACATAATGGAGAATTTAAAGTAGATCCTGATGCTTTAAAATAGGTCTTAATGTCTATAGCCGTATTCTAAAAAGATTGGTTAGTGTCTAGAAATGTAGCCATAACAGACGTTATGACTACAAAGATCTCAGTTATTTCTTCTCCTCAGGAAAAAGCCTTTTATAGATCTGCTCGTATGCCATTCCAAGCAAAGACACGGGAGAATGTTCGTAAAGGCTATCTAGCAGTCGTTTAGAGTCTTTGATGTGAATTCGATTCTCTTTGATTGGATTTAACTGTCTGCAACCAAAGTTGGCAATGATTTTGGGAATACCATCTTTTTGCCTATCACTAAATTTAGCTACGTTATGATTCTGCAACAGGATAGCATCAGTTGAGGTTCCATATTTAATTTCACTGATATCGAGACGCAGTATGTAAAGACACTCTAAGAAGTATTTAGGGTATTTACCATCTTCCATCTTTGGTTTTGTGATAACAATAAACTCCTGATCATCATGCTTTTTGATGTAGTTATTCCAAACATAAGAAACAGGATCTTGCTTAATCTCATCGATAGCCTTAGTGTATATTTCTTCAAAAGTCATTTAATTCTCCATATGTTTTTACATGCTTTATGAGCTGGCTTAAAAGGCAAATTAGATGTCCTAGGTAACTTGAACCTCAATCAGGACACTTATGGCCACGTTAGTGTCTAATGCACGAAGTAAACTGCTCTATACAAAATTAGATTAGAGTTATGCTCTTTTTTAAGCGCAACAACGAAAGTTACAATGCAGTTACAATCTTGGTTATAACTACATCATGCTTAGTTATTTTTGCGCCTCAGGAAAGAGGTGCTTATAGATCTGATCACAGCACTTTCCCATTAAAGTTATGACAGAATGAGCATACATGCTGTCTAAAAGAAGTTTTGATCCTTTGATGTGGATCCTTTTCTCTTTAATTGGATTTAATTGTCTGCAACCAAAATAGGCAATGATTTTCTGAATACCATCTTTTTGCTCATCAGTAAATTTAGCATTGTTATGATTCTGCAAAAGTATGGCGTCTGTTGAACTGCCGTATTTAATTTCACTGATATCAAAACGCAGAAAATAAAGGCATTCAATAAAGTATTTTGGGTACTTACCTTCTTTAGGATAAGTAATTACCATGAACTCCTGATCATCGTGTTTTTTAATGCAGTTATTCCAAACAAAAGAAACAGGATCTTGCTTAATCTTCTTTAGTTCCCGTGCGTATATTTCATCAAAAGTCATTTGATTCTCCATGTCTATTATTTTCAAATCTCATGAACATTAGCAGCAGATGCGCAGTTCAAGAGTTTTGTTAGGTGATATAAAGCTAAGAGCAAACAGTCACCATTAAGGCGACATTCACCTATATATCTGGCTACTTACAGCCAAAAAGACTTGGACAGAAAATTCAAGATTAAGTGCCTAGCATTAAGATTTTAGAGTTGATTATTTAGGTATTAACTAGGTACATTTTCATTATAGAATTGAATTTAAAAAATTCAATAAATAGGGGATTAATATTTTTTAAAATAATATTAACTATTTAATTCTTAAATAAATTAAGAGACAAAAGATAAAAAGAGTTCGTAGTGCCTATAATCTTAATTTTTGCAACTAACAAGCAGAGATGTGAATTGACAAGAAAAAAATTTGGACTCTAAAAACGAAAAAAGTTCGCTTTTAGCGAACTTCTTGAATCTGGTTGCGGGGGCAGGATTTGAACCTACGACCTTCGGGTTATGAGCCCGACGAGCTACCAGACTGCTCCACCCCGCGTCAAATTGTGAGCATATGATATAGTTTGAACGCTCCAATGTCAAGCATTTTGTGAGCCAAATTCTATAATTTATAAAAATAAATTGTTTATTCAACTGTTGTTTGTGTAATAAACGTGATTTATATGCAGTTTGTATAATTTATTAAAAAAGATAAATTTCATATTGCTGTATTCGTTTCTGGGAATATCTTTTACTGTTGTAAATTTTAGAAGACAGATAATCTTAGAAAGTAAGAAAAGATCTTGAGCGTGTTTAAGAGAATGAAAGAAAGAGTTGAGATTTTGACAAAATAAAGCGGAACTTAATCCGCTTCATTCTTCATAAATAGTGAGTATTAGTCACGAACTGCTGAAAATACAGAGTTATCGCCACCAAATGGGTTAGCTACATAACGCTCAGCATCCCAGTCGTTATCGTACTTAACGCTGTTGTCTTCAAAGGTGTATTTGAATCTGTACTGATATGAAGGCTGCTCGCCAGCTTTTACAGTGATTGAACCTTTGAAAGTGCCATTCTTCTGAGGCTTCATAGCAACTGGCTGCCAGCCATTGTGCTCGCATAGAAGATCGATCTTCTTAGCATTCTGTGCTGCAGTCTTTTTAATTGTGAAGGTTACAGTTACCTTATTATCTTTGGTAAACTTCTTAGAAACACTCATCGTTTTCTCCTATAGTTACAAAGCACCGGCTTTGAAAACTTGACACAACTTTCTACTACAGACGGTACTTTATTTTTATAATTTCTACACAACCTTATTGTAAGCCTTTTTTTGTGCAATTTTCTATTTTTTAACCGTAAATAGATAATATACATATTCAATGTGTGAGCTATGATAAATTTTTGTTGAGCATCAAAAAATGAAAATAATTCGATATATTAAAAAATAACATTCTGAAAAAAAAGACTATTTTTTGTAATTTTTGAATGTTTACGCCGTAAACGTTTGCAATAAATGAAAATATTAAATTCAGATAAAACTTTATAAAACAAAAAGTTAAATAATTGTAAAATACAGATAAAAATTATTGTAATTGAATAATTATGAAGATAAGATCAGTAAAAATGAAAATTTTTCTCGAAAGTTATTTTAGGTTGTGCCCTGTTTTGATGATTTATATCAGAGTTAACTCTATTACTGTTTTTCTTTCAATTCTCTTTCAATGAGTTCTTTGGTGAAACTTCTGCGCATATAAAATCCACGCGGTCTGGTTTTTATGATTTCACCATCAGGTCCTGTACAGTCTGTAAGAGCTTTTCCATTTGCGCACTTTGGTCTTAACTGCATGATTTGACCAATACGGGCATTGATACTTTCGACGTGACCTGTTTTTACCATTTCATAGAGTTCCTCAAAGTCACTTTTTATTTGATTGAGTTGCTCTTCATTAGGAGTAAAAAAGAAATAACCTGCAATGACTCTATCTTCAAAATTCATGTCTCTTTGAGCGGTAACTACTACAAACAGTACTCTTTTAATTTTGGAGTATAGTGCTGAGTTTTCAAAGTTTAAATGTCTGATCCCTGTAAGAGGAGCATGACAAAAGAAAGTTGATTCTAGTGGTAATAGATTCTTATCAACAGGCAGAGTTTTTAACTCAAGACCTAATTTAGGAAAGTCTGGAATTGGTCGATTTTCAGCTGTTGCACCTAAAACTATCTCTAAAAGCTCTCCTGTAAAACCTTTTCCATGGGTAGTGGAAATAGGCAAAGGCACATTAGCAATTTTGGCAAGTTCACTGATACTTTTACCTACAATAGAATTTAGTGAATTGATGAGTTCTTCAAAGGTATCTGGACTTTGGGTTCTGATAATTTTGCAATTGTTAATACTCATCAAAAAATCCTTTAAAAATAAAGCACAAAACGAGATCTGGTCTGACTTTGAAATAGGCGTTCTCTGCTATAATACATTACAGTTGTGATTTGTTTTAAATGTAAGATTTAGTTTAAAACAAAGATATTAAAAAGTTAAATAGACTAGGCGGTTTTCAGTGATAGACAAAGACGGATACAGACCTAACGTAGGTATTGTAATCTGCAACCGCAATGGTCAGGTCTTATGGGCAAGACGCATCAGACAGAACTCCTGGCAATTTCCTCAAGGAGGAGTTGACTATGGTGAGACTCCTGAAGATGCCATGTACCGTGAGCTCTATGAAGAACTTGGTTTACAAAAAAGTGATGTTAGACTTTTAGCCTCAACAAAATTTTGGCTTAAATACAGACTGCCAAAAAGACTGGTCCGTTGGAATGAAAAGCCTGTATGCATAGGTCAAAAGCAAAAGTGGTATTTGTTAACCTTATGCTCAGATAAATCAAGTCACATAGAGTTTTCCCGCGAAGGTCATCCTGAGTTTGATGACTGGAGATGGGTAAGTTACTGGTATCCAGTAAGACAAGTGGTTGCTTTTAAAAGGGATGTTTACAGAAAGGTGCTGACATTCTTTTCTCAGGATGCATTGTTTGGACACAACTTTTTCGAAAAAACTGAAAAGTTTGAGAAAAACGATAGACGTGAGAAAAAATTCGGCAAGAACAGGAGAGGAAGCTGAAAGTGGAAGAAAATCAAAATTCAATCCTTCTAGCTTTACGCCAGATCATTCAAGAAGTATCAACAAAGAGCTCTTTTGAAGATACTGTGACAACTCTAGTAGATAGAATTCGCAGCACAACCCATGCTGACTGCTGCTCTTTATATCTATTAAATCCTAGAAAATCTTTATTAAGACTTGCTGCAACAGATGGTCTGCAAAAAGACTCTATTGGCAAAGCTTCCTTGCAAGTAGGTGAAGGTTTGGTAGGTTTAGTTGCTAAAAAGCAGGAACTGTTAAATCTTGCAGATGCTCCTTCTCATCCAAACTTTAAGTACCTTCCTGATGTAGGTGAAGATGAGTTCTTATCATTCCTAGGTGTGCCTGTAATTAACCAAGGTGAACTTTTAGGTGTCCTAGTTATCCAGTGTAAAGAGAACAGACAGTTTACAGAACTGGAAGAAACCTTCTTAATCACTCTGTCAGCTCAGATTGCTTCAATCATTTCTGTAAATAAGTCAGAAAAAGAAACCAGCTCTGATTTTAATAACGGTAAACGTTACAAAGGTAAGACAGGCTCAGGCTCGATTGCTATTGCTCAGGCTGTAGTCTGGAAACCACCTGTTAACTTTGAAACTATGCAGATCATGTATTCTGATGATAAGGATATTCAGTCAGAATTATTCCATCAGACCATTTTTCAGCTACAAACTGAAATGGATTTAGCTAATCTGCATCTACAGGAAACTTCTCATACTGAGGCTGCATCTGGCTATATGTCAGGCTATGGTAGTATGCTTGATGATCAGACTTTTGAAGATGAGGTTGATAACGAGATCTTCTCACAGGGTTATGTAGCTGCATCTGCAATTAAAGTCGTAGCACAAAGACGTATGGATGAAGCTAAAGCTCAAAATCAGACTGATAAAGTTCGTGATATCCGTGACTTTGCCTCCATCTTAATCACAAGACTGGTTCATTTAGCTCCAAAAGAGACTGATGTAACCTCTCCAATTGTCTTAGTGGTAAAGAGCATGCCGGCTGCCGTGGTAGCTCAAATGCCTCAAGACAAGGTCGCTGGTTTCGTCTGTGTGGATAATGCTACCTCTGCCCATACTGCAATCTTAGCAAGAGATCTTGGAATTCCTGCTGTAATCGATGTAAAACTTGATTTAAACGACGTTGATGGAAGGACCATCATCGTTGATGGTCAGAATGCTGAGGTTATCGTTGACCCATCATCAAGTGTGGTTGATGAGTATATGCAGTTGATTTCTCAGTCTCGTCAGTTACATGATCTCTTTGAAAGTGTGAAGTTTGAAAAGGGCGTAACTTTAGACGGCAATAAAATTACCATTCAGTTGAACGCAGGTCTAAATCATGAGGATGACGATCTGGCAATTCAAACTGATGGTATCGGTTTGTACAGAACTGAAATTGCTTTCATGCTAAGCTCATCTCTGCCATCTGAAGAACAGCAGATTTCATGGTATAAGACTTTACTCTCCCAGTTTAAAGGTTTACCTGTCTGCATGAGAACTTTAGATATTGGTGGAGACAAGAGCTTGCCTTACTTACCAATCGAAGAGGACCAAAACCCTGCTTTAGGCTGGAGAGGTATTAGAGTTTGTATCGATCAGCCTAATATCTTAAAGACTCAGCTTCGTGCCATGATCATAGCTAATCAGGAATTTGGCAATCTTGAAATCATGTTACCTATGGTCTCAAGATTAGAAGAAGTCTTAATCGTAAAGAGGATCTTAAATGAGTCCTTAAAAGAGGTCGCAGAACAAACCGGTAAAGAGGTGGTTCGTCCTCGCTTTGGTGTCATGATTGAAGTCCCATGTGTAGCTTTCATCTTAAATGAGCTGGCTGCAGAATGTGATTTCTTCTCTATAGGTTCAAACGATTTAATTCAGTATTTATTCGCAGCTGACAGATCAAATCCAAAGGTATCTAAGATCTTTGATCCGTTTAATCCTGCTGCAGTAAGATGCCTGAAGTATTTAATCGATAGAACTACAGAGGTAGGTAAACCTCTGTCAGTCTGCGGTGAGCTAGCAGGCTCTCCTGTAGGCTCATTACTTTTAATGTCATTAGGCTATAGCAATCTCTCTATGAATTATTCACAGATTGCTAGAGTTAAATATATTGCCCGTCATGTTAATCTGCAGGATCTGCTAAGCATCGGCAAGATGGCTCTAACTTTAAACTCAAGTGTAAAGATTAAGAGCCTATATATTGAATATGCAAAATCTCAAGGTCTATCCTCAGTCATAGATCCAAAGAACTATAACCAGAACAGGAGCTAAGTGTGCAAGTTTATTTAGATTTATTAAAGAAGATCATGGAAGAAGGTACTGACAGAAGTGACAGAACAGGCACTGGTACCCGCTCCATTTTCGGAACTCAAATGAGATTTAACCTAGAAAAAGGTTTCCCATTAGTAACTACTAAAAAGTGCCACTTAAAGTCTATTATCCATGAGCTTTTATGGTTTATCTCAGGCTCTACTAACATCAAATACCTGCAGGAAAACGGTGTTCGTATTTGGAATGAATGGGCCGATGAAAACGGTGATTTGGGGCCTGTTTACGGTAAACAGTGGCGTGACTTTGAAACACCTGATGGCAGACATATCGACCAATTATCAAATGCTATCGACTTAATTAAACATCACCCAGAATCAAGACGTATTATCGTTTGTGCCTGGAATCCATCAGATGTGGACAAGATGGCTCTACCTCCATGTCATACTCTATATCAGTTCTATGTGGCTAATGGTAAGCTCTCATGTCAGCTTTATCAGAGAAGTGCTGATATGTTCTTAGGTGTGCCATTTAACATTGCAAGCTATGCTCTTTTGACCATGATGGTAGCTAAAGAGTGCGACTTAGGTTTAGGTGACTTTGTTTGGTCTGGTGGTGATACTCATATCTATAAGAACCACTTTGAGCAGGTAGAACTGCAGTTATCTCGTACTCCAAGAGCTCTGCCTACTATGAATATCTTACGTAAAGCTCCATCTATTTTTGATTACAAATATGAGGACTTTGAATTAACAGGATATGATCCATATCCTGCAATTAAAGCTCAGGTATCTGTTTAGTCTTTAAAGCGTAATTTAAAGTAAACAGTAACGAGTAAAGTTCATTAGTTAAGAGAAGAGAATGGTAGAAGTTTCAGGAAAAGTAAAATGGCAGTCAAGACGCGGTATGCGTGAGCTTGATTTAATGTTACTGCCATTTGTAGATATTGATTTACCAAAATGTGACGAACAGATGCTCAATGATTATGTTGATCTTCTAGAAGCATCTGATCTTGAGTTGGTGCGCTGGTTTAACGGCACCGAAGAGGCAAATACCGAAAGTCGCCGCAAGGTTATTGAATTTATTAAAAAGTGCCATGCAACACGCATGGGTAAAGAGGGCGTTTAATGCTGTTTTCAGAATTTGGTCTTCCAGATTTTTTAGTTGAGAATATTGAAAAATTAGGTTGGGATAAGCCTACACCTATTCAAACTCTAGTTATTCCTAAAGCACTAGAAGGTGCAGACATTTTAGGCGGAGCTCCAACCGGTACTGGTAAGAGTGCTGCTTTCTTATTACCTGTAATTGCAAGACTGTCGCTTGAGAAAAAGCCTGGTGTCAGAGCAATTATCCTAGAGCCCACCAGAGAGCTGGCGCTACAGGTTGAAAATGTCTGCCAGGCTTTAATTGAAGGCTATAACGATTTATCAGCAGGTACTATCATCGGAGGTGGCAGCAGAGAGATTGAGCGCGAAAATCCAAGCTCAATTATTGCGGCAACTCCAGGCAGACTTATTGAATACATCGAAAAAGGCTGGCTCGACACCTCAACTGTACAGATGTATGTCATCGATGAAGCTGACAGAATGTTAGATATGGGCTTTAGAGATGATGTCGCTAAAATTACTCGTGAGCTCTATAACCGTTATCAGACCCTGTTATTCTCTGCAACTCTAGAAGGCTCTGGCATTGAGGATTTTGCATCTTCCGTCTTAAATGATCCTCTTGAGGTCAGAATTGGTGCCGGCGGTGAAGAGGATGAAGTTTTACCTGAAGAACTGCAGTCTCGTGCCTATTACGCAGCAGGCGACCCTCAGAAATTAAAGATCCTAGTGCACTTGCTTACTACTATCAAAGGCAAGTCTATTGTCTTTGTAAAGACTAAAGAGAGATTACAGAGATTAGAAGCTTCATTACGCAGAAAAGGCTTTAAGTGTGCAAGTCTTCAAGGCTCTATTTCAATGACTGAAAGAAAAGCTGCTCTGCGTAAGTTCAACGAGGGTGAGAGTGATATCTTAATTGCAACTGATGTAGCTTCCCGAGGTCTTGATCTTCCGGATGTAACTCATGTTTACAATTTTGATATTCCTGCTAATGCTGCAATTTATGTACACAGAGCTGGTCGTACAGCAAGAGCCGGTGCTCAAGGTGTGGTTACTACATTAGTTATGGCCAATGAAATTGGCTTTTTAGAGAAGCTTGAGCGTTACACAGGTAAAGCTATTGAAAAGAGAGCTATTAAAAACGTCTGTGCTGTTTTCCCTGTAAAAGATCCTAGTGCTCCACGTCAGTCTGAAAAGAAACGGTCACGCGCAAGCATCGGTGGTAACGGTGGATTTGACAAGAAAGTAAAAGATGAGGAAAAGAAGCCTCATAAAAAGAACAGACTTCGTGATAAAAAGAATAAAGGTAAACCAGATTTTGCAGCTAAGAGAGCTAAAAAAGCTCTAAGAGCAAAAGCTAAAGAACAAGCTTCAAAATCTGAATAGCCTTTAAATTAGATAAGATATAAAAGGACGCATCATGGCAGTAACAATCATTAAAAATGCCAAACTCCATGTAACCTCAGAGGAGTTTGTTGACGCCACATCACTAGCAATCATGGATCATAGAATTGTACCTATGGATCCAGGTCTTTTAGAGGATGGTACTGCCGAAGAAATCGATGTTAAAGGACTTCACGTATGTCCTGGCTTTATCGATCTCTTAGTTAATGGTTGTGCGGGTGTTTCATTTGGTCAGACTCCATCTATTGAAGCTCTAGAGCAGATGCGTCGTTATTTAACTCAACATGGTACAACTACCTTTGTGCCTACTTTAATCTCAGGTCCTCGTGAGAACTACACAAAGGCTATGGCAGCTGTCGCCGAGTTTAAAGAAAAGCATCCTTCGATCTGTCCTGGTATCCACTTAGAAGGTCCTTTTATTTCTCAATTACATAAAGGTTTTCATCCATCTGGATATATAAGACCATTAGGTCAGACTGATCTTGATTCATTAAGAGTTCAAAAAGATATCATTGCCTATATGACTATCGCACCAGAGGTTGTAAAGGCAAAGAATATCATTGAGTTATTACAGAGCAAAATCACTTTGTCATTAGGTCATACAGCAACTAGCTATTTTGAGGCTATGCAGTCTTTTAAGGCTGGTGTTACAAATGTAACCCACCTTTTCAATGGCATGCGACCTCCAGTAGGCAGAGAGCCTGGCTTAGTAGGAGCCGCTTTGCAAAGTGAAAAAGTCTTTGCAAGTATTATTGCTGACGGCAAGCATGTTCACCCATCTTTAGTAAAACTAGCACATAAAGTACTAGGTGACAGACTCTACATTGTCTCTGATGCTCAGCCTGTAGCAGGTATGCCAAAGACTCCTCAATCTTTCATTGTCGGTGCTACGGAAGTCTTTGTTGATAAGCGTGGACTTATCGATGCAAAAGGCGCATATGCCGGTACTAGTATCTGTATGATGGATGGTGTGAAGTTCTTAATTCAAAGTTGTGGCTTCAGCCTTGATGAGGCTCTGCTTGCTGCAACCTATACCCCAGCAAGAGCCATCGGTTTGCAGGATATGGGTAGAATTGAAGGTGGCTTTATCGCCGATCTGGTTATCTTTGATGATGACTTTAGAATTCAGTACGTGGTTCAAAATGGCTTTGTTAAGAGTATTGCTGAGTTAGTTTAATATGGAAAACATCTTAGACAGAATCGCAGCTGAAACTGATCTTACAAAGTCAGAGAGAAAAGTAGCTGCTACTATTCTCAAAAATCCAGCATTAGTTGTAAACGAGAATATTGCACAGTTAGCTAAAAGAGCACAGGTCTCAGAACCATCTATTTGCAGATTCTGCAAGCGCTTTGGAGCTGAGGGATTCCCTGCATTTAAACTGATTCTAAGTGCTACAGTTTCTGCTGAGAACTTAAAGAAAGTTGAAGCTGTAAAGCAAGGTGATACCGTAGGAGATGTGATTTCAAAAGTCATAGGTGCTGCTAAAAACTCTGTATCTAGTGCCGAGCGCGCAACCGATGAAGGAACTATTGCAAGAGCAATTGATGTTGTCAGTCAGTCTCGTCGCATCGTAGTTTTATCTCAAGGTTTAACCTCATTTATCGGTGTTGATTTTGTAAACAGAATGCTAAATTTAGGCTTCTTTTGCCAAGCCTATACTGACAGACAGTCAATGATGTTAGCAGTCTCCTCTCTACGTTCAGGTGATGTAGTTTTAGCAATCTCAGCTACAGGTAAGAATAAAGATGTCTTAGAGGCCTCTCTTGAAGCTCGTGCCACAGGTTCATGTGTCTTAGCAATCTGTCCTGAAGAAACACCAATCAGTGAGTGTGCAACAGTTCACTTAAAATCAGCTGAGAGTGTAAGCCCTGAGGATGACAGTATCTTTGCAAACAGGCTGTCTTTAATGCTGTGCTCTCAGATCATCATTGGTGGCGTAGTTCTGCGTCGTGGAATTGCAATCTCTGATCTTAAGCCAAAGCTAAAAGAAACTAGATTAAAATCCTATGTGGGAGTGGAAAAAGAAGAACCCGAAAGCTCTGCTCCAAAAGATGATAATGACGATGGTTCATTAAAGCCAGGAGCTCCTATTACTACCTTAGATTGGCATCCTTACTAGAAGAGCATATCTTTAAAGTAAAGCGTATCTTGCTATACAGAAGCGGAAATATAGACAATCTTAGTTTTGAATCATCATTTTGTAAAACATAGTATTTTTTCTTCAGAACAATTAATATTAGTCACTTAAAAAAGAAAATTCTTTAAATTGCCTATATAATCTAAATTAAGGTTGCAGGGAATTATTGGTATGAAAAAAATAGGCGATACTGGTTCATTTAAAAATTTCTATGAAAATAATAGAATTTATATAGATAAAACAGAATATCTTTATAGAATGCTAGTAGACAATCCTCTAGAAAGAATATTTGTCTCAAGGCCTCGCCGCTTTGGTAAATCTCTTACCCTAGATACTGTAGCAACTCTATTTGAATCAGGCGTCGAGCCCTACTTTAAAGGCACCTGGATTTATGATAAATGGACAGAGCCTACTTATCCAGTATTTAGATTAAATCTGATTGAATATCCAAAGGATGACCTTATAGAATTTAAAAGACGACTCATCAAAGATATTTCAAACTTTGCGTTTTTAAACAAAGTAAAAAATTATTTTGAAGATTTCTCCCCAACTGGCTCACTAAAAAGTTTATTAGAAGCATTAGCAATAGAGCACAGAAAAATAGTCCTTTTAATTGATGAATATGACTGTCAGCTAACAGCAAACATCAATAACAAAAAAATCTACGATTCTTTCCAAGAGTTTTTAAGAAAATTTTACGGAATAATCAAAGGCAAGTATGCCATAAGATTCTTAGGTGTGACGGGAGTAACAAGATTAAAAGATGTATCAATCTTTTCAGTTGGCTCTGATATCAACGATATCACTAATGACAGTGCCTATTCTCAGGTGTCGTAACTCACCAATGATCTGGTGACCCTTCAATAGTAGCACGTTTAACTAAATGTTTCATAAGAATAAAAAAGAATATTTCGCCGTTGGGGTATCGGTCATAACTAAAAAGTGACTTAAAAAACATTAATTACGTAAATTTTCATGCTGAAAGTACTGATACATCAATATCGCCGATCAAAATTATTTTTGAAATTTTGAATATCAGATTTTTCTAGTAGATTCAGATAGTTAAAGAGAGATTACAAGAAATTACAAAAGGGCATTTTTGCTACGGCGAAAAATCCGAAAAATAATATTTAAGATCTATGTATTAACTTTAATGGGGTCTATATAGGTCTAATGATTATGCTGTCCATTTATAGTTTCAGTCATTATCTTACAGATTTCTATATCTCTTAAAAAAGATCCTTGATAAGGACTTGCTATAATTCCTTTATCAATATGACCTCCCCAACCAGGTTCTATTCTATTTAGCTTTTCTAAAATGATTTTTCCAAAGTGTAGGGTTTGTGGGGTAAAAGAAATTGATATCTTATGAAGATTGTCATTGATAGCTATAGAAATATCTGCTCCATTTCTTTTTAAAAGACCGTGAATGCCTGTCAATTCAGAACGCAAAAGCATTACTTGGTATCCTTCTATACAGAATGTCTTTGCTTTGCATAATTCATCAGATAAAAGCTGCTTCATTGTAGATTTTGCATTTGCATATCTTTTGAAGTTATCTGAAAAAAGAGGAATATTCCATACAGTGTTTAGTAGGTAATCTGAAGAGAAAATTGCTTTTATAAGCTCGTATCCTTTAGTAAATCTCTCATTTTCATCATTGTAAAGATATAGCATGCCACTAAACAGAGATGAAACAGAATAGCTTGATTTGTTTAAAGGCAAAGGAGTGTTGCAGAGTCTAGTATTAGTATCTATGTAAGACACATGATCTACAAATTGAAGTAAGCTTTCAGGCGCTCCTATCATATTAAATGCTTGTACAGTGGCGCATGGCAAATCATCATTTTCGTGATGATCATAATTGTTGAGCGTGCAAAGTCCATCGCCTCCACATTCAATGCACAGGATACTACTATCTTTTAAATCGCTGTCCGAAGCTTTATTTTCTAACCGTTTGATCTGTAGGTTATCAAGACAATCTGTAAGCATCGCTGCGGTGCTTACTGTATCAAGATCTGCTTTTAGAAAATTTATTTGTTTTATCATTTTTTATAATAGAATTTTATAAATGGAACACAGATTTAAAAAATGCAATCAAGTATGCTGTTGAGTATATAGACGAAGATAATACCTTTGTAAGGCTTTTCAATGGACATTATATACATAGCAGATTTGGATTTTATTGCCAAAAGGGAAATAAAGTCATTACCTCCATTTCATGGTGCTAGATTTAGTGCATTCTTAAGATTTGCCTGTAGAAAGGCAAATATAAAGCTAGATGAATGTGCCCATGCTTTATTACCCTTTAGGAGTGGCACAAGACATATTCATATAGGAGAGCATCTGCGCTTACGTTTGCTGTTAAATGAATATGGAAAAGAAAAGCTTCCTTATCTTTGCAATGCTATCTTTTCAACAAATGAGCTGGGTGAATTCAATTCAGAATCTTTGCAGTTAGTATCTGTAATTGACGCTGTCGTAAATAAAATAGTAAATTTCATTCCTAATAAAGGTTTTGACTTAACTCAATTCTGTTTTGAATCTTTAAAAAGAGAAACAGAATACCTTTTGAACCTTGATTCATTTACTTTAAATTTTTTCACACCTTTACGTCTTCCTCTACCTCCAGGTGTACGAGTTGTAAATGCATCTGATTATGAAAAATTGTGTAAGCAAGATTTCTTTTATAGCTTTGAAAATGCATTGTTCCACATTTTAAATTCATTAAAGCATTTAGGAGAACTTGCTGTAGATTTATCTGATATTGATAAGCTACCAGAAGTGGTTGAATGCAATACAGAGTGGGCTGATGTAAGGTACAGCAAAACTAGACAAATCCCATTAGGAGGAATAGTAGGAGATATTAAATATGAAGGAAAATTACCTTCATATGAGTTAGCTCTAAGGTTAGTAGCCGGTCAATATACAGGCTTAGGCAGAAACCAGAGATTTGGTTTAGGCTTTTACAAGATTCCTGAATTAGAAATTGTAAGAAGTATTTATATGCCAACAAATACGAGAAAGTAAGAGATGTGATGATGGAAAAAGAAAAAAAAGAAGAGTTACCAATCGTCGTTTCATGGGTAGGATCTACAGATATCCAACGCATGAGAAAGTGGATGAATTATGAATTTCTAAAGGATAAATCACCTGAAGAAAAGGAAAAATACGAAATCCAGTTTAAAGAATCAAGAACCTCTCCTGAGCCCGAAGAAAACAGGAAAAATGGTCCAATCAGAACCATTACTGATGACATAAAAACTCAAAAAATCTACTTACTCTGTTCTAAAGAATTTTCAAAATACAAAGACGATATTGAGGTTTGGGTAAAAAGGGGAAATAAATCTCCTGTTCATGTAATTGAAACAGAAGTTAATGATCCAACTTCTTATGAAGAGATTTTAAAAGCCTTAATCAAATTTCATGACGACTATTTTGATGAAAAAAAGCCATCTCTGTATTACTTTAATATAACTCCTGGAACTCCTGCTATGCAGGCTATGACCCTGTTCTTAGCTGGTAGCAGATTTATAGGATCAAAGTTCTATGCAACGAGAGATCCAAGGTATGCTTCAAAGGATAATCGCTACTATTATCCGGTTCATGTTCCTTATACCTTACCATCTGCATTAACAACTCCTACATCTTCTACAAGTACCACAATTGATTATGATATTCGTCAGGATGTTCTTACACACTACGCAATATATCCGTCAATTACTATTCTCTTAACTGGTGAATCTGGTGTTGGTAAAACTGAGTTTGCTAAAGAAATTCATAATGCGCAAAAAGATAGTAAACCAGACAATTTCATTTATGTAAACTGTGCTGAAATTGCAACCGATCCAAGTACCTTTAGTGTGGAACTCTTTGGAGCAAATAAAGGTGCCTATACCGGATTAACAAGTAACAGAACAGGTAAATTTGAACTGGCTCAAGGTGGAACCTTATTCTTAGATGAAATCGGTGAAATTCCTTTTTCAATGCAGTCAATTCTCTTAAATGCAATACAAAATAAAGAAATTCGTAAATTTAATGACAATAAGATCATCAAATTGAAGAATGTGAGAATTATCTCTGCAACCAATAAAGATCTGATAAAAGCTGTAGAAAAAGGTGAGTTCAGAGAAGATCTTTATTACAGAATTGCCATGTGCTGCGTTCCTTTAAAGCCATTAAGAGAAATAGCTGAAACAGATGAGACATCTTTTAAAAAATTGCTTGATGATACTTTAGAAAATATCGTAAAAGAGATCCCTGATTTTAAAGATTATGCAAAGGTAGATGATGTAGCCTATGAATTTATTAAAAATCAGAACTGGCCTGGTAATTTAAGACAGTTGCATCATGTCTTATTGTTATCATGTGTTGATGCAGTTCAAAGTAAAGCGGGAAAAATTACTAAAGCTGTTATAGAAAAACAGTTATCAAGAATGATTATGCCATCTTCAAAAGTTGAAGAGGTAAGACCATCTGAAGATCCTGACTTTATTCCATCAAATCTTGAAGAATGGCTTTTAAATAAAAAGATTGAGTTTGTTAAAAAGGCATTAGCAAAAGCAAAAGATAATGTGTCTACAGCAAAAGATATTTTAGGCTGTGACTATCAGAATCTAAATAACTTTGTGAAGAAGCACAATCTTAAGTGATTGCTAAACTTGGACTTGTTTAAATAAATGAGGGTAGGCACATTGCCTACCCATAAAGCAGTTAATTCTCTTTTCTACAATTTCCTTTTGCTACACTTATAGGATCAAGTAACATTGCTTTGCTCTTAGCAAAGTTAGGATCTCCATCTTTAGCTTCAAGTGGCATTGTCTTTGTTAACTCGTTGTTAGGCTTATTCTTAAAATCAGTCATAGCGTAATATTCTTTTACGTATTTCTGATCATCAAAAGAAGTCTCATTCTTCATTAGAGCATGCTGCTCAAAAGCTTGAACTGCTTTATCAAGCTCTTCTTTAGAAAGAGAATTTGTTTCTTTACCTAAAATTCTGTCTCTTAGGCTCAGGTATTTGTTAGAAACATCTTTGATATCAGTTTTTACGATATCGATTTCTACAGAACCAAAGCCGACAGACTTTCCTGCACCAAGTTTTAAAGCATGACCTTCCTTTTGGGTTAGGACCTTGAGAATTACACCTAATTCAGTAGCATTTACCTTATCAAGGTGAACAACAAAACTTGCCTCAGAACCTTTTTCAATTGGCTTTAAGTTTGAAGCTACTTTTTGATTTTTAATTTCCTTTTGTTTTTCAGGATCTCTATGCCAATAGAACTTTCTTCCTCTTAAAGAGGAACCTCTGTCATTGTAATTAGAAAGGTCGTCAGCTTTATTACCTTGTGGTTTGTTAACCTTAGGCTGATACAGGTAATGAAGTAAATCAGTAGCATGAGGAGAACCTAAAATACAGGTTAATTCATCAGCTTTGCTAACACTGAATTTTGAGAAATAGGCAGGCTCAACTGAAACTTTTCCCTTATAAGCCTCTTCCTTGTTAGCACAGCCGAAAAGATGTAATGCAAAATCTGTATCACGGTTTTTCTCTGCTGTAAACAAATCTCGAGCTAATTCCTGTGGGGTAAATGCATATCCGATTCTAAAATATCGAGCAACACCTACAGCATGAATTTTATTTTTATCGTTATTTTCTACTGTATAGAAAATTCTTCCGCCAATGCCGTCTTCCATTGCCTTTTTCTCATCTTTCCAATGTGATTTTTGGAATTCTGTCATCTGTAAGAAGAAATCTTTCATAACCTCAGGAGGAACATCTAAAGGTACTTTTGATCTGGTTCCAAACATATAAGCCTTGGTCTTTTTAGCAATAGGACCAGTCTTGTATGCTCCTGGAGTGTTTTCATCTACACGTGTGATTGTGGCCGGATAGATTTGGTATCTAGAACCATCTTTTACTATATAGCCACCAAGAATAGGCTCTTTCTTCTGAGTATCAGGAAAGTTTCCTCTTTCTTTGTAATCGCCACTTTTTGTACCTGTTACATTACGGTAAAAAAGCTTTTTATCATTTATGATTGAAATAAATGATCTTGATAGAGCTTCAACATGGCTTCTTAGCATTCCTTTTAGAGAGCTGCCTGGAATTACTAATTTTCCATTATTGAGTTTAAAGAACTCTCTTTTGGTAGGACCATCTTTGCTTTTCTCTTTAGAATCAGTAGCACCAGCCACAAGAAGAGGAGTTAAAGCTTTTAATGAACAGGTTATGGTTCCTGAGTAAAGCTCATTATCCTCAGATGGTTTTAATAGGTTTTTAGCATCATAAGGTACGAAATTATATGGAGCTGTAGCGTATTTGTCAGTGTACTGATATTTATCGCCGTTCTTTCTGTTTGAATCGTAGACCATACTATTCTCCCTTTTCATATCCACAAAGACGATCAAATTCTTTTACAGGCATTCCATCATCGTTGAATTTGAAATATTCTTTGTTTTTAATCTTGTTGTAACCAGCTTGTGAGATTGCTTTATTAACTAGAGCTTTTCTTAGTAAATAACCAGTCTCTCTTGTATAAGCTTTTTCAGATGATGTTTCATCATCAGTGATACTTCTATATGAGAAAGCTCCATTACAACTCTCAGCACTGAATTCAGCCTTATCAGAAAAAACTTTTACAGATATTAGTTTATTTAACTTATCTTCTGTAAGTTCTGATACCTTGCCCGACAAATACTCTCTAGGAGTTTCAAGTAAGAAATAATCATCAGACACAAAAGCTGTCTGTATTTTGTTTAAGATCTCTTTAGTAGAACTTAAATCACCAGTTTCTAATCTGTAACCTGTTTCTTTTAATTCTGTCATTTAATTAGCTCTCCATCGAGATCGTCTAACCACTGATTTAATTGTGCTTGATCCTTTACATTAAGGTGGTCTTTTCCATGACTTACTTTTGCCTCAACATTCTGTAATGCTGTAAGAATGCCTTTATCAAGATCTTTAATTCTTACAACACCGTTGCCTCTATTAGTACCACCACCAATAGGAGCATCTCCTGTGCAAATATCAAGCAGAGCATGCATTAGAACAGCTGTTTGCAAAGCAGTCAGAGCAGTAAATTCAATTTCTGTTTTTAAAAGTAAGCCCGATTCCCAAACAGGAGCTTCATCAAATAGAGCTCCATCAATAGCGCCACCTGTGAATCTGTCGATAGCCACATGCTGAACATGTTGTGCTTTATCAACATCAAGGTAGATATCTGAGCACTTGATGTGTCCTGCGCTGCCATTTTTGCCAGATACTGAACCGAAAATGCTGTTTAACTCATCATTCTGTTCATTGTCTTTATTAAGAGCTTTTAGAATGTCAAAGACTCTATGGCGAATTACACCTCTTAATGAAGAGCCAGGAATTGTGTATTTATAAATGTAATCCTTTTTCTTTTCATCAAGTATTGGTGTCATCAGGCACACCATGTCAACTTCAGAGTCTTTGGTGTTTGTACCACCAACCAAGATAGGACCGTTGCTTACTAGAGGTAAAATAAGTTTACCTGTATAAAGAGAATCATCTTTTGAAGTTAGATCTTCAACTTTTAGTAACTCTACACTGTGACCTTCGTTATCAGAAAATTTAGGTGCATAAGATAGATTTAAATACGTCTCTAAATCATCTTTGTTCTTAAGATTTAGTTCTTTAACTTCAGCATAGGTGCAGACAACTTTTCCATAGCCACTAACTGTTTTACCACCAAAGGTAATGAGTCCTTGCTTGATTGCTGAACATAGCTTTAAAAAAGCATCACTCTTATCAGCATTCAACTCTTCGTTCCAGCCGTCAAGCTTTAATTCGATAGCAAATTTGACACCAGGAGGTACGATTTCTTCATCGTACTTGCCACCATCAGTTGCAGTTCCTTTTTCAAGATCAATATTTACATGATCTCTTACAAAAGGACCAACGCCAAAGCCGATGTCTTTTCCTGATGCGATCTTTTTGAATGCAAAATCATCATCGAAATCTAGTAGTGATGCATCAGAACACCATACAAGAGAAGCACTTTGATCTAATGAGGAAAAGTTTCTATTTTGGTGACCAAATAGAATATCTTCAAGTTCTGGTTCTGCATCTTTGATGTAACTTCTTAGAATACCAGCAACAGAGCTTCCTTGAATTCTCCAAAGACCATAAGAATCTCTGTTTACAGGCTGATCAAGGCTAGGATCTGAACCTCCACCGCAATGTAGAGGTGTTTTAGTTTGAAGGATAAATCTTGCAATATACATTTGTTAACCTCTCTTAGCCTTCATATCCCATTCTTTTAGTAAGTTTAAAAGAGCATGACGGTAATACTCTTTAAAGAAGATGTCTTCATCTGCTTTATTTGGGGTTTGACCTAGTAATTTAGGCAACTCTTTTGAAACATTGAAAGTTTCTTTAAAAGTAGTTGGATTTAAGAATTTGCTCATAATGTCAGACATTTCGTAGTATTTGCATCCGTCAAAAGGAGATCTTCCTTCGGAATTTTTCCATTGAATGCCTGGTGTTTTATCCAGAATTTCGGTAAATTTTGCAAGCCATTTGTCTTGAGGAACATTAGAAATCATATTTCTTAGGTTTCCACGCTGTGCTGCGCTGATATCTGATGACTTTCTCTGAGACTCAATAAACTGGGCTATATCTGTACGAGATACAAAGCGGACAGCTGCCTCTCTTGCAATTCTGTAAATGGCTCTTGTTTTTAACAGAGTGAGCACATTGCTATGAACTAAATTAGATGAGGCTTCTGGTTTTACGTTCTTTTCATCAATATCATCCGTATCTACAAAAGGTGCATTTAAGAATTCTGGATTTACAAGAATTCTTCCATAACCTTCATTAGTAGATCCTCCAATAGCCTCTGGTAACTTGGAAACTACCTTGTCAAATGTAATTTCAATTACAGATCCTTGGATAAGCATCTGTCTTGCTTTTCTAGGAAGTGACCAAAGGTTGTTAAATCCTTTTAAATTGTCATAGAGACAATAAAGTTTAGAGATTTTTGCGTTTTCAAAATACTTTTGCAGCTCTTTCTCTAAATTGTTCAATGGTAATTCCCATGATCTGTTTGAAATGTATCCAGATAGTAAGAACAACTTAGCAGTGTTTGCATCTACATTTTGAGAAGCAACATCTTCACAAGATAGAACTTTTGCTGCTACCTTGCCGTAACCAGCACTTCTTGAGTGACCTATATACAGATTACTGATACTGTCTAATAGTGATCTCAAACTTTGTTCACAAGCATCATCACAATAGATTTCGCTGATGAATTTAGTACCTTTACCTAAAGCACTAAAACCAAATAATTGTCCATCAGCTGCTGTTCTATCCTTGCCAATAGCAACATGCATATTCCAGGTTTTGTGGATATTTGGTTGGCACTTTTCTTTTGAAGTCATAAAACCAAGATCAAATTTCTTAAGTTTTATAGCCTCATTTTCGTCTAATCCCCATTCCTTTTTATCATTGATAACGAGATCGATTAGCTTTTGCTCTGAATCTAAAACAATTGAGCTCAAGTTTAATACTCTGCTTTTAGCTGCGTTTTTTGAACCAACTGATGGTAAACCACCGTAGTTCTTAAGTTTCTGATAACAAAGAGGTACTGGTACGGTTTGCTCGTCTCCTGCTAAGGGAAAAGCATGTCCCCACTTTACTTTTGAGTTTAAAAAGAGGTTGTTAAATTCATCTGAATCATCAGGTGTAACATTAGGATTATTTCTTTTCCAAACATTTGCTAATGCACCTAATAACATATTTCCAGGAATGTACTCTAATGTTTTATGTGTCTGACCTTCAGTAGTACCATCAGTAATAACAAGAGGCTGCAAAGCTTCTAGTTTTAATTTAATTACTTTCACTGTACATCTCCTTTTAATACTTCAGGAAGTTCAACCTTATTTTGTTCTAGACCTTTAACAGTTATCTTGCACTTTCCAAGACCTCTAGCTCGCTCACCACCAATACTCTTTACAGCAGCGCACACAGCTGATAGGTAGCTATCAAGCCACTTTTCAGATAAATCTTGGTTATTTTCAATTTCGATATCAGCTTCAAGTTCAAGCTCAGGAATACCGCACTCAAGTCTTCTTAAAGATCCATCAACAACTTGCTTATCTTCTTTTAGCTTGGTTTCACTTCTATATGAAATCATGTCTTTTAAGGCTTCTTGTTTTGCATCGCTATCGATACTGTTTAACAGTGAGGTTAAGCCTTCATCTAGGTGAGCACCACCTACACGAATGATTCCTGCTTGATTAACCTTGTCATCTTGAGATGCTGTTCCAAAGATAATTTCACTAACTTTCTTTAAATCATCTCTGCCTTCACATCTAGCTAAAAGATTTGCTCCTTCTCTTAATGCGCCTTTAACAGCTCTTCCTGGAATATATGGAAAGCCATTACTATCTCTAGAAATCTTGTTATCAGCTAAATAGCCATCACCGATACCACTTGAAACCTGCCACTCTGACAGAAATTTAATTACAATCTTTCTTTGCATGGCTTAATCCTAAATTTTAAAGTACTCTTTGTAATCGTTTAGATGAACAGACAGCAGGTGATTCAATTCAACGTAATCTCCAAGCTTTGTCTTGTAGGTCTTATCATCTTTATCTTTGTAGAAGAATCCATTTGCTTCAGGGAATAAACGTAAAAACTCTTCAGTTCCCATAAGCTTTTGATTGGCTCTTCCACCTAAACCTCTTTCCACATTGTCTTTTAACTTGCTGTAGCATTTATCAGCAGCTTCTTTTCCTTTCTTACATTCATTTAAGGCGCTTCTTACAGCTGAGCGAGGTAATTTCTCTGAAACAGAAATACTGTCCTTTACAAATTTAGCAAGATTGTCACCTTTTAATAACATAGGCTTTGCAGTAAGAGACAATCCATCTTCTGATGTAAATAAATGAGCTCTAATGCTATCTAAGTCATTTTCTGTATCATTGGTGATAACAACATAATCCATGCTACTTGGTCTGTTCTTCATGAGAGCTGTAAGCTCTTTCGAATTTTTTACAAGCTCTTCAGACAGATCAAAGGCTTTTAAGAAAGGATAACCAGTAGGGCAGACCACCATACCAACACCAACTGTCAGCTTGTCTAGTCTATTAGCATTTGGATTGTTTTTATTTTGCTCTATGAAAGCTTGATTTGAATAACGTTCAAACTCTTTTACGAAAGCATCAATAAAATACAGTGCAAGATCTGGTCTAATTACGATAGTGACATCATCACCACCTAACACTAAAGGTCTGGCAGGAACCAACTTTCTATCTGAAAAATGAGCATATTTAAGACACTCAGTTAAACCTTTTTTGAAAGCTGAAGCTGTAGTATCTTTTACAGTTTTAGATAGAGTAGACATCTTATTGATAACTCTGATGGTGTTTTTATCTCTCTTTTCTTGGTTAATTTCCTTTCCACCATCTTGAGCTTCTTTGTTTTCTTTTTCTTCTTGCTTACTTACTTTTACAAGTTCCTGTCTGAATCTCTTACCAAGATCATTTCCATCTATATGGATGAAAGCTACTTTACCTAAACCACAAGCAATTTCTTCAAGATCATCAGACCACTGTAGATCTGCTCCTACTTCATCATCAGGTTCTATTTCTCTTAATCTTGCTCTTGATGCTGCAAGTAGTTTTTCAATTCTTCTAGTTTTTGAAGACAGTGAAATGATTTCATCTCTATCAGAACTGTTTCCATAGCTTACTTTTCCAATAGCAGGTTCTCCATCTAAAGGAGCCTCAGCACATATTGGAAGTAACTGCATTCCCGTTGAAGTAGGGTATTTATTTCTTTGGTCAGTAATTTTATTTGAGAGTTCAAATTTTGCGTTTCTTATTCCTAAAGAATCAAATTCGCATTCTTCTGATGCTCCGAAAATTGGAAGACCTGGAAAATCTTCTAAGATCTGCAAACCAAATTTGTTTAAGAACTCTTTGCCTTTTTCAAGACTTGAAAAAAGCAGGTGCATAGCTCCAGCATTTCTTTGCAGGGGCAAGATCTCGTTATCTTCAGGTTTTCTGATTTTATCCAGTACAGTAAGTCCATTGTTATTGGCAAAATCAGTAAGATAATTGTCAGATAGTGATTCGATTAACTCAGAACCTCCAATCATCTCTTTTAACTTACCTGTTGATAAAATATATTTTTGGATGCCACCGACTTCCAAAACTACGTATCCTAATTTATCTGACATTTGTTATCCTCTCAAAAATACTGCTATGCTGTTTGGTTGTTAGTATTGCTTTGGTTTGTGCTCTTGTTAAGTCTAGCGTTCTCTAAGATTTCTCTTAACTTTTCACTTTGACACAAATCTTTCCAATCAATAACTGGAATAGTTTTTTTCTTGTTGTCTTCTTCTGATATAAACTGAGAGGTATCCCCCTTGTACAGGTAGCAAACAACAGGTATTGCAAAACGGTTAAGACTTGCGGTTACATCTTGTGCTTCTACAGCTACACGGTCTAAAGGGGTTGCGTTATGGCTTCCTAACTCTTGAGCCTTACATGAAACCATCACATGAACACCATGCCAGGAGGCAATCGAATCCATATCTAATCTGAAAACATCCTGATAGTTTTTTTCTAGTTTTTCTTGAAGCTTTTCTTCAAAAGGAAGTCTTGTTCTAGCATATGCATAATGACATCCTGCCTCTCTTAAAGCCTGAGAAGTGAGAGATTCGAACCAGTCGCCACCGTCAACTTCATAGGTAAAGACATTTTTGTTTTCATCCTTTAGAATGAATGTTCCACTGTTAGATCCTTTGTTTGAGGAATAATGCGTATCATCTCTGCTTCTTCTAAAACTTAAAGTAATTCCGCCTGCTGAAAATTTGAATTTTTCATCCCACACTTGTACCCACTTTTTATTTTCATTTAAGCAAGCTTTCATTTGCTTTAATAATAAAGACATGAATTTCTTTTCATCTTCAGTGTCATCTCTAAAGAGGTCTGCGTATGGATATAGAATTTTCAGATAATCTTTAATATCACAAGCTTCTACTAAGAATTCTTCACTATCTTTGCTCTTATCACTGATGCATTTTAACTGTGCTGTTCTTGTTAAAATTGACCAAATTAGAACTTCATTTTTTGCTGACCAATAAGAAAGAGATGCTGTTTGTCCTTTTGAACCTGGGGTGATATTGACATGAACATTTGTAGCTGAACTTTACTTAACCAAAGATTTCAATATATTTGATCCATTGATATCTGTTGGTAGAATTTGAGTATGTAATCCGATTTTTTCAAAATAATCCTTGGTGTTATCTGCTAATTCTTGAATTTCAGAATCATTAACGGTTGCTACAATGATTACATTTTTAATTTTGTTGTTTTTTCTATGAGCTATAGTTGCATTAACTGTAGCAGTAATGTCAGAACCTAAAGCAATAATTAAGGTGTCAGAAGCAATCTTGATTGTAGTTACATCTTGGAGCTCATTATCTTCATCTTTTTTGATAAGCTGAGTTAGGGCTCTTCTCAAGTTTTGAGTTGTAAACTTAATATGATCAGGCCCTAATCCAAATAATAGATTTCCATTTTGGTTTTTGAATAAACCATATGGCTTAAAAGGAGTCATCTTTCCTCTTGACTCCAATTTAATATGTTGAATGTCTTTTTCGTTAGCGCAGACAACGTACCATCTTCTGTCGTAAAGCTCATGTAGACCTTTTCCTTCTTTTGTTGAAGCAATTCTTGTTAGATCCTGTCTAATTACTTTTTTAGTATTGCCAATCACCTTGCCGATCTCTTTTACGAAATTTGATTGACAGTTATACTTTTTTAATATCTGAGTAAAAGTTCTCTGTAAATTTAAAATGTCCTCACCATTTTTTGAATCTACAGTCTCTTCAACTACAGCTAAAAGTTCCTGTCTTAATTCTTTGTTATTAGAGCTTTGACTTGTAGATACTATTTTTTCTACTGCTTTTAATAGGTCTTTTTTCAGATTGATAGCTGTTTCTTTACTATTTACATCAAATCTTGTGAAATCAGTTAGTAAGACTAATCTATTACTACCATCATTCCATACAAGATCACAGTGAACGCCATTTATTTTTACATTTACCAGAGCGCTGTTTCTGATAAATCCTGCTGGTAGGGTAATGTTGTAATATTTGAGGAAATTGTTTAATTGGCTAGGAGAACTTTCCATTTCGATGGTAATGCCAGGATGTGCTGCAATAAGTTCTTCAGGTGTTTTTAATTTGCTAAAAGGAATGGTTTTTAGAGCATAATTGTCATCTAGGTTAAAAATTGCAACTTCTTTTCTGTCAGAGCTTATTACATATGAAATATCTTTATAGTGCTCACAAATTGTTTCTGCTACGGAAAAGTTTTGACCGCCAGATGAAAGAAACATAACCTTTTCTGCGTTTTTTATAGCATTTTCGAACTCTTCATCATTGTTGTCTTTGTTGAATAACTCAATAGCGAAATTGGCTTTTTCTTTGAATTCATTCGCTAAGTCTTCTGCATTTTGCTTAGTTGCAGCGGTATATGAAAGCAGTAATTTATCAATTGAATATAGATTGTTTCCATTATCGTCTTTAGCTGCCATACATGCTTCAAGACAAGATTTAATTCCGCCTGTTTGGTTTCCTACATATGAAGCAAAGGTTATATTCATTTCCATTCCTTTTTTTGAGGCGCCAGCCTTTCTCAATTCTATATTAAACAGATCTTCGATTTTTTGAATTAAAACCAATTTTTAGAATGTTATCTAAAAACAGTTATTTTTTTATTTTGATACAAATTCTGTTTGTGTCTAATTATTCGTAAACGGAATAATACTCTCCGACAATTGCATGATTTTCTGTCTATTCTTAGCCACCACATCTTTTGAGGTATTGGCGTAGCAGTAGATACAGCCATGTGAACAGGTGTTGTACATACCAATATCTTTACTTACCATACAGCCACACTCTTTACGCTGACCTTTATCTTTCATTCTCTTAACATCAAGATTTGACTCTGCAACTCCTGTATTAGCAACAGAAGTTGCAGTGTTTCCCTCAATAGAAGCAAATAGATCAAGTTCAGATGCTTTAGGCTTTCTCTTTTTATCAAATGAATGTAAATACTCAGTTAAGACTTTGTCATCAGAGAACAGTCTTTCCATTAACTCACCGTCAATGCAACGGTTGTGCTCAATTCCAAATCTTTCAAGGTCAAGATCTTCAGCGCAGGTAGCTAGGGTGAAATCCCAGCCCTGCTCATGCCAGTGCTGTTGGATCTTTTTAAGACCATCAGCTATTTCTTCTTTTTGAGCAAGGGATAGCTCAGCTCTTAGCACATTGTCTTTAGTAAATAAGCCATTAGTCTCTTTGATAAGATTGTTCTGTACCTTTCTGTAAGCTTCAACATCAATAAAGCTAAAGACTAACTTAGAGGTATATCCTTTTAATCTTTTTGAAAGATTCCAGATCTTGATTAAAAGATCACGAGTTGAAAGATTTGGTGTCACAATTAAAGGATCAAATCTCCAGATAACTCTGTCTTTACCAATTCTGTCTGAGAGCTCTTTAAAGGTTTCAATTCTCTTTTCTAGTGAAGCTACATTAGGTTCAAAACCTTCTTTTTCGTAATCATTTAAAGTGAACTGAAAATAGTAGTGAATACCAGTCTTATCAAGCTCATCAAGATATGGCATTAAAGGACGAGGGTTTTTAGTCCAGAAGACAATTACTCTAGTCTTGTCATAAGACACATACATAGGAGCCTGATTAAAGGGATTTATCCATACAGAGTAACCATCTGATAATCTTTGCATGAACCATTTGGCAAAGAAAGCTGGGATATCAGTTGATCTGCTGGCTGAGACAATTACAGGATGGCTTGCAGGCACTTTTATTCCTGATTTTAATATGATGGTATCTTTTGAATCTGTCATAAGCTTATCCTTTAATCATGTGTTCTTTAAGTAAGCTGTCTAAATTCGCTCTTTGTTCGTATTGCTTAAATTAAATCAAGGCCTTATGTAAAGCAGTTTAGTAAAAAGACTTCTATGACCTTTTACAAAACTGCTCTAAAGCAGCCCTTGTAGCCCTTTATTGAAATCATCACTTAATTTTCTCCTTTTAGAAAGGTAAATCGTCGCTACGACCATCAACAGCATATAGCTTCTGAAATTCAGCTGCCATATAGCGACTGAGATCTACACGGCACTTAATTTCGTTACCATTTCTATAGTAGCCTGCAATATCCAAGTTTTGTGTGTGCTCGTCGATCTTATCAAGTTCAGGACTCATTTTTTCATACATATCCTTGTGACATAACATGACATAAGTCATACAGTCAGGCTTTTCTGAGTGGTAGCTGTAATTACTGTTGGTTGCAAAAAAGCTACTTTGTGGGAAGCAACTTTCAAATGCATCATTGCGAACCACATTAGAAAATGGGCAGTCGCAACCGTTGGTTTCATCTTCGAGCATGCGTGAGCATGGTCTTGGATATAAAAGCTTCATGTCATGTTCACCTTGTGAGCACTTGATAAACTGGATTGCCTGATGGGTTAACATTCTGTTGGTAAAGCACTTTCCCTGTAGAGTATAGGTGCTGTCAGCAATGATAATAGCGCCACGTTTGCTTAATGATCTTGCAAAGATCTCCATAAAAACAGCATAGGCATGGTTCTCAAAACCTGTGTAAAAGTTTTTGTTATAGTTAATGTCTCTCATGTTTAACAAGGTAGAGCTTTTGATGATTTCACCAATGCCTTTAAAGCTGGTGATAAGATCAAACTTCTCATTACCCAAATAGTCCATGAGTTCATTATTGCTTTTATCAATAGACATTGCACTTGAAGAGTCATAGATATGCTCAATTGCATTCAGTTTAAAAGTGCAGTTTTTAAACAAAGGATCTGAATTTACAAAGTTTCTTTCCCAGCGGGAAAATAGCTCTACAAACTGCTCTATAGCTACTGAACTGCCTTCAATTATAGTCACCTCAATATTAGGCAGTTGTCTGTTAGCTGCTTTATACATCTTGGCTAAAGCTGTGATTGCTCCAAATACATCACCGCCGTTACCGCAGAAGCAGGATAAAAGCTTAATACTGCGCTTAGAGTTTAAAAATTCCTTTTTAACTTCTTCTTTAGACAAGTAGTCCATGGTGATGTACTCACTCTCAGCAGCTGATCTTGGTAGGTAGGTGTACATATAGCTTAACCATTGTCCAAAAGAATGATTTAAGTTTTCTTCAACTTCACCTCTTTTTAACTGTACGGGGTAGATACCTTTCTCTTTGTAGTGGTTTAAGGTCTCGTTAATTGCAAAGCATAAACAATCGTCTACAACAACATTCTTCTTGTTCTCGCACATAGTTACTTTCTCCTTGAGTGTTTTTATTTGATGCATTGGAATTATCAAATTTTGTGCCATGATTTTTAACTATATGAAAAATAAGAATAAAATTATTTTTAATAACTCTTAAAATTATAAAAAATTAAAGAAATTTTATAAAAATTATAAAACTTTATAGTGAAGATACTATAAAAAATTATAATTTAATATAAAAATATATAATTCATTTCCCTTTTAAGAAAATTATAAAAAATGGAAAAAGATGTATAAACAGATAAATTCTTTAAATATCAATAAATTAAAAAATTAATTTACATCTAATTTTAAAAGTTGGCACAGCAGTTGCTACTGTTAACACTGTAGCGAATGAACATTTCGTTTTATTGATTTGTTCTGAAGAGAAAATCTTCAGATTTGTGAAAGGAACGCTGAAAACAAAGGCTTTTGTAAAGTGACCGTGTAAGAGTTCACATCTTATACAAAGTTACAAAGATTTTAGTTTTTTATAGTTCTTTTAAAAATTCATAACTGAACAGATAAGTCAGTTGTTGAATTAAAGATCCTTTACTTGAAAGAGCAATGGAATCTTTGAGTTTTACCTGAAGTTGAAATGAGAAGTAACTATTTCAACTTTTAAAAACTCAGCAAATATCAACTAAAAAGATAAACAGATCATGAAAGGAGAACGAATATGTCAAAGGTAATCATCGCTACTTTAAAGCAGGATTTAACTCGTGCTTATGCTCTTTTTGAAAAGGTTCTCGATTTCTCTGTTCTAGCAGGAATTTGTTTGCCCATAGTTTGCGCTTATTCACATGTGGTAGGGGATCTTTTATCTACCTGTTTAAACGGCGCAGTATCTCAGGTTGCATCTTTAAGAGTGGGTATTCTGATTGTGAAAAAGTACACCACAAAGCAAGGCTAAGCCTTGCTTAACTAGTCGTTGAAAAAAAACAAGGCCAAAAGTAATAAAACTTAGGAGTGACAAATGTTAGTACCAGAAGATTTCATCTATACCGCTGTTTACATGCTGTTATCAGTTTTGATCGTAGTGTACTGCAAGTTATGCAAGATTAAAAACAGTCAGGCTGTATGTGGTGTCACTCTGTTTTCAGTGATGTACTGGCTCTTTTTCTTTAGTGATGCCTTTGTAAAGTGAGGTCCAACAATGGAGGTACCAGAAAATTTGAAGCTTTAAAAGATAAACATAAGAGCTTCAAAAGAATTTGAGCCTAACGATTTAAAAATAAACAGGAGAGATACATGACCTCAGTAGAAATTGTCTTAATGATTTTGAGATATTTAATGGCTTTAGCCTTGGTGATAATTGCCTTCATACTGATTAGACGCACTTTCTCTAAGAATAAGTCAGAGAGTAACAGAGAATTAAGAGGGGGGTAAAAGTGGTCTTAGGCTTTTGCGCAGGATACGGGATCATGAGTATGTTTGATCATCTGATAGATTACATTTTTTCTTGATTTTGGAATTATCAGGACTAGGGAATTTTCAGAGTTAAGAAAATATTATGGCATTAGTGGTTAGGAATTAACTGTCGCTTTAGAGAGTTTACGTTTCATTTAAAGAGTGAAAATGCAGTTTTGGTTGTACTTTGGCATTGTAGTCATCTATGTGATTGGTCTTGGTGTTTTCATAACTTTCTGGAAAAAATTTAAGTGCTCACATTCAGAAATATTGAGGCAGTTTGCTTACTACACAATATTTTACTGGACCTGCATGTATCTTTCAGTGTGAGTCCGTCTTGGACTTGTTTTACAAGATTCAGGCGTGAGTACAAGTGAAAAGACTGGATGTAAGGTGTGTGAATATAAAGCGAGTTAAAAGAAACAGAAATCTTTAATGAGCACTATTACCGTAGGTAATTAAAAGAAGTAGTAGCTCATAGAGTTCTTCTCAGGTTGCGTTTCTTACTTTTTGCAGCCTGAGCTTTTTAAAGTAAATAGCGATTAAAAGTAAAACTGAACTAAGTTTTTTGTGCTTTTAAGAGGAATTGATGATGGATCAGTGTGTAAACGTAGTTCGTGTAGCTCCTGTTGTGCCTTTAGGTGCGGCAATTGTCATAATATTGACTTGTACAGCAGCAGTTATGCTCATCTATGCTGATTTAAAAGTTTTTGAAAAAGGCAGAACATGGTATTCACGCATTGTTTGGTATATGCCAATGGTCAGTGTCATGGCTTTAATCGTATTGCAGTTTGTAAAGTTAAGTTATAGGTAAGAGTAAAAGTCTGCTAAGAGAAGTTAACATTAGGTCTTTAAAATCAGCCTTAGCATCGGTAAAGCGCTCTTAAAGTCAGATTTGGCATTTACACAATTAAAGCAATTACACAATTAAAACAAATTTGAAGAAACGGAATACAAACTACAGTAAAAAAGAGTTCAAAATGAAAAAATTATTAGTAATCGTATCATTAGTTTTAGCTTTAACCTCAACTAATTCAGCTTTTGCTGATCCTAAGCCACTAGGCTTTGAGCTTGGCAAAGCTACCATTGAGGATGTGCAAAACACTTATAAGACCGCAGATGCCGGTATCAGTGCCTACACAGAAGGCAAAATGCTAAATGTTGATGCATATGAGGTAGGTCTTCAGGATCTTCAAAAAGTGCTGTTCATCTTTAATTCAGATGGCACATTAAGTGTCGTAGATATGACCTTTAGAAAGACCAAGTTTGATGAACTCTACGGTCAGCTCAACAAAAAATATAAGCTCGTTAAAAAGCAGATCCCTTTTGTTGGCAACAAGTATGCTGAGTATAAGAATGGTAAATCAACCGTGAAACTTGATGCACCTCATATGAGCTTTGAGTTAGACGTAATCTACGGTCAGAACTCCTTCTTTAAAACCATGAAAGAGGTTAACAACCGCCAGGAGCAACAGCGTAAAGACAAGCAGGCTTCAATGCTGTAAAGAAAAACAAGTCCTGCTACTTTGGCGCAGGCATGTTACAGTATAAAAACAAAGAACCTGGAGAGAGAATGAAACATTCATTGAGAGCATGCATTAAAAATACAGCTAAAACCACAATGATCTGTACTATGATCATGCTTACCGCCTGCTCTACAATATCTGGCAATAATGCTAAGGCCTCTTCAGATAAGAAAATGGTATGTAGTCTTTCAGCAGCTGCAATCTGTGAGAACGCTAACTATAATAGTGACAATTTCAATGCTGAAATTCTCGCCAACAATAAAGATAGTAATGGCAACAATAGTGCCGGAGAATCTAGCTTAGGACACAAGATTGTAGGTTATACTGCATTAGGTCTTGCTATAGTATTTTATACAGGACTTTTGATCTTAGATCACAATGTCAGCTCTCATCCTCATCGTTAAATGAGGCGCTCAAAAGTTCTATTTAGATAGGCTATAGAGAAGATTAAAGAATAAGAAAAAGATATTCTTTGATTTTATAGCTAATGAAACAGTCTCTTTAACCTTTGAGATGCCTGATGCTCAGCATGAAGAAGCTTATCTTTAAAGGTTACTTTCTCTTTAACCTGAATCTCACCTAAGATCTCATTTAGAATGTAATGCTCTAACTCCTCGTTATTAAAGAGCACAGGGGAGTAGTGATTAGGAGCATAATCAACACACATATTAAAACGTACAATACCATCAGAGCTGTCAGGCTCTTTTGAATGGATATGTCCATGGATTACGGTATTGCAGTTATTCTCTTCAAAGATCTCTTTAAACTCAGCTTCTCTTTTTGAATCAGGTTCTGATAAAGGATAGTGACAGATAAAGATATTCTCAAAAAGAATGTAATCTATGATCTTTTCAAAACCACAGCTTAAAAAGAACTTATCCGTAATGGTATCGTGGTTTCCTCTGAGCATGAGCTTTCTGCCTTTAAGCTTTTTGCAGTACTCAGAAATATGAGGTTTAAATTCAGACTTTAAGAAAGCTATATCACCTAAAAAGACTACGATATCGTCATCGGAGATGACATCATTGTAGTTTTTTAGCATTAGATCTTCACACTGCTGTAAGCCTTCATCTGAAAATTCAAACTGAGGACGAGCATACTTAATTATGTTCTTATGACATAAATGAAGATCTGAGGTGAAATAGAGCATGGTTGCCTGCCTTAAAACAAAAGTGTTAATACATTAGTTGATGAAAAAGCATCAGATAATGTAAAAGGTGGTGTAACGTAAACTAAAAGTTAAAGTCTTTCATTTAAAATGAATGAGTAAAACTTCATAATACTCAAATGACAGACTTTGACTTTTAGCTTTAAAAAGTTGTTAGCTTAAAGCTAAGCTTTAAAACTGCTTAAGTTTCAGCACTTATTGCAAGCAGAAAGTACAAATCAGGGTAACTTACTGAACACTAAAACAAAAACGGACCTTAACGGTCCGCTTTAGTTTAAGAGAAAAGATTATTTCTTTTGCTCTTTAGCAGCTTCGAGTTTCTGCTCAAGGTAGTGAATGCTTGCACCGCCCTTGATTTCAACAGGATCAGTTAACAGATCCTTGTGTAGAGTAACGTTGGTCTTAATACCGTTAAGTACTAATTCATCTAAAGCCTCTAAACCGCGCAGACGAGCCAACTCACGGTCATCATCGTAAACAATTAACTTGCCTACTAATGAATCATAGTGAGGTGGAACCTTGTAGCCCTGATATACATGGCTGTCCCAACGTACGCCTGGACCACCTGGTACATGCAGATACTTTATCTCACCAGGAGATGGCATAAAGGTAGCAGGATCTTCAGCATTGATACGGAACTCAAATGCGTGTCCACGTAACTTGATGTCTGACTGCTTGATTGATAATGGGTTGCCAGCGCAAACTGAAATCATTTCACGAACGATATCAACGCCAGTGATCATTTCAGTAATAGGGTGCTCAACCTGAACACGAGTGTTCATTTCGATGAAGTAGAACTCACCGTTCTCATATAAGAACTCGAAAGTACCTGCACCACGGTAGCCAATATCAATACATGCCTGAGCACAACGTGAACCGATAGTCTCACGCTGCTTCTCTGAAATGAATGGAGCTGGAGCTTCCTCTAGAACCTTCTGGTTACGACGCTGCATTGAGCAGTCACGTTCACCTAGGTATACAGCATGACCCTGACCGTCAGATAAAACCTGAAACTCAATATGGCGAGGGTTCTCTAAGAACTTTTCCATATATACAGCAGGGTTGTTAAAGAACATGTCAGCTTCACGGCGTGTTAGAGCGATTGAATCCTCTAACTCAGCGTCAGATCTTACAACACGCATACCACGACCACCGCCACCACCAGCTGCTTTGATGATGATTGGGTAACCAATCTGGTTAGCTAAACGTTTGTTCTCTTCAAAATCTTCACCTAAAGCACCGGCAGAACCAGGAACGCATGGAACGCCAGCTTTCTGCATAGCCTTTTTAGCTGAAACTTTATCACCCATTAAACGAATGGTATCAGCAGTAGGGCCAATGAAGATAAAGCCTGACTTTTCAACCATCTCAGCAAAGTCAGCATTCTCTGATAAGAATCCGTAACCTGGGTGAATAGCATTTGCACCGGTTGCCTCAGCAGCTGCGATGATTGATGGAATATTCAGATATGAGTCTTTAGGAGCTGCAGGTCCTATGCACACAGCCTCATCAGCTAATTTTACATGCAATAAATCGCGGTCAGCAGTTGAATGTACAGCTACGGTCTTTAAACCTAACTGACGGCATGCTCTTAAAATACGTAAAGCAATCTCACCGCGGTTTGCAATCAGAACTTTTTCAAGTTTCATATTTATGGGTTACCCCTTATATTATTCAAACTCGAATAATGGCTGATCAAACTCAACGGTAGAACCGTTCTCAACCAAAATTTTCTTAATAACACCTGATCTGTCAGCCTGAATCTGGTTCATCATCTTCATAGCTTCGATAATGCACAGGGTATCGCCTTCTTTTACTGAAGTGCCTTCTTCCACGAAAGGAGCTGCAGTAGGGCTTGCTGAACGATAGAAAGTACCAACCATTGGTGACTTCATAAGTTTAGCTGCATCAGGAGCTGCAGGTGCTGATGGAGCTGCTGCAGGAGCATTAGCAGCTGGAGCTGCAGGTGCTGCTACAGGAGCAGGAGCTGCTACAGGAGCTGCAATTACGGTCTGAACTGACTGAGCTACAGCCTTTTCACGGGTAATCTTAAGCTCTTCTTCGCCTTGCTTTAAGTTGATCTCAGATACATCTGACTTAGATACAATTTCGATAAGCTTAGCTATCTTATGAATATCAATTTGCATGAAAAATATCCTATTTAGTTGATTCTAATCTTAATGCTTACGGTCTAAGAAACGAACAGCGCCTCTTAGAGCAAACTCATAACCATCAAGTCCGAAACCTACAATGACACCAACAGCCACATCTGAAAGAAATGAATGATGTCTAAATTCCTCTCGTTTGTGAACATTGGAAATGTGAATCTCATAGAATGGCATATCAATACCTGCAAGCGCATCACGAATAGCTACACTAGTATGGGTATAGGCACCTGCGTTTAATAGTATGAAATCTACTTTGTTGCGGGAATTTTGGATCTTGTCGACGATATCGCCTTCATGATTAGACTGGTAGCATTCAATATCAACATTAAGTTCATCTGCTACCTTTTTGAGCATATTTTCAAGATCTTTTATGGTTTCATGACCATAGATCTTAGGCTCACGGGTACCAAGAAGGTTAAGGTTTGGACCATTAACCACTAATATTGAATATTTAGCCAAAATCTAACTCCAAAAAACTGAATTGGCGCATTCTATCATTTTTATAGTAAAGTGGCGCAAATTTTCTTAAAAAGTCGGTATTTTTTATAAAATTTGACCTTTTTCACCTTAAATTACTCACTACAGAGAACTAATAAAAGACTCACTCTCTGAATGTAATTTGTGTTTTTTTATTTGGCAAATTTAAGATACGAAAACTTGTAAAAACTATGATGTACAACACAAAAAAATGTTAGAATGTGCACACAGTTTTTTCTTTCATTTTAAGGTGCCTGTTGAAAGGTGCCTAACCTTAATAATTACTGAGGAACACTCCATGAGCTTCATTAACAAAGCCAAGTCAATCGCAGAATATGATCCAGAGCTATGGACCGCAATGAGCGGCGAATGCCAGAGACAGGAAGATCATATCGAACTTATCGCATCAGAGAACTATGCTTCTAAGTGTGTAATGGAAGCACAGGGCTCACAGCTAACTAACAAGTATGCTGAAGGTTATCCTGGAAAGCGTTACTACGGCGGTTGCGAATACGTTGATGTTGTGGAGCAGTTGGCAATCGACAGAGCATGCAAGCTATTCCACTGCGATTATGCTAATGTTCAGCCTCATGCTGGTTCTCAGGCAAACAATGCTGTATATCAGGCACTGTGCAAACCAGGTGACACCGTAATGGGCTTATCACTAGCTTCAGGCGGTCACTTAACTCACGGTTGCTCTGTAAACTTCTCAGGTAAAATTTACCATGCTGTAGGTTACGAAGTTAACGAGAAGGGTGAGTTAGATTATGATGCAATCCGCAAGGAAGCATTAGAGTGCAAGCCAAAGATGATCATCGGCGGTTTCTCAGCTTACTCAGGCATCGTTGACTGGAAGAAACTTCGTGAAATCGCAGACGAAGTTGGTGCTTACTTATTAGTTGATATGGCTCATGTTGCAGGTCTAGTAGCAGCAGGCGTTTACCCAAGCCCAATTGAGTATGCTCACGTTGTAACCTCAACTGCTCACAAGTCATTAGGTGGTCCACGTTCAGGCTTTATCTTATCAAACTGCCACGACGAAGCTATCTACAAGAAATTAAATTCAGCTATCTTCCCAGGTACTCAGGGTGGTCCTCTAGAGCACGTTATTGCTGCTAAGGCTATCGTATTCAAAGAGGCTATGGAGCCATGGTATGTTGAGTACCAGAAGCAGGTTGTAGCTAATGCTAAGTTATTAGCGCAAGAAGTTATGAAGCGTGGTTACAAAGTTGTAGCAGGTGGTACCCACAACCACTTATTCTTAATGGACTTCATCGGCTTAGAGATGACCGGTAAAGATGCTGAAGCTGCTTTAGGTAAGGCATTCATTACTGTTAACAAGAACACCGTTCCTGGTGAGCCACGTTCTCCATTTATCACCTCTGGTATCCGTGTTGGTACTCCAGCATGTACCCGTCGTGGTTTCAAAGAAGCAGAGATCAAAGAGTTAGCTTCAATCATGTGTGATGTTCTAGACAACTATCAGAATGATGAAGTTATCTTAAAGTGCCGTGAGCGTGTTAAGGCTCTATGCGCTAAATTCCCTGTATACAAAGACTAATAGTCTCAAGATAGGAAATTTACATTGAGTCAAGTATCAGATACTGACAAAAAATTCATGATGCAAGCTCTAAAGCTTGCATCATGTGGCTTATACACATCCTACCCAAATCCTGCAGTAGGATGTGTCATTGTCCGTGACGGTAAAATCATCGGCAGGGGGTACCATCATAAAGCTGGTTGTCCACATGCTGAGATTATGGCTTTACAGGATGCTTCTTTCGATGTTGAAGGTGCTACTGTATATGTAACCTTAGAGCCATGCTCTCATTATGGCAGAACTCCTCCTTGTGCCTTAAAGCTTAAAGAGCTGAAGGTCAAAAGAGTAGTAGCTGCAGCAGATGATCCAAATCCTAAAGTAAACGGTAAGGGCTTTAAAATCCTACGTGATGCGGGTATTGAAGTAACTCAGCATGTACTAGAAAAAGAAGCTTTAATCCAAAACCGTGCTTTCATGAAATCCATTACAGGACCTATCCCTTACGTATCTGTAAAGGTTGGTATGTCACTAGATGGCAAAACTGCCTTAAAGGATGGTTCAAGCAAATGGATCACAGGTCCTGAATCTCGTCAGAAAGTTCAGGATATCAGAGCAAAATCTGACTGCATTATTACGGGGGTAAATACAGTAATTGCAGATGATCCTTTAATGTCTGTCCGCTATGATGAGTTAAAAGAAAAGTACTATAAAAAGATTGATAAAGAGTATTTAAGACAGCCTTTAAAGGTGATCTTAGATACCAACTCAAGCCTAAATATTACAAAGTACAGGATCTTTAAAGAGGGCAAAGTGCTGTTAGTTCATGGCACAACTGACTCTGAGCTTTTGGGCACAGAAAAAGTGGTTAATGAGCATGTAACTCGCATCTTTATGCCTTTAAGACATGATCTAATCGATCTTGAATATCTGTTAAAATATCTAGGCGAGTTAAAAATCCGTCGTGTGATGGTTGAAGCTGGTTCAATTTTAACCACAGCTTTTATTAACTCAGGTTTCTGTGATGAACTCTATCTTTTTATGTCAGGTAAAGTTTTAGGTAAAGACGGTCGCAATGCCTTTAATCTTGAGAATGCACTGTCTTTAGATAAGTGTCAGGAATTTACCTTGTATAAGACTAAAAAGTACGGTTCGGATGTGCTCTTACATTATCTATCAGGTGGTAACTGATGTTTACAGGTATTGTTGAAGCTGTAGGCACCCTGAAGGCTTTAAAAAAGCATGGCCACGGTTACGAGATTTTAGTAGAGACTCCAGATTCTTTTAAATTAAAAGAACGCGTTAAATTAGGCGACTCTATTGCCAATAATGGTGTTTGTCTTACAGTTACAGCTATGTCAGGTAACGCCTTTTATGCAGATGTGTCTTCAGAGACTGTAAAATGTACCTGTTTGGGCAGTTATTCATCAGGGCATAAGATAAACCTAGAGCTAGCCTGTACCCCGTCTACTCATTTAGGAGGGCACGTTGTACAGGGCCACGTTGATGGCATCGGTACAGTCATCTCAAAGCATACCTTAGATGAGGCTTATGATATCTGGATAAAAGCTCCTAATGAGCTTTTACGCTATATTGCTCCAAAGGGCTCTATAGCAGTAGATGGTGTGTCTTTAACTGTAAATGAGATAAAGGGTGACTGCTTTAGATTAACCTTAATTCCTCATACTCAAAGTAATGTAAACTTTGAGAACTTTAATGAAGGTAATAAAGTTAATCTTGAGTGTGACGTATTAGCTAGATATTTAGAAAGACTGTTTACGGCAGGAGCCGGCTCCATTAACGCAGGAACTCAAAGTCTAGCTAAAGATGGCGCCATGAAAGGTCACACCACAAACAGCAAACAGAATAATTTATCAAATAGCAAGAGCTACAAGTCCTCTGCTATTACCATGAGTGCATTACTCATGAACGGTTTTAAGTAATTTTGGAGAACCTATGTCTATCAAAGTAATTGAAGGTAACAAGCCTTGCCGAGAGGGCAAGTTTGCTATTGTAGTATCTCGTTTTAACAGCCTTATCTGTGAGCGTCTGGTTGAAGGTGCTGTAGACGTTTTAAAGCGTGAAGGTGAGGTCCCAGAGGAGAACATTACTTTAGTACGTGTACCAGGTGCTATTGAGATCCCAGTAGTATGCGAAAAGATTGCACAGTCTCAAAAGTACGATGCTATCATCGCTTTAGGTTGTGTAATTCGTGGTTCAACCTATCACTTTGAGGTTGTAGCAAACGAGTGTGCTAAGGGTATTACTCAGGTAACCTTAAAGTATGCTATTCCTGTATCAAACGGTGTTTTAACTGTAGATACTCTAGAGCAGGCTTTAGAGAGAGCAGGTTCTCATACCGGTAACAAGGGCGCCGAAGCTGCTTCTGCTGCACTTGAAATGGTAAATGTAGTAAAACAGTTTTAATTGAAGCTGAATTAAAAGTTTATAAAAAGTTATAAACAAATGCTTTAAATTTATAAAACAAAGCTTTAAATAAAGCACTTAGATAAGAGCTTTAAACTAAAACAATAAAGGATTTAAAAAGATGGATTCAACAGAAGGTGCAGTAACACCAGCTCAGCGTCACAAGGCAAGACACTTTGCGATGCAGGCTATCTATCAGTGGCAGTTAACTGATTTAAGCCCAACCGAGATTGAAAAACAGTTTTTAGAAGATCAGCCTATGAAGGGCACCGATCTTGATTACTTCCATGATTTAGTATCAGGTGTAATTAACAATGTTCATGATATCGACATTGTTTATGCTCCATACTTAAGCCGTCCATTAGACGATCTTGATCAGGTGGATAAGGCAGTGTTGCGTTTAGGTACCTTTGAGCTGATGTACCGCCAGGAAGTTCCATACCGTGTAGTTATCAACGAGGCTATTATTCTTGCAAAGGAATTTGCTGAGCAGGACAGCCACAAGTTCGTAAACGGTGTGTTAGATAAGGTCGTTAAGTCTTTTAAGGCTCACTAGTGTCACTAGGTGAATTTGAACTTATAAAAAAGTACTTCTGTCAGAATGACAGAGGTACTGGTATTGAATTAGGCATAGGCGATGACTGTGCCTTATTAAATCTGCCTGAAAACAAAACTCTTGCTATCACCACCGATACCCAGATTGAGGGTATTCACTTTTTTTCTAACACCTCTCCTTACTATGTCGGTTATAAGTCTTTGCTGGTAAACTTATCTGACTTAGCTGCCATGGGAGCAAAACCATACTGTTTTACATTATCACTTACACTGCCTGAGGCTAACGAGGACTTTTTAAAAGAGTTTTCAAAAGGATTATTTTCACTTGCTTCAAAAGTAGATATTCCTCTAATTGGAGGAAATACTACTAAAGGTGAGTTATCCATAACCATCAGTGCTTATGGTCTTGTAGATAAAGGTAAGGCTTTAAGACGAGATAAGGCAAAAGTAAACGACGACATCTATGTTACAGGTACACTAGGTCTGCCAGGTCTTGCTGTAGAACTAGGTTATAAGACCATTTGCCTTGATAAGTTTATTGATGGAAAAGATGCTTTTACATACTGCTATGAAAAGAGCATGATAATTCCTGACAGATGTGAATTTGCTCATAAACTTGTAAATTACTCAGACTGTGCTTTAGACATCTCAGATGGACTTGTAGGAGACTTAAGACATATCTTAGAGCGTTCTTGCGTAGGTGCAAGAATCGATGTTGAAAAGTTGCCAAAGCCCTGTGAGTTTTCAATTTACAACCTTGATGAAAAAATACAGGACAAACTTTGTCTGTATGGTGGCGGTGATTATGAATTGTTATTTACAGCACCAAGTGCGAATGAAGACAAGATCATGGAATTGGCTTCAACATATGCTGTAAAAGTAAGCAAAATTGGCAAAATTAAAAATGGTACATTAGAGATCTTAAAACATGGTAAGATGTACCATCAAAACGACAAGTCGTTCGAACATTTTTAAGTACAAGAATTCAAGGAACACTGGAGATTATCTTGAACACATTATTAAAAAAGACTGCCATCGCAACAGTACTGGCAGCATCAGTATTTTCATTAAACGCATGCGATCACGAAGTATCAGTTTCAAAAAACGGTGCAGTTGTTAATGCAAATGCTACAGCAACTGCAGCTCTAAATGATAAGAGCTCTTTTGAAGAGAAGGCCGCCTATGCTATCGGCGCTTCTTTAGGCGAGTATGTAGCTCAGATGAAGCAGAGTCAGGAGCAGTTAATCGGTCCAATCTCTGCTGAAAAAGTAATCGAAGGCTTTACTGATGGTGTAAACGGCGCTTCAGCATTAGACAGAGCACAGATTGAAAAAGTATTAAAAGATCTTGATGCAAAGATCCAGGAAAAGATTGCTCAAGAACAGAAGATATCAGCTGAAGATAACTTAAAGGCTGGTGAAGCATTCTTAGCTGCTAATTCAAAGAAAGATGGTGTTGTAACTACTACTTCTGGTTTACAGTACAAGGTTGTAAAGCAGGGTGAAGGTGAGACCGCTAAGAAGGGTGACAAGATCACTGTAACCTATAAAGGCACAACCATTGATGGTGTAACTTTTGACGAGTCTAAAAAGCCTATCGAGTTCCCATTAGAGAACATGATTGAAGGTTGGATCGAAGGTTTGCAGTTAATGAACGAAGGTTCAGAGTACATCCTCTACATCCCATCAAAACTAGCTTATGGAGAGAATGGTGCTTCACAGATTGTAAAACCAAACTCTGTTTTAATCTTTGATGTTAAGTTATTAAAGATTGAAAAACCAGCTTCTAAGGCTGAGACTGAGTCAAAAGAAGAAGCTAAGAAGTAGACTTAAGCTTTAAAAAATATAAAAAAGCTGTTCTTTCATTTAGTGGAAGTACTCGCATCTAAAAGCTCTAACCAAATGTACGATCTTTGGTTGGAGCTTTCAATTTTAGAAATACGTAGTAAGAAAAGATTCATCATTTATGTTCACCATAAATGGTGCCAACCTTTATTGCTAATGGCATCTGTTCTGTTGCTAATCCTCACATTATTAAGAGAGCATTATGTTTAAGTAGAAGTTTTGAACTTAATGTTAAACTTTAAGATAGAGAAAAGGTCTTATGAGACAGGATATAAGTTGTTTTCTGCACTGTCTTGATCCATCCATAATTTGTCACTGATAAAAGAAAAAAATTGCTTTTCAATATATAATCTAGAATAAGGTTTGGAGATAATACATATGAAAGATATCAGCTCAACAGGTTCATTTATAGATTTTACTTTAGAGAACTTTATCTATGTTGATAAGACTGAATATATTCCAAAGCTCGTCAAACTAAAGCGAGTTTTTATCTCCCGTCCACGTCGTTTTGGAAAATCTTTAACTTTAGATACCATAGCAACTTTATTTGAAACAGGTGTAGAGCCTTACTTTAAAGGAACCTGGATTTATGACAAGTGGACAGAGCCTACCTATCCTGTATTAAGACTGAATTTCTTAGATTTAGATAAGTACTCGCTTGATCTTTTTAAGCAAAAGCTAAATTCAATTATCACTGCATTCGCTCAAGACATCAATCTTAAAGGCTACAAAGAGAAAGTCGAACCTGAAGACACAATTGACAGTATGCTCGAGAAGTTAAGAGAAGAAAAACGACAAATAGTGATCTTAATTGATGAGTATGACTGTCAGTTAACCTCTAACATCAATAATGAAGAGCTTTATAAGCAATTCCAAAAAGAATTACAAAATATCTATAACAATTTAAAAGATAAGTGGGCAATTAAATTCTTACTTATCACAGGTGTTACCAAAACTAAAAACTCCTCTGTCTTTTCAGGAACTGATATCAACGATATTACAAATTATAGCCCATATTCACAGATGATAGGCTTTACCCGCGACGAGATAAAAAAGTACTACATTGATTATTTAAAGCTTGCCGCTTACTGGTGTCACCAGATTAAAAGATGTATCAATCTTTTCAATTGGTTCTGATATCAAAGATATAACTAATTACAGCCCATATTCTCAGATGATAGGTTTTACCCGCGACGAGATAAAAAAGTACTACATTGATTATTTAAAGCTTGCCGCTTCCTGTGAGAATAACTGTAGCGTTGACAAAGTAACCGAAGCTCAGATTGAATCTTTGTTAGATAGACTTGCCAAGAACTATGATTCGTGATGAGATAAAAAAGTACTACATCGATTATTTAAAGTTGGCAGCATCCTATGAGAACAACTGCACTGTAGATAACGTAACCGAAGCTCAGATTGAATCTTTGTTAGATAGATAGTGTTGAAGAAGTAACTGACACTCAGATTGAGTCTATGTTAGATAGACTTGCCAAGAACTATGATGGTTACTGTTTTGATGAAGACTATGAAAAGAAAGTTTTCAGTACATGGTCGGTAAATACATTTTTCCAAAATATTGTAAAAAATAAATTTGTAGATTTTGGTGAATACTGGTACGACAATGGTGGCTTACCTTCAATCCTAGTTAACTATTTAAAAACACATGAACTGAATATCTTTGATTACTTAGATAAAAATAAGAGTTTAAAAGTTACTTGAACTAAATGCTTTTGACTATTTAAATAAAGAAAATCCTATAACAATCCCTGTTAACGATTTTTTAAATCCAACATCTTTAACTACTATTAATCAGAATGTACTGATGTGCCAGACAGGCTACTTAACCTTACGCTCTGCTTTAACTAGTGGTGATCTTACAGTAGATTTAGGTATTCCAAATGGTGAAATCTATAAAGCCTTAAACAGATTACTTGCCATCAACTTTTATAAGGAAGGTATCTATGCTTTAGCTAAAGGTGTAAGAGACCTATTAGATGCAGGTGAGATAGAAGATATCATAGATAGATTTAACTCAGTTATAAATTCAGTATCTTATGATCATTTCCCTATTAACAGTGAAGCTGCGGTACAGAACTACCTATACCTATTCTTAATAGGTGCAGGTATTGAAACAACTACTGAAAGTCACTCTTCAAAAGGAAGAGCAGATTTAATTATAGAAACTAAAAACAGACGCTTAGTCTTTGAATTAAAGTATGCTGAAGATGAAACTGTAGCAAAGACAAAGCTTACTGATGCTGTAGAACAGATTAAATCACGAGACTATGGTAATACAGAGCCTAAGAAAGCAGAGCTTTTAAGAATAGCAACGGTCTTTAATGCAGATCCTAAGGTAAGAGCTTTTACCGAGTATCAAAAAGTCGTATAGCTAGTTTCAACATATTAGCTAAGGCTCTAATCTGTATGGTAAAGATGTAGGGCTACTATACTGAAACTTACACTTCAATGTCATACGTTGACTTTGAAGATCATCAGCTAAGCACTTAAGCTATGCGACTGAGCTTTCTTTGAAAAGGATCTTGTGATTTGAAAGCAGAGTTTAGCTTTTCTTTTACTCATTTATCAGAGTTTTTAGCTCTGATAAAGAAACATCGCCCGTATAAGAACCTTTAATTTTTCCTTTCTCATCTATTAAAGCTACAAAAGGTACACCCACAATGGCTAACTTTTTTGCTAGCTTTAAATTGTCATCTGTATCTGGCTTGGTAAAATCAAAACGTATCAGTTTTAAATCTTTTGTAGCCTCTTTAAATTCACTAGTTGAATAGAGCTTTTTATCCAGTTCATGACAATTTGAGCACCAGTCAGCTGATACTGTAATTAAGATCTTTTGTCCTTTATATGGGGATAAACTCTCATAAGATTGCGCATAGGTAAAAGGTAACTTTTGAGTAGTACCTGCAATAAAGAAGATGCAGCTGAAGAGTACAAAGAAAGTTGCAAGAGAAGAGGTAAGAATAATAGAGAGTTTGCGTGAGTGCAGTAAGATACCTACAGCGTAAGCTGTGCACAGGGCATAAACAAAAGGCTCAATATAAAAATCTAAAGCGCCGAAAAGGTGCTTTACGATAAAGTAAGAACCAAGAATTAAAGGTATAGCTAAAAGGTTTTTAACTACATTACTTTTACCTCTAAAGATATTTAAAAAGCGAGAACCAAAGGTGCCAATGATAAGTAGTGGTACCCCCATACCAATACCTATAAATAAAAACATCAGCATGCCTTTTACAATAGAGTTAGTGCTTATAACATAAATTAAGGCACCTGCTAAAGGAGCACTGGTACACGGTGTAGCAATCAGTGCACTTAGAGCACCAAACACAAAAGACTTTTTCAAAGTACCGCTTTTTTGTCTGCTGATTGTCTTTTCAAGTTTTGCATTTAAGCAGGATGGGACTTTTAAATGAATAGCCCCCATGCAGTCAAAGGCAAAGATTAAGAGTAATGATGCCATAACGATTAGACTTAATGGATGCTGCAGAACACCATGAGCTGCAACCCCTACCTGAGCAAAGATAAGTCCTAAGACACAGTAGGTAAGAGCTAAGCCTAACAAATAACTTAGGTTCTGTTTAAATGCATGAGCTGTATTTTCAAATCTTCCGCCTAGGATTGTTGCTGAGTAAATAGAAAGCATTGGCAATACACAAGGTGTTAAATCAAGGGCAGCTCCAAAGATTAAACATAGAAGTAAAATTAAAATAAAGTTATCTGAAGATTTGAATAAAGATCGCTGATCCTGTGAATTACCAGTGTCTGAGGATGTTAAAGCAAAGGCTTCACCTGAAGATTTATGTTTTGTTTCAGAACTATTTTCTATTCTGTTATGATTTTTTAGGGTATCTGAATTGAATGATACTTCTGAGTCAGTCTCTTCTTTTCTGTCTTCTTTATCCGAAGATCCTGCATTTGTATTCTCAACATCTTTAGTGATTGCAAAAATTATTTTTTGTTCTGGATAACAGATGCCTGCGCTGTCGCACCCTCTGTAAAAAAGATGAACAGAATCTCCTTTTAAAGCCCTTTTAACGGTTATTTCAACATCAAAGGATGTATCGATGATACTGGTTGTTCCATTAAGATCTGTATGGCTGGTACCATCAGGAATTGATGACAGAACAGTATCTGCATTGTCTCCTTTTACCAGTATGGAATCTCTGTAAATATAAGAGCCGGCATCAAGTTTAATACTGCATTTAATTTTATTGTTTTCTTTGTAGGCACAGATGCCTGTAAATGGTAATGATGAAGCTGCATTACCGTCATTAGAATTATTTTCTGCTTTAATTTCAGGTAGATTAAACAGAGAGGCAAATTCATCATCAGCTAGGGCAAAATTGCAAATATATATTGAATTTAATAGAAAAAATAATAAAAAAGTAATAAAAGATCTGAGCATAGATAATTATCTTGAAAAATAACAACATTAAGATTATATCATTACAAATATTGGTCTGAACGTACTGGAAGAATGTTAAGTGTCGGTATATCAGAGATCTCTACAACAGCATATGATTTGTGTTAATTTAGTTTATACACAGCGTAAATAAGATTTCATCTTATTATTGATTAATTAAATAAGCTCTTAACACTTTTCTTATCATGATATGGTCAAGAGTGGGTGTTAATTATCAAGTTTTGCTTTAATTTTATGTATTTCATGCAAAAGCCTTTTTTATCCGCATTTTGATGCTACATTTACGATCTACTGATCTGCATACATCACAGATCACTTTTTAAGAGAGTTGTAATGGCACTGTTCAGTAAAGAGTGCATTGGATCGCCAGCAGTTACCTAATGCAACTTATCATCAAGCTCTTTGTGTCTCAAGTCTTATGAAATGTAAGGTGAGTCAATAATTGGTGCTAAAAGAAAAGTGCAAAGTTTTACATTTTGTGAATTGAGTCACACAGTTTTTTTAATGAGCTGACAGTTCGCCCTGAGACTGTCATAATGAATTGGTTTTGGGGATCACCATTTGATTCCATTTTTTCTCTTTTTTGAAGAATTGAATACAGTATGTATTTTGAAAAGATAATTTTAGTTGGATCTGGCGATGTTGCTTGTTTTTGTTCCAATTTTCTTAATAAATTAGCAATAAAACATGTTGTTATTGAAACCGAGCAATCGCCTTTATCAATGCTCTCGTATTCTTGCAAAAAAGGAGAAATTGAAAAAATCGATCTTTTCAAATACAGAAATTTAGATGATGCCATTATTAATTTAGCTCTAGGAAAAACTTTAGTAATAAGTGCTAATAATAGATTTATTTTTAAAGACTGCCTTCAAGAAAATATCACAATCATAAATTTTCATTATGGGCTTATTCAAAACTATAGAGGTATGAACATCCCAACCTGGGTAATTTTTAATGGAGAAAAGTATACTGGTCCAACTTGGCATTTTGTTTCCTCTGCTGTAGATGCAGGAGAGATTATTGCTCAAGATAAATTTGAAATATTCAATACAGATACAGCATTTACTGTAACTAAAAAAAACATGAAACTTGGAGAAGAATTGTTTGCTAAGTTTATCCAAGAATTTTTGAACGAACCCATAAAATTTAAAAAAAATCAACCGTTAAATTGTATATCAAAAGTTTATAAAAGCTATGAGTTACCTAATGATGGGGTGCTGTCAATGAGTCAAAATGCAATTGCCATGATGAGACTTTTAAGGGCTTTTGATTATGGGAAAATCAAGTACGTTCCACCTTTGAAATTTTACGAAAATGGAGTTTGCTTTGACATTGTAGACTATGGATTTTTGGACAAGGTGGCAAAAAAAAGAAATGTAGATGACAAGATACTTGAATTTATCAAAGATAAAATTGTATTTACGTTAATATTACGTGCCAAACACAGCTTTTAAAATGCTAAAGATGATATAGCAACAATTTAACAACTTGATTTTAATGATTTAGAAATGCTAGTTCGTATTGAGAGTATAAGATTTGAAAAGAAAACAACAAGGACTCTTTTATTGATTATGAAATACAGCATCGTTTCTTGATTTTTCGATAATTTTATGACTTGAAAACTGTAGCAACATAGGTTTCGATTTTTGCTTTTCTATGCACTTTGCAATTTAATTGGCTCTTCACTAACTAAGTGTACATGAACTGAGGTGAAGTATGAATAAAAGAGAGTTTTTATTAAAAATAAAAGAAATTGTTGGGGCTGAATCTGATTTAGACGAAGATGCAAATTTTTCAGTCTCTGACGATTTTGATTCCTTGATTCTATTTAATATTTTTTTATTGCTGAAAAATTCTGGTTATGACATCGATGTTCAATGTTTTACCAAATGTAAAACTATTAATGATATCTGTAAATTAGTCAAAATTGGAGAATAGGATGCTTCATGGTTTTGAGCATGTAAAAATAGAGTGTATTGCTGGAGTAACAGGAAGCAAATCTTTAGATGTTTTGACTGAGAGTTTGAAGTGTAATATTCCTGAAAAGAAAGCAAAAAGATTCATTTCATCTATTGGTTTTTCTCAAATAAAAGTAGTACAAAAACCAAAGACTGTAGGTGATATGTGCATAGAAGGTGCGAAAAAATGTATGGTAGCTTCAAATACTTCACCAAACGAAATAGATGCACTAATTTTTATTTCCCAATCTCATGATTATATAGTTCCAGCGACATCTTATACCATGCAGAATAGATTAGGCTTAAATAATAATATAATTATGCTTGATCTGGTACAGGGGTGTTCAGGTTTTGTATATGGTCTTTTTTATGCGTCAACTTTGATTGAGTCAAAGATCTGTAGAAAAGTTTTAGTTTGTTGCGGAGATTTAGCTCTTAGAGATCTTGATTGTTTTGTGTCTCAGAAAAGTAATAATTTTGTTTTTGCCGATGGTGCCGGTGTTGCTTTATTGAGTTTTGATGATAAAAAAACAAGTTCTTCATATTTGATTAAATCATATGGAGAAAAATCAGATGTTGTAATGAATCAAAAAAGTGGTTTTAGATATTATCGATCTCTTACTCCTAGCACGATGGATGATTTTAAAATAAATGGGGTGGAACTTGCTTCTTTTGAAGTAAATGAAGGAGTTGCTTGTGTAAAAGAGCATCTGTCATCTGTTCATTTGAGTTTTGATGATTTATCCTACCTAATTATCCATCAATGCAATAGGGCTGTAATTAATTCTTTTGCTCTTTCGATAGGTATTGATTTAAAAAAAGTTCCATTTTTAGCTGAAAATACAGGAAATACATCCTCTGCATCAATTCCATTGGGAATAACTGAAAATATAAAAGATTTACCCAAATTAAGAACTAATAAAACATTACTTTTAGGTATAGGTGTCGGTTTAAGTATCGCAAGTGGAGTTGTAGATTTATCAGAGACTTTGGTTCTGCCAACTGTATATTTGAGATGAAATTATGATTAAATTATCAATTAATTTTGAATCGATGATTTTAAAACATCCCGTTAAAGTCGACATTGCATTACCGTATCCCTGTTTGAACGATAAACCTATAAAATCTCTAGTTACATTGCATTGTGCCTTTAAGGATGGATCATTTTTTTTTGACTCTTTAGGTATTGGTAATTTTGTTGATAAATACAAAATTGCTGTAATTTCGCCATCAAATTCTGGAACCGATGCTTATCTTTCTCAATCTCAAGATTATCTGTCTTTTTTAAATGATGAATTTTATCCCTGGGTTATAAATAATTTTAATTTATCTAAAAATCGAGAAGATCATGGCCTTTTGGGAATTTCTATGGGGGCATATGGCGCTTTGTTGTGGTCATTAGATGAGCAGAATTTATTTTCGCAAGTGGCTTTAGTATCTGGGGTTTATGATTTTAATAACTATGATTTGAGTTCATTAAAGAAACAAAGAAATCATTTTATGATTTATAAACTTATTATACCCAGTGCAATTGAATCTCAAAAAAACGTAAAGAATCACGGAAGTTTAATTAAAAGACTGTTGGCTGAAGAAACAGTGGCTGTTAGTAAAATTGATTACCATATTTTCTACGGAACAGAGGATGGTTTAAGCGACCTTCAAAGTAAAAGTCTGTATCAAGCTTTTAAGTCGAAAAATTTTACATGTTCAATTTACAGTTCAACTGGTGGACATGATGCTGATTTTTGGAAACTTGCTCTGAATAAATTTATAGAATCTTTTGCTAATTAGGGAGACTCGAAGTGTCATATAAAATCAATGTTATAGAATATTTCGAGGAGTCTTATAAAAAGTACCCTCAAAGAATTGCTGTAAAAGAGGAAAACAAATCAATTTCTTTTGAAGAATTGCATTCTAGAGTCCTTTCATATGCAAATTATATAAAAAAAACATTAGGTGCAAAAAAATCTATTATTGCAGTTTTATTGCCAAAAGGCATTGATTCGGTAATCGCTGATCTTGCAATTTTATATAGTGGCAATGCGTATATGAATCTGGATGTAAAAAATCCAGAAAACCGGCTGAACGCTATTTTAGAACAAGTCAACCCAAATTGTGTTCTGACAAATAATTCTATAAAAAAAACGTTAAATCAGAATGTTAAGGTCGTTAATTGTTTCGGAGAAAATTCTTTTATACAGAAAAATGAAGAATTTGATATCAGTTTTTTTAATGATCTTATTGATACTGATCCTTTATGCGTTATCAATACTTCTGGTTCTACAGGAACACCAAAGGCTGTAATTTTAAATCACAGGAGTTTTATCGATTTTATTGAAGCTGTGAGATATGAAAAACTAATTTCAGATGGTGAAATAATTGCAAGTTTATCTCCAATAGTATTTGATATTTATAGCTTTGAACTGTGTATGCTGATGTGCTGGGGAGCAACAATATGTGTTGTTCCAGAAATGTTTTCTGCTTTTCCAACGAAACTTGTGCAGTTTTTGCAAGAAGAGCAAATTTCTTATATTTTTTGGGTTCCAACCATAATGGTAAATATAGCTAATCTTAAGCTATTAGATTTTTTCAGTTTGAAAAAGTTAAGAATGATATGGTTTGCAGGAGAGGTTTTTCCTACAGCAAAATTCAATTATTGGCGTAGTAAGCTAGAAAAATGTAGATTTGTCAATTTCTATGGTCCTATTGAAATTACTCTAGATTGTTTATTTTATGAAATAAAAGAAAAACTAGATGATAATTCTCCTATTCCAATTGGAAAACCATTTCGAAATACCTCTGTTATTGTTTTAGATGATAATAATAAATTGGTCAAAGATGGAGAAGAAGGAGAACTGTGCATCAGAGGAAGCTCGTTGGCAATGGGCTATTTTGGAAACAAAGAAAAGACTAAAAATGCATTTGTTCAAAATCCGTTAAATTCGAAATATCCAGAAATAGTTTATAGAACAGGAGATATTGTAAGCAGAAATGGAGACGGAAACTTTGTTTTTAGAGGCAGAAAAGACACACTAATCAAGCGTATGGGATATCGCATTGAATTAACAGAAATTGAACATGTTGTTGTAAGCAATTTAAAAATAGTTAAGAATTGCTGTGTTTTGTATGATAGCCAATCAAAAGACATTATCTTGGTGTATGAATCTGATAATCAACTTGATGAAAGAATTATCCAAAAACAAATTATGTCGGTACTCCCCAAATATATGGTTCCTACTAAGTATATTCATTCTTATTTACTGCCTAGAAATACAAATGGCAAGATCGATAGAAATGCTCTTAAGAACAGTTTAATAGGAGAATAAATGGATAACTCATATATTTTTATCACAGGCGCATCTTCAGGTTTAGGTGAAGCAACCGCAAAACTATTAAGTAAGCAATACAATGTTGTTTTAAATGGGCGTGACGAAGATAGATTAAATTCTGTGGCCAACGATTGCATAAAAAACGGAAATAAAGTAGAAACATTTTCTTTTGACCTAGTCAGAGCTCAGGAAGTAGCAGAGCAGTTAACAAATTTCTTAATTAAGAAGAATATTGAAGTTTTTTGCTTTATCCATTTTGCAGGTATGACTGAAGTATTACCAATATCAAAAACTAAATATTCTGTTGGTCTTGAGGTTATGAATGTAAATTATTTCAGTGCAACAGAGATTATATCCACATTATTGAAAAAAAAATCAAATCACAAGGCTTTAAAAAATGTAATCTTGGTGTCATCAATAATTTCTGAAGGTGGTAAGAAATACCAACCACACTACTGTGCAAGTAAAGGTGCGATAAATTCATTAACACACGCATTAGCATGTGAACTGGCTCCAAGTGTAAGAGTAAACGCTGTATCACCGGGATCATTTAAAACCAGAATTGTTGATACTGTGTTTGTGGATCAAACTGAAGATTGGAATCCTCCAACTTTATTGGCTCCTGGTGACGTTGAAGATTTAGCTAAAGTTGTAAGGTTCTTGGTTTCAGATGATTCAAGTTATATAACAGGACAAATAATAAACGTAGACGGTGGTGAACGTTTTCCTAAATTTTAGAACAGTTAATTCAAATTTAGAAAATAACTAGAAGCGAATTACTTAAAATTAAAATGGAATTCTCTATGATCGATCATTTCAGTAATTTATTGAACATACGGAGATCTGACAGCAAAAGAAGTTGTTTAAGTTGAATGATAACCTTTTTTTTCCTGTGATTAACTAACCGATATCACTTTTTTTATTTGTGAGTGCTTTTATGATTGCAGATGTTTCTTACCGGCAATATGTGCAAAAAAAATCAACAGATCTTAAAAAACAGCTAATATCTGATCTTAAACCTTTTAAAAATAATTCATTTGTTATTTGGGGAAACGGTGGTTTGGGTAGAAGTATACTTGGTGTTTTGTCTGAGATGGGATTCAAAAATAATGTAAAGGCTTTTTGCAATTCGACTATTGGTGAAGACGAAGTTCTATATGTAGACGGGATACAAGTCCTTCCTTGCAAAAAGGCTGTTTACACATATCAAGACTCTTTTTTTATAATAGCAACATCTTATAAAAAGGAAGTAATAGAGTATATGTCTGAAAATTTTAAAGACATCAGTTTAAAGTTCTTTTGTCTTTAATTTTAGGTAATCATTATGACTGTAAAAGAATACTTCTTACTCGAAAATGGAAAGCCATTTTTTGTTTCTGAATGCTATTCGAATAATAGATTGGATAGTGAACCATCAGTAAAAAAAATCTCTGTGGAAAAACTGGAAACACTTTCAAAAGTTAAGTTAACTAAAGAGCTAAGTGAACTGTATAGCATAAGACGTGATATTGAAAAGCAGAGATTGGATGTAAGTATTAATATTTATTTGGCTGATCACTGCAATTTGAACTGCTCGGGATGTTGCACCTTTTCTCCTATTGCACCTAAAAAATTCTTATCTTTGGATAATTTTAAAAATGACATGAAAAGATTATCTATCCTTACACAAGCTAATATTTATAGAATCGTGTTGCTTGGAGGAGAACCTTTATTAAACACACAATGTAAGGACTTTTTTTATTGGGCAAGATATTATTTTCCTGACATTCATATCGCACTAATAACAAATGGAATCTTACTGAAAAAACAAAAAGAAGATTTCTGGGAATCGATGTCAAAAAATTCAATTGAACTTATTCCTAGCTTGTATCCGATCAAGATAGACTGGAAATCAATTCAGGAGATTTGTTCTAAATACAATATACAATTTGCTTTTGCCAGTGGTGAAGATTCTGAAACCGATCCGACTAAACTGAAAAATGCAGAATTTTGGTTTTCCGCTAAAATGGCTCATAAACCGATATTTGATATAAATGATTCATTTTACAAATGTCACCAAAGAAAGGATTGCTTAAGTTTAGTTGATGGAAAACTCTACCCATGTTCTGTTGCCTCAAGAATTCATATTCTGAATGAAAAATACGGAGTTAATTGTCCTACAGACAATTATCTTGATATATATAAAGCAACTTCAAATCAAGAATTGGTAGATTTTGTTTCTTCTCCAGTTCCTTTATGTAAGTTTTGTGGTATGCCTGTTAAGGAACCAGCCAAATGGCAATTATCGAAACGGGATAAAGATGAATGGATTTTTACTGATAAATATTTTTAAAATCAAATTATCTCTGGATAATTCATCGTTTCTAGTGTTGCAACTACATAAATTGTATGGATAATATAATGACAGTTTTATTTAATTCAAAAAAAAGTGGTGATGTCACATCAGATCAATTATTAGAAAAATTAAAAAAAATTGGTGCTAGTGATTGCGATATTTTATATATTCATTCAAATTTAAATTTTGGTCTGCCTTCGTTAAAGCGCAGTTTTTTATTGGAAGAAGTGTATTCTTCCATTGAAAAACTAGGAGTTCGCACAATCGTTTTTCCAACGTTTACTTTCAGCTTTTGTAATAAGGAAGAATACGATATAAAAAACAGTTTCTCAAAAATGGGGGCGCTGAATGAATATGTGCGGAAAAACGTTGATGGAGTAAGAAGTTCTGATCCTCTGTTATCTGTATTTGTTATCGGAGATAAATTAAACCTTATTGATAATTTGAGTAAAGAATCTATTGGCAAGAATTCTAATTACGACCGATTACATAACAGTGGCAAGAGTGTAAATTTCTTGTTTATTGGTGCTGACATGAGAGAGTGCTTTACATATACGCATTATATGGAAACAGTTGCAAAGGTACCATATAGGTATAACAGAGAGTTTGTTGGAACAATTATTGATGAAAACGGTATCAGACATGAAAATGAAACTAGATTACTGTTTAGTACATATGGTAACTGTCGTTTAAATCCTGTGCCTGTTGTGCACGATACAATGAATGAATTAAAAATGTTGTCTGAATCTGATTTTGGAGACGGACACTTGTGCTGTTTCAAAGAAATAGACGCATATAAAGTAATGTTAGATCTGTTTGATAAAGACATAAATTTTTTAACAGATGGAACCTTTGATTTAAGCAAGAAAAATACTGTTTACAATCCAAACAATGAAAAGATAGTAAGTGTCAAGTAGGAATAAAAATGAATAGAGAAAAAATTTTAGACATTTTAAAAGAAATTCAGCCCACAGAAGATTTTGAAAACAGTGATAACTTTATCTTAGATGGATTATTAGATAGCTTTGATGTGGTTCAGTTGGTTTCTGATTTAGAAACAGCATTTTCCGTACATATCAGTGCCCTGGAAATTCTGCCAGAGAATTTTCAGTCAATTGACTCAATTCTGTCACTTTTAGAAAAAAGCAAATAAAGACAGAATATGTAATCAATTTTGATTTAGTTATTGTCAAGATGTAAAGAAATTAAAGTCTTGTTGTCAATTCTGTCCAGCATAATTTTTTCTGATTATCTTATATGACAATAATCAATAGCATTGTATGTGATGAATTTCTGTTTTAGATTGTGAAACAGAAATTTTTGAGTAAATAAAAATACGACTTCGATTACACTTTGTATGTCTATCGTTTTTTAACTCCTACCAATATTTAACAAGTAAATTAGAGGATTAGATGCAATCTACAGTTAAAGGAGTGAAAATAAGAGGAATTTGCGCATGCGTTCCTTCCCACGTATCCTATTACGAAGAAGAATTAAAATCTTTTCCGTTTTCAGAGCATTCTTCTAGGAAACTGGGAAAAGTAATGGGCTTTAGAGAGCACAGAATTACTGATCCTAAAACTACATTGTGTGATTTAGGATCTTACACATTAGACTACTTAATCAAGAAAAGTTTCGTTAATAAAGATTCTTTAGATGCCATCATTTTTGTTGCTCAACAATTGGATTATCCTGTACCAGGCAATTCAAAAGTTGTTCATGGCAATTTGAAGTTAAATCAAAATACACACTGTGTAGATTTATATGAAAACTGTACGGGATTTATAGCTGCTTTGTTTCAAGCATCCTGCTTAATTAATGCTGGATTAAATGAAGTTGCTATTATTGCAGCAAATAGTGGAGCCTGTTATGCAAATATAAAGGATAGAAATACCTATCCATTAATTGGTGATGCTGCAGGAGTTGCAATTGTATCTAAGAGTAGTCATGTAGATGATAATATTAGCTTTGCTTTTAGACATGATGGAACAAGGAGTAATGTTCTTATTACCAAAGCAGGTGGCATGAGAATGCCTATATCAGAGGAAACTTCAAAAGTTTTTAAAGACGAAATGGGAAATTACAGGTCTTTAAATGATCTTTATATGGATGGAACAGCTGTTTTCCATTTTGTCATGGATGAGGTTCCAAAAATTATAGATGAATGCTGTCGTTTAAAGGGATTAACTAGAAAGGATATAGATTACTTTATTACACATCAGCCAAATCGCTTTATGTTAGAACGATTGGCAGATCTTATGGAAGTTCCAAGAGAAAAGCTATTTAATAATACAGGAGAGTATTTTGGTAATTCTTCTTGTGCAACTATTCCGGTAACAGCAGCGTTTAATCTTGGTGAAAAATTAGAGATAAACCGTTATAGGGTTTGTTTTGCAGCCTTTGGAGCAGGTCTGTCTTTGGCAAGCGCAACGTTAAATCTTGGAAAATTGGATTTTTGTAGAATGATTGAGCATCCTGGAAATGGTGCCTTTAAATATGAACTTTAGTAATTAAGGAGTAATTATGGATATTAAAGAAAAATTAGCAGCACTTGAAGATATGATGGAATTAGATGCGGGAACTCTTACTCCTGAAACATTGCTGTCAGATATTGAAGAGTGGGATTCATTATCTGCATTATCTTATGTTGTAATGATGAAAGATGATTTCGGCAAGAAAGTTACAGGTGACGTGGTTAGAGGTTTTAAGACTGTCAAAGACATTATGGATACCATGGAGTAATGATAAGAAATGCCACATCTGAAATACAAAGGAATACATATAGCAGCTCTTGCATGTGCAGTTCCATCTAATATTCAAAAGATTGAATTAAACCCTGATGCTGAAAATTACTCTTATATGAAGTCTTTTGTAAAGCAAATTGGTATTAGTCAAAGACACATTTCTTTGACTGAGCAAACTTGTTTGGACACGGGGTATGTTGCAGCTGTGGCAGCTTTGAAAAAAGCAGATTTAGAAGCTAAAGATTTAGATGCTGTAGTTTTTCTGACTCAAACACCAGATTTTAATCCTGGTACCTCAAATTCTATTTTAATTCAGCATCGGTTAAATATGCGAAAAAACGTATTAGCCTTTGATGTCCCTTTAGGTTGTTCTGCTTTTCCGTACGGATTAAACATTTGCTCATCGCTTATGAGTCAACCTTCGATTAACAAAGTGTTGATGCTTATAGGAGATTCTCACTGGTGCGACTATCCTAATAAAGAGGCTTTACTTGCGTCAGAAAAGTTTCTGAATGGAGAATCAACAACTGCTGTTATATTGGATAAATATGGAAATGATGAGTTTGATATTTCTCTATACACAGATGGTTCAGGGTATAAATATTTATTTAGACCTAGTTTGGGGATCAGAAATGAATGGAGAAAATTTTCAAGAGGTTGTCTTCCAAATGGAACTGTTGTAGATGTTGGTGAGTATATGGATGGAATAGAAATCACATCTTTTGCTACGACAACTGTTGTTGATTCATTGAAAGAATTTCTTAAAGATAGGAATGAAACTGTAGATAATTATGACGGAATTGTCTTACATCAGGCTAATAAGCAAATTGTTAAAACAATTGCAAAACGATTAAAAATCGACATGTCTAAGGTTCCTATATCTTTGGATAAATATGGAAATACTGATGGAGCAACAGTGACAACTACCATTGTAGATGCATATGCAAATAAGCCAGACCCAAAATTAGAGCTATTAACTTGTGCTTTTGGAGTTGGTCTCTCTTGGGGCATAGCCTCAATTTCAATAGAACCAAAAAACATAGTACCTGTGATCGAAGTTGATGATGATCGCTTTGTGGAAGGTTATGTTGATCCAATTGAATAATATGACAGAAAACTTCTTTAAAAACAGAAATATAATAGTGGCAGGTGCTTCTTCTGGAGTAGGAAGAGAAACAGCGATTGCTTTATCTAAATTAGGTGCTAATGTCATATTAGTCAGTCGAAATGAAAAAAAACTGGACGCTGTCCTTTTGACAGATTTAGTCAAAGGTGAACACTCAAAGTTTGTTTTTGATTTTGAAAAAACAGAAAATATATCAGACCTACTAAATCAGATAATGTCTCTCTATGACAGCATTGATGGCCTTGTTTACTCTGCAGGAACATCAAAACGAGTTAGGTTCAAAAACCTCACAACGGATGTTTTAGATTCAGTAATGAGAGTTAACTTTTATTCTTTTGTGGAGCTGATAAGAGGCATAGTTTCTAAAAAAAGAAAAGATAATGAACTAAGGATTGTTGGTGTTTCTTCCCTTGCAAGTTCAGAAAATGCAAAATTCTTTTTACCTTATGCTGCTTCAAAAAATGCACTTGAAAGTTCTGTTCGAATCCTTTCAAATGAACTTAAAGGACAAAATGTATTTATAAGTGGTATAAAGCCTGCATATATTGATACACCGTTTATCGCTTCAAATAATGATATATATGGAGATTTTAACAAGTATCTAACAGAAGGCTATCAACCATATGGTTTGATTCCTACTCATGTAATATCTGAAGCAATCTGTTTTCTTTTAGGTCCTAACGCAAAATACTATTCCGGAAGTTGTGTAAAGATTCCTGCAGGGGTGTGCTGTTAAAATGTTAGAAAAAATACAGGATTTTGGTCAAGTTGAGAAATCTATTAAATCAATAACTCAAGATACAGTATTGAAGAGAAATTTTCAGATCATTGATTTAAACAAGTTAAAGAAAAATATACAAAACAAGAATTGTTTTATGTATTCTTCAGCTTATTCTGTTGTCATTTTCTCTCCGTATTATGATTTTTTTGAGGTTTTCTTGTATTTATCAGATTATTCTGCAGCTTCTGATGATTTAAAAAATGCAATTTCAGCTCTTGAGTCATATTTTAAAGAAAATGGTAGCAATGCATATAAATACTTAAAATTCTCTGCATGCTGCAAAAATGATTTTGAAAACTCGCCTATTTATGAAATTATCAGGTTTTCGAATTTTAAGAAGATCAACTCGATAGCAAGATATGTATTATTAAAAAATAGTGATACATTGAAGATGCTTTATGAATTTGTTCCTGAACAATATAGGCGTGTTGAATTTGCAAATGTAGAGGACGCTGATGACATTATGTCTTTAATGTTAGCAAATTTTGATGTTATGGGAGACAGTGTGCCAGAACGAATTGATCTCATTGAGAATATCAAAAAGAAGCAGGTATTGTGCGTTAAATATGAAAATCAGCTTATTGCATTTCATTATTTTGAAGTAATCAACAACATTTATTATGGCTTATTTGATTGTACTCATAAGAAATACAGAAAGTATTTTGTACAATTTGCGATCGCCAATTTCTTATACATCTATAAGCAGAGTCATAAAATAGAGTACAGCCGTTGCTACGGTTGGAGAGACTCCTCAAAATCAAGATTGAACTCTTTTGCCAAGAATATTTCCCAACAAAAAGATGGTGTTGTCATATTTAATTATAAATATACATTGAACATTTAAAAGAGGTCAGTTTTTTTTATGGAAAAGTTTCTTAAATACTTTGAAAGATTAAAAAGAGCAAATAAAGCCATTACAGATACAAATCATCGCAGATTGTATTTAGTGTCAATTGATTCTTTGAACTTTCTTGCTAGCACTAAATTTCAAGTAAATGACCAAACTTCGTTGGGGGGGGGGAGTACTTGTAAATTGTTTGTAGAAGCATTAAAAATGCTTGCATTGTATTCTCCTGAAAAAGAGTTAGTTGCGCGTAATGATTTTTTGTTAAGGATTTTTCGTGAACTTGGATACTTTTGCTTTTCAGCACACGAAAAAGGTCAGATCTTAGTATCAGTTCCTAAGGCAGATACTTTTGAGTTTGAAGAAAAAACATCAGAAATTGTAAAGCTGTTTCAACTTCAGCTTCATTCATTGTTATCTGTAAAAGAAGAAAAAAACGAAGAGTTTTTCAAAGCATTAGCTGAAAGAACTGCTATTGCAGAAGATTTCTTTATATCTCAAAAGGGAGAATGGATATCATCGTTTATAGAAAATCTTGGAGATGAAATTTCAAAGTCATCCTTTATAACTTATTTATTTCAGAGAATACAAGCTAAAGTATTTGATAATGCGGATATTTGTTACCCAGTTGCCCCACCTATGGTGACTGCAAAGTGGAGACTGGAAAGAGAAAATCTAAAATTAGAGCTTCCAATTTTATTAGATGAAAATAATCAAAAGGTCAATGAAAGACACTATCATTGCGTATTTGTTCTTGATCAATATTCTATTAAAGGTGAGGTTGAAGCTTTGCCTGGTGAGCGTGTTGCAGATGTAGGTGCTTTTATTGGTGATACAGCTTACTATTTTAGTCGAAAGGTTGGTAATTTAGGAAAAGTGTTTGCTTTTGAAATATCTTCAAAGTCAAATGAGCTCGGACAAAGAAATATGCTGTTGAATAATTGTAAAAATGTACAATTCTATCGGTATGCTGTGTTTGATAAGGTAGGTTTTCTAAAATTATCGATTTCTGAGGATGCATCAATGAACTCGGTAACAGAAAATTCAGAAATTGATAATACAGTCGAAGTTCCAACCATAACCATCGACGAGTTCTGTAAAAGGTATAATGAAAAGATTGATTTTATCAAAGCTGATATAGAAGGCTCAGAGTTGGCAATGTTAAGAGGTGCTTCCCAAACAATTAAAGAAACAGCTCCAAAATGTGCAATTTGTCTGTATCATAAACGTGATGACTTTTGGAAAATTCCTGATTATTTGAAGTTTTTGAGACCCGATTATAAGTTTTATTTTAGATGTGAAGCTGAACCGGTTTTGTTTGCAAAACTAAAATAGTATTAAGAAGTATTGTCCTTGCAATTAATCAAATTTGTAAATTTTACTCATTTAGGGAAGTCTGATCTGATCAGAATTCTAGAAAAGAGAAATTCTGATGAGATTCGCTCAAAAATGGTGAACAGAGCTCCCATTCCTTTGGAATCTCATCTTAAGTTTTGTGAGCACTTAAAGAAAGATAATAGTAAACTGTATTTTGCAATATATGTTGATTCAGTTTTGGCTGGTGTAGCAGATTTTCAAAATATTAATTATGAAAATCATACATATGAGCCTGGAATATATTTTGTAAATGATAACTCAATAATCAGATCTCACATAACAGTAGCTCTATTGCAGGTGAGGCTCCATTATAGGCTATACAATCCGGTTATACGTGTTAGAAAAGATAATCTTCAAGCTCTTATTTTTAATACTATGAAAATGGGGGCAAAGGTAGAAAGAGAAGATGATGAATTCTATTATTTATCAGGATCTAGGATTAATGTAAATAATGAGAAAGAACTTGGTGTAGTTTATTGGGATTTAGCTCAATTGGAGAAGAAATATATTCTACAATATGAATATTAGAAGCTTTTTGTGAGAAATCTCTGGCTTAAAAGAGAATCAATCCCGATTTGACATTCAATTATTTCAATTCATATAGAACCAATGATATGAAAAGTCGGTTCAGTCCTAAAAATGCATATATGGGCAATCTACCATTGGATAAATGTAACTATGTTTCAAATTGACCAGAATTAGTCAGAAAGTTAAAAATCTGACTTTGCTCTTTCAAAATGTGATCTATGGGATAAAACTGTTCTGAGAATAATTAATATTCTTTGGTTGTAACCTAATGAACTTAACAGGATTTTTAGTATGTCAGAAAACACATTGCACTCAAACTAATTGTTCAATAACCGCAACCGGGTTAGAGATTTTGTGTCAAAATTCGACACTTGACTATATAAAGGTTAGTCCTTTAGGACGAACATTTTTAAATAGTTATCCACCTTTTTCTTTGCTTTCTCTATACTGTCATCCAAGCACAGCGCATAACCTCGACTTAAAAGACTTATGCCGTTTGTTACTGCTTTTACCTCGTCTCCTGCCTTAAGATTGTTTTCTGCAATGAAGTTTGCTGTATGAATGCTCTCTGGTACTGACAGCAATTTTCCACTGCCAATGTTAAACATAGAAAAATATGCTTTAAGATGGGGCTTTGGTAGCTGAGGAAGTTTTTTGTTAAAGATAAATTCAAGGTACATTCTTCCGAGATCTTCACCTTTGTTTTTTGCTATTGAGCATATAAAATTACCAGGAAATCTTGCGGATACGTCAATTACATATGGACCTTTTGAGGATAATATAAGATCACAGTTAACCACAGAGTTATTGATCTTTAGTGTTTTTGCACATTTGCTGATATAGTCTTCAATAGTAGCTTTTTCATCATCATTCAAAGCATTGTCTTCATATGAAACTTCCTGCCTGTAGGGGATTTCTGTCATCTTCTTTTTTAGAAAACAGTAAATCTCTGCTTTACTATCTCTAAAGAAAAAATTGCAGCTGTACTCATTGCCTTCAATATATTCTTCTATAAGAATATCCTTGTCTTCAATTGTTGCAGAAAAATCTTTTCTGCAAAATTCGCATGCTTCTAACAGTTCGTTAAAGTTTTTTGCTGTTTTTACTCCTCTGCTACCACATCCGAATCTTGGTTTTACGATGCACGGAAATACAACTTTATCAAGTTCTGTTGCATTCCATTGTGAGGCACAATTTAAGTTGTTCTCTTTTAGTAAGTTGTAAACTTTAAGTTTATCTGTAAAGTTAAGACAGGCTTCGTATGAAACACCAGGGAGGTTAAGTTGTGAATTGATATAGCCGACAGTTGAGAACACCTTTCCTAAAGGAACAGGAATTAAAGCATCAACTTTTTCTTTCTCTGCTATATTAAGGATCAAGTCCTTATCAGCAAGATCACACTCGTAGATGATGAATGATTTTGCATAGTGAGCTTCTGATAATATATTATCCAGTTTATGGATACTGGTTTTATCTCTTTCGCAGAATATTATCCTGTGACCGTCATCTAACAGCTCTTGTATAAAAGGGAACTGCTCTGGGCTAATACCTAACATCATTAGAGTTTTTTGATTGTCAAAAGCTTTCATCTTTTTCCTTTGCTTTATATGTATATGAAAGGTTATTGTGTTTTACCTTAGCATGGATTTTTCCGATTTTCCTTACATTCAAAACGAACCATGAATTATGAACTGCTGGTTGTTTGCGGTAAATTCAAAAATATCAGATGAAATTACATCAAATCCAGCTTTCTCAAAAATGTCGCTTAATTCGTTTTGTGAACAAGAAAAATAGCCAACTTTAGCATCAGAGTTCCTAAATTTTACTACGTAAAAGTTTTTATCTACAGCATACAACGTGAAAAAGGATCTGCCATTTCACAAAATGGCATTATGCATTTACTTGAGGGATCATGTAGATTTCACCAAAAGGATCAGATCTGCGATGCAGTCTAAGCTGCATCGCCTCCCCGTCTTTGTTTTATTTCATCTTTGTTGGACTTGTATAGGCTCTCATGTTCAGATCACCTAACACAATATCAACGCAATTGTGCACTATTCTGTCGATTACCGATTCAGCCTGGACATTTCCTCCAAGTCTGTTGTGCCATTCAGATTGTTCGTAAAGAGTACACATGACGGTACTTAATCCTTTTCGCCTTTCAAAGATTTCAAGCAGACAATTGCAGAAAGACTCTGTAGTTGGTTGCAACAGCCATTCATCAATTATCAGTAAAGTCGGTCTTGCGTATTTTTTGTACAGCACTGTTTTTGACAAGTGCATAGCTTTTCTTTCTTCCAATTCCTGAATCAAATCAGGCAGGCGAACATACAGAGTCTTATAGCATTTTTCGATAGCTGCGTTTGCTATAGCGCATGCCAAATAAGTCTTTCCTGAGCCTGACTGAATATTTGACTTTTATTATGCAGTGAGTGAACGGTCAGATTTCAACAGTGGCAATTTTTTCTTTTTTAAGTTCAAATTTGCCGTAATACGATTAATCAAAGTTTTAATTACTTGAAAAATACATTAGTCTTTCATTAATATTTTTTGCTATTCTTAAGAATTTACATTAAAATCAATAAAATAAAAATATTTAATGTTCTTTTTTATAATATGGCACAAATCTTGAGGTAGATACAGCATACAAAGTGAAAGTGGCAAAGCTTGCCACCTAATGATTTCAATGGGGGAACATTCGATGAGTTTTGATTACAGTACAATTGGTAAAACTTCCTCCCGTATTGCATCTGATGCAGCAGAGGCTACATCCAAGAAAAATAACTCTCTAGATCAGGCGGATTTCTTAAAGTTATTAACCACTCAGTTACAGAACCAAGATCCTAGCTCTCCAGTTGATAACAATCAGATGGTTACTACCATGTCTCAGTTATCAGTTGTTGAGAACTTATCAACAATTTCTAATAACGTTGATAATGTAGTTAATGCAATTTCATCAAGCTCTGCTTTATCAGCTTCAAGCTTGGTAGGTCGAAGTGTATTAGTTGATACTAAAACTGCTTTCTTTGACGGCTCTAATCCTATTACCGCTCAGATTGATGCTGGTGATGGTGCTTCAAACGTTAAGATCAGCATTACTGATAGCAACGGCAATGTTGTTTCAACCTTCGAGGCAGGAGCTGCCTTAGATGGCAAAATTGACTTTAGCTGGGATGGTATACAGGATCAGAAAACTGGTGCAAAGTATGATTCAGGTAAATATACAATTAACGTTACTGCTTCACAGGACGGTCAGAACGTAAACTTACCTGTAAAGACATATGCAACTGTAGGTTCAGTTGTATTAGGCAAGACTACTTCAGACACCAAGTTAAACTTATTAGGTTACGGCGAGGTATCTTTAGACAAGGTAGAGCAGATTGCTCTATAAGAGTTAACCTCATTTTAAAGTTAAAAGAGATCTTAAAACGTGTACTTTTTAGGATCTCTTTGTGTTTTATCTCAATTGCCAAAACACAATAGCAATTCAAACAACTAGCGTAAACAAGCTTCAAGATTGCGCAATTTGCAAACGACTCAAAAAAAGAATCCTCATAACATTCGTACAAGTAGTTTTGTTAAGTAGCACAGTCATTTTCATGACAATTTAAGCCCCCTATTAATCTTGTATTAATCACCTCAAATCTCAAAGCGCTATAGAATGCTTATTTATAGAATATGGCACGGCTATTGCATTTAAAACATCAGTAAGAGGAAAAGTCATTTTCCGGAGGTTTTAAATGGATAATTTATTGTGGATTGCAATGTCAGGTGCTAAGGAGAATTTCCATAGCTTAGCTGTACGCAGCAATAACTTGGCTAATGCAAGCACCACTGGTTTTAAGGCAGACTTTGAAAATTCACGTGCTATGTCTGTTTTTGCCGATGCTTATCCAACCAGAGCTTTTGCTATGACAGAAAGACCTGGCTACAACATGGATGGTGGTGCTATTGAGACAACTGATAGACCATTAGATGTTGCTTTAAATGGCGATGGTTTTATTGCAGTCAATGACAAAGAAGGTAACGAAGCTTACACCAGATTCGGTAGTTTTGAAATAGACGTTAACGGCAATTTAAGAACTACCAATGGTCTTCAGGTTTTATCTGATTCAGGTGATCCTATGGTATTACCTGCAATGTTATCTGATATTCAAATCAGCAACGACGGTACTATCTCAGGTAGACCTCAGGGCGCTGATTCAAATGTAATTGAAGAGTTTGGTCGTATCAAACTTGTAAAACCTGATGATTATAAAAATATTGAAAAAGGTTATGACGGTTTATTCCGTAACATTGACGGCACTGCAATGACTGAAGATCAGAGCGTACAGGTTAGAAGCGGTATGCTTGAATCATCAAATGTTAACCCAGTCGAAGAATTGACAAGCCTTATCAGGATCCAGAGACAGTATGAGACTCAGGTAAAAATGATGGAGTCAGCAAGTCAGATGGATGAACGTCAAAACACTTTATTGAGCTACGATTAGCAAGGAGTAGAACATGATCCCAGCACTATGGATTAGTAAAACAGGTCTTGATGCGCAGCAGACCAATATCTCTGTAACATCAAATAACCTTGCCAACGCCTCAACAGTTGGTTTTAAGCGTGGTAGAGCTGTATTTGAAGATCTTTTATATCAAAAGATCAATCAGCCTGGTGGCAGATCATCAGCTGATAGCTATTTACCTGAAGGTTTAATGATAGGTTCAGGTGCCAAGGTAGTTGCAACTCAAAGACAGTTCTCTCAAGGTGATGTTGAAACTACTGACAACTCATTTGATTTAATGATTCAGGGTCGTGGTTTCTTCGAAATTGAGTTACCAGATGGTACCACTGCTTACACAAGAAATGGTCAGTTTACCAAGAATGAAGAAGGTACTATCGTAACCTCAGGCGAGGGGTATCCTTTATTACCTCAGATCCAGGTCCCAGATAACGCCACTTCTTTGACAGTAGGTCGTGACGGTCAGGTATCTGTTGTATTAGCCAATGATACAGCTTCACAGGATTTAGGTCAGATCACCGTAACAGATTTCATTAACCCAACAGGTCTTGAGTCCATCGGTGACAACCTTTACTTAGAGACCACTGCTTCAGGAGCTCCTCAGCAGGGTATCGGCGGTGAAGATGGTATGGGTGTTATCAGACAGAATATGCTGGAGACATCTAATGTAAAAGTCACTGAAGAGTTAGTAAATCTAATTCAGGCTCAGCGTGTTTACGAAATGAACTCAAAGGTTCTAACTACTGTAGATTCTATGATGGGCTCTTTAATCCAGTCAGTATAGTTTAGGTTATGAGTGGTAGGTAAAGTAAGAAGTAGGTTATTAAAATAGGGATGGGGTAAAATGAAGAAGGTTATTTTAGCAATTGCTTTATCACAGTTAGTGCTATTACAAGGTTGTGCTTTAGATACATTCTCTGCAAAACCTGATGATCCAAAGTATGCACCTGCGCTGCCTGAAGAGGATTACACCAACGCAGTACCTACAGGTGGTATCTATAATCCTTATACCATGAACAATGGTATGTATTCAGATACATCAGCTCATAAAGTTGGTGATATCATCTCTGTAACCCTAGAAGAAGCAACTTCTGCAAGTAAGAATGCATCTACTGATCTTGAAAAAGAAGGAAACAATAACTATGGTGGCATTACTCTTGCAAGTAAGAAATTACATTACAAGAATTTGACACCAACACTGTCTTCTAGCAACTCCAATGATTTTTCAGGAAGTGCTAAGGCAAAACAGTCAAACCAGTTGTCAGGACAGATTTCTGTTAGTGTAGTCAAGGTATATTCTAACGGTAATCTGCAGGTACAAGGCGAGAAGTGGTTGATGTTAAACAATGGCAATGAATATGTCCGTGTAACCGGTTTAATTAGACCTTCTGATATCAGCTCAGACAACACTGTATCATCACAGAGAATTGCCAATGCTAGAATTCAGTACGGTGGAACCGGTGATTTTGCCGATACTCAGGAACGCGGTTATCTGTCTAGACTGTTTAACAGCGCATTTAATATATTCTTCTAGTTTTGTAAGGTGGGGACTATGAGGATTGCAACAAAGTTTTTTAAATCATTGTGCTTAGGAGTAGCTGTATTAAGCTCTTTAAGCATCAATGATGCAGAAGCTGCAAGATTAAAAGATATTGCTTCAATTCAAGGTATTCGTGAAAACCAACTTTTAGGTTATGGTCTAGTAGTTGGTTTAGCAGGTACCGGTGAAAAGAACTCAAAGTTTACAGAGCAGAGCTTCCGCTCAATGCTAAATAACTTTGGTATCAAGATTGATGAGAGTACCTCTTTAAAGATCAAAGACGTAGCTCCTGTAGCAATTCATGCTACCATGCCTCCATTTTCAAAGACAGGTCAAACTATTGACGTAACTGTATCAGCAATAGGTGAAGCTACCTCATTACGTGGTGGTACCTTATTACAGACCATGTTACGTGGTGTAGACGGCAACGTTTATGCTATCGCTCAAGGCTCACTGGTAGTAGGCGGTTTAGGTGTAGAAGGTGCTGATGGCTCAAAGGTTACTGTAAACACTCCTACAGTAGGCAGAATTGCCAATGGTGCAATTGTAGAGCGCGAAGTACCAGATAACTTCAGTCAGACTGATTCATTTGTCTTTAACTTAAATCGAGCTGACTTTACCACTGCTAAAAATGTAGTTGATGCAATTAACGATCTTTATGGTGATGGTTCAGCTGTAGCTCAGGATTCAGCTTCAATTAGAGTAAGTGCACCACGTGATCCTTCTCAGAGAGTGTCATATTTATCAACTCTTGAGAACATTGAAATCGATCAAGGTGAGGATGCAGCTAGAATCGTAGTAAATTCACGTACTGGTACCATTGTTATAGGTAACAATGTAAAACTAAAACCAGTTGCCGTAACTCATGGTGGTCTTACTGTTACTGTATCTGAAGATCCAAGAGTATCTCAACCTAACAGTTTCTCTCAAGGACAGACAGCAATTGTTCCTGATTCTCAAATCAATGTAAGAGAGAAAAAGGGTAAGATGTTCAAGTTTGATACAGGTGCGACCCTAGATGACTTAGTAAGAGCAGTAAACCAAGTTGGTTTAGCTCCAGGTGATCTAATGTCAGTACTAGAAGCTTTAGATAAAGCAGGAGCTATTGACGGTAAGTTAGAAATTATCTAAAAGGTTTTAAAGGTTCTGCCACCCCACCTACCTCTTCAAGGCAGAACCTTTAAATTTGTGTTCATCCAAGATTAGATTTCCTTCTTTAGTCGTGAGCACAAATTAATTTTGAGTCGTTGTACTTAATATCATCCATGATTACATCAAATGATTTAGCTAAATCAATAACTTTAATGTCTATACCTTCAACTCGTATTGATCGGTAAAATTTTCGAATAAAACATCATTATTCAGTTAATCAACAAGTTAAAACGCTTTGTCCTGGTAATACGACTTAAGGTAATACCGGCACCATTCATCTCCCATAGATATCAGTACCAGTTTTACTTCAGTCGGAAGTCCAAGTACAGATACTTTTCCTGTACTTCGGTTGCACTGAAGGACGGTTCCACTGTTGCCTATATACTGATACAGTCTCATAAGGCTTGGCTTTTCAAGCTGAACCTTATGATCCGGAGATGGTATAGTGAGCTTCTGCTCCTGCATCTTCTTTCGCATCAGGTATTCTGTTGCGGTATATATCAAAAGAGCAGTGGTCATAATCCACATCAGTGCATTTATTCTTGATGGTAGCTCCAGATAGATTGCGTTGATAAGCAGTTTCTTATCCTTGAGGCATCTCCAGTTACGCTCTACTACAGACTGCTTCTTATATACACCTATGAGCTCTGCCATAGTCCATTTTCTTTCAACATCATTGGTGCAGATGACGTAATAGGTATCCTCTTTTATCTTCTGCTCTATGGCGGTATCATCAAGCTCAACTTCAGCTCTAACCTTAACCGCAACCGTTACCTTTTGCTCATCCTTACCATGTCTGCCTTTATGAGTGTATTTCTGTACTTCCTCATAGCCAATACCAGCATCAGTAAGCTTTACAAGCTTAGCTGTGATTTTCTTTAATTCCTGTTCTGCATCAGCCTTACATTTGCAGGGCTGCGTCCAGAGTTTCTTCAGCTGAGAATTTACCTTATCAAGCTCCTTTTCTGCTCTTTTGGTAATGATCCTCTTCTTGGTGGAGTAAAGTAACTCATTCTGTACCAACAGTTTCTTTACGGTTTCATCTCCAAGTTTACCTTCACCACACCACATGGCTTTAGTTCCTTCAGGATTGTTCTCATCTACAGAAACAAGCTCTTCAGGATGTGCCTTTAACATCTTTCTGCAGGCTGTAGCCTCGTCATTCTTGTCAGGAATACGAGTTACCATTTTAATGCAATGTTCTTTAGCAGCTTTGGCAATAGGAGAGGTGCATAAGGCACTGTCTCCTGTAAGATAACGTAAATCCTTAAACTGAGCCTTGATACTGTCCCAATAGTCAGTAATGACATTTCTGAAACTGGTCTTATCGGATACATGTCCACTGACACAGGTTTCAAATATAGGCAGTTTACTCAGTTCATCACAAAGCATCAGCTCATTTATCTGTCCCAACTCTGGATGATTGTCTCTACTGTACCCCTGGTCGAGAACAATATTGCATCCATCTTCAATTCTTGGCTCTCCAGAATAATGGAAGCTGGTACTGTCCAAATGGACACTCTCTACCTTGAGCCCCAGTTTCTCTGCTACCTTTGCAGAGCATCTTAAAAACAGCTTCTCTGGTCCAAATTCAGCGATGGCATCCAGAGTTCTTGAAAGAACATTTCTATCCAGCTGCTCAAATGTAACATCTTTACGATTTATCAGAGCCTGTAATGGTCGGTTTCGGTAAAACTCCTGCGTTCCATACAGTGACTGATATGGTACATTCAGGACCTGACAGCATAAAAGCTTTACTATTTCAGAACTCTTAAACTTAACATGGGAACCCACCTTTCCTATGCAGAACTCAATAGGCTCATCAAGGTTGAAATAATCAAATCCTGCTGCTGTTAATCCCAGATCCCCAAGCTCAGCTGTTACCTGCTCGTTGTCATCATCAAAATCGTCAAGCGATGCCATATTCCTGTGCCTTATATTCTTTTGTACCCAAGCTTTATAAGGCATCTGATGAAAAAATTAAAAGCCTTTATGTGATCTGGTGATCCTTAAGTCACGCTGATGAAATTACTACCGATCGTTTTGATCCTTTAATCGCAAAATAAGCAAAAAGTCGTTGAAAACTCTTTTAAAGCCTATAAAAATAATAAGCAGCATGATTCCAATTTTAAAGACGAAACTAAACTGAAGATTAGCCTTAATCAGATATTAGAGAAATTTAAGAGCTAAAAGATAACCACAAATCTGTTTACAAAAAGTTATAAGTGAATGGTATGTAGAGAACGGCGATACACGGACGCTCGCTAATCTCCAGGTACTTCAGTCAAAGCTCAATCATCCTAGGCAGCAGCTTTCATTGAAGAGTTTTCATAAACAAACTTTTCGGAGCCATTCCCATGAAGGCAGCCAGATTCACAGCAGATGAAATTGAGCGTGTCAGTTATCTTACCTCAAAAGGATATCTGCCAGTTGCCGTTGATGTAGCATCAAGAGTCTTTCAGGTATGCTACTACGATTTAGGAGCAAAGCATATCAGAAACTATCAGCTTTCCAGAGTAAAATTCTTTGAATTCATCGATGATACCCAGATGCCAAGAAAGCTGATTGGTATTGAAGCCTGTGGTTCATGCAATTATCTTTGCAGATACATTGAGGAGCATAACCATAAGTGTCATATTCTGCCAGCTCAAAAGGTAAAAGCCTTTTTACATCTTGACAAAACAGACAGAATTGATGCCTTAGGTATCTTAAAGGCACTAATCACACCATCAATGCAGCATATTCCTGCAAGAACACAGGAAAACCAGTATCTGCTGAATCTTATAACCGTACGTGAGCAGCTTAACAAGCAGTTTGTTCAGACGGTCAATGCAGCTCATGCCATTCTTTATGAATCAGGTGTGGTGGCAGGTACAGTTTCTGTAGCATCAGCAACCAAAGTAACAGAAGCCTTAAAAGCTCTCTGTAATACTGAAACTGAAAAAGAGCATTCAGAGGATGACTGCAGTTACAGTCACTTAAACTGCATCAGTGAAAGTCTGCTCAGTAACATTGAGTCTCTGCAGACAAAGATAAAAAGATTAACACTCATCTCTTATCCTACGCTTCAAACAATGAAATCTGCTCTAACCTTCAGACAGTTCCTGGTATAGGTAAGCTTTCAGCTGTAGCACTTTATGCTGCTATTGGTGATCCAGAGAGATTCTCCTCATCAAGAGCTTTTGCAGCTTTCATCGGAGTGGCTCCGGTAACTACAGGTACAGGAGGTAAAACCACTGTCCTTGGTATTCGCAAGTCTGGTATTCAGAGCATTAAAAAGATGCTTTACATGTGCGCAATGGTTTATTTAAGTCAGGCCATGAAAAATGGTACTGAATCATCATGGCTAAAACTGAAACTTAATCAGAACCGTTCTAAAAAAATCATTATATGCGCCATTATGAACAGACTTGCCCGTATTGCCTATGCAATAGCCAAATCAGGACAACCTTTTGATGAAAACAAATGCGATATGATTAAAAAGCTGAGGTAACGTAAAGTTGCCTTAAACAGTCAGTATTCCATCAAACGTGAAAAAGCACCTTAACTTTAGGGCGTCCGCTGAGGTTAATGCTCCAAGGCAGGTTGTTTCTTACTGTACTCTCACACTGGAGGTAAGAGGATCCACATTGATCTCAAACTCAATTAAAGAGTTTATTTTACTTGCTGAATTGACCCTTTCTCCAGTCTGAGAGTGCAGTTAAAACCACGCCTTCTCAGACCTCCATTGTGGGACACCTGCTGTATATGGTGATTGTTTATGAGCTTACTTAATTTGACTGTACTCTCACGCTGGAGATAAGAGGATCCACGTCGACCTCAAACTCATTTAAAGAGTTTATTTTACGAAGTGAATTGTCCCTTTCTCCAGTCTGAGAGTGCAGTTGAAGTTCAGAAACATAACATCATATACGCATGTGATCTTGAATATAGTTCAGGTCACCATTGAATGGACAAATTAAAAGGCGAAGACATCTGAAAACAGAGCTTCGCCTTCGTTTTCTCTGTTACACTTTATATAGAGATTCATTAGTGTATAAGGAGAGAAAACACATGAATACTAACAGTACACAGACATCAACTTCAATCCTTTCTGAAAAATATTTTTGTGGAATTGATTTGGCAAGCAAAGTTATTCAGGTAAGTGTCACCAGACCCAATGTGGAAAGTTATGATCTTTCATTAAAAATAAAAGATTTTGATGAATTCATTAAAAAACACTGTTCTGATAATTATATCTATGCCATGGAGGCCTGCGGTAACTCCAATTACTGGGCCGATAAGATTGCAAAACAAGGTGGAGCTGTTTATATCTTTCCTGCACAAAAGTGCCGTTCATACAATCATGGCTGTAAGGATGACAGAGGAGACGCCAGAGGAGTAAGAGACTTACTGCTTACCTATATTGCAAGTCCTGAAGCGGCAACTGTTCATCCTTGTGTTATACGAGACAGACAGAGCAGAGTCTATATGGAAATGGTTAAAGCCTATGGTGATATACAATCAGATTTAACCATGTATCTAAGACGTCTGATTGCATTTTTTAAAGAGCAGGATGCCACTCTGTGCTATAGCTATTCCATGTCACCTGAAGAGACCATCAGAAAAGCAAATGAATATACAGCAAAACTGCAATTTGAAGATGCTGACGCTAACTTTTCACTGATTACCGACATACAGGATCAGTGTGCAATCATCACTCTAATTCTCAAAAGAAGACAAAATATCTATGTTGCCTTTTCAAGATATTTGGATAAACATCCTGAATGCAGATATCTTTTGGCTGTTCTCGGTTCTGGTCTGTTACTTGCTGCAACCTCACATATCGTTACTCAGGGAGATTTTAAACGATTTAAAAATCCCAGAGCTTTTGCTGCCTATACAGGTTTTGTTCCAGAACACAGCGGTACTGGTGGCAAAAACAGAATAAAAGGTCTATCTGAGAAAGGTAACCCTGTATTAAAAGCATTACTTTATGAAGGTGCCAATGCATGTATCAGTCATAACGGCAAACAGAATAAAAAGGATAAAAGAGAAAAGATAAAACTTGCAGGTGAAATTGCCAGAAGTCTCTGGAAGATAGGCATTAACCTAAACAGTCCTGATGAAATAAAAGAAATCCTACAGCACTACGATCCAGACCTTGCTTCTAAAATCACTGAAAAGAACTTCAACTCCAAACTTAGCAAATTCAAAAGCAAATGCAATAAACTCGCTCTACTTCTAGAACGTCTTACCTCATCTCCTGTAATTAAAGACTGGCTTAAGAGTAATTTCCCTGAAAATGAAAATAGCTCTTTCAGTCCTGACCTTGAAAAATTTAAAAACTGTCCCATTGATTTATCCTCTGAGGACAGTCCTTTCAGAAGGTCTGCTGCAAGGATCAAGGCTTACTTTAAAGGATTTAATGATATCCCAGAACAGAAACTATCTGATGGAGAGCTTTTAGATGATGTTCCTGTGAGTTTTCAGATGAATTAACTTTTACAGCTCAAGTTTAAATCAGAACAAAGAACTGTACAACATAACTGACTAATTCAGTATATTGATAAAAATCTCTCCAAAGAAATTCTCTGGAAGTAAATCTGACAAAAATAAAAGAAGAGACAGCTAACTTTGGTATTTATTGCCCTGAGCTGAACTCTATAAACTGAAGCTTTCAGATTTATACATTTATTTCACATGATTGTTGCCTTTTAACCTGTCATTACAGGCAAAAGACGTTAAAAACATTATATAGAAATCCCTACCAGGGTTCATAAAGAAGATTTGATCAGGACTACTGAACCGAACTTTAGGATAATTGCATAGCGATTTAGTAACAGAACTAGAAGAACAACATTAACAGTAAAAAATCAAAGGAACACTTTAACCACAACAGCGTAACAAAGTGACCACGTTATTCTTTTGTCTTAAAAAAACAGCCTTACTTATAAACAAACTTACGTAAATTCATAGAGTTATCTGATTGTATGAAGAGCAAAATTATTTTTTATGTTTTTTAAATTATTTGCTTGACAGATCGCCATTCTCTATATAGACCAATGTCTGTTTTAGGTTATCAATACTAGATATAAGTAACTTTTTATCTAGGTTCAAATTTATTCTTTTAATATAAATTTCAAGAGAAGATCTACTCTTAGAATTTTACTTTTGATAGTGATTTAGTATATAGATAAGCTCAAACTCAACATAATCAGATATCTTTATAAGATCATCTAGCTGTTGAGCGTTCAAGAGTTCTTTGACAATAGAGTTGATAACAACAGGGTAGTCACTGTTCATAAGAGGTGACAGAGAGATGACATCCTCTAGTAGTGATGCCATCTTCTCATAGGTTGCAGCAGGACAGCCATCTTTAGCAGTATCTGCTACAAGATGGCATTCCTGAACAACTTTTTGTACATTTAGATTATGTACATTCTGAACGTTTTTTTTGTCGCTCATGCAGTTTTAGCTTATTTAGCTAACTTTGAGAGAATTGTTTCTACAGCAGAATCTAGCTTTAAGTTTTCCTTATCACCGGTTCTTCTGTACTTGTACTCTACATTGCCGTCTTTTAAGCTCTTCTCACCTACTGTGATGATGTGAGGTATACCGATTAACTCAGCATCAGCAAACATTACACCAGGACGTTCATCACGATCATCATACAGAACTTCTACGCCACGAGCGGTAAGTTCGTTGTAGATTTTTTCAGCTGCGTCTTTAACTTCCTGTGACTTAGATGGCTTAATTGCAATAATTGAAACTTTAAAAGGAGCAATTTCTTCAGGCCAGATAATACCTCTGTCATCATGGTGCTGTTCAATTACAGCAGCAATAGCACGAGTAACACCGATACCATAGCAGCCCATAATCATAGGAATGTCTTTACCGTTCTCATCTTTAACAGTAGCTTTCATTGCTTCTGAGTACTTAGTGCCAAGCATGAATACCTGACCTACCTCAATGCCTTTACGCAGGTGTAAGGTACCCTTGCCATCAGGGCTAGGATCACCATCTTCAACATTACGTAAATCAAATACTTCGTATTTAGGTACATCTCTGTCCCAGTTTACGTTGATTAAGTGGTAGCCAGTCTTGTTAGCGCCACAAGCAAAGTTAGACATCTTATCTGCAGTTCTGTCTACTAGGATTCTGCCCTTAAAGCCTACAGGACCCAATGAACCAGTGTGAGAACCTGTAAACTCATTGATTTCTTCTTCTGAAGCCATCTCTAAAGGATCGTTAATGCCATTAATCTTGATGGCTTTAACTTCATTTAGTTCCTGATTGCCACAAAGACAGAGCATAACCAACTCATACTTACCGTCTTCTTTCTTATTGCCATGAACGATAAGGCTCTTTAATACTTTCTTTGAATCTAAGCCCAAAGCTTTAGCTGCATCATCAACTGAATGACAGCCAGGTGTTGCAACCTCAGAGTAAGCAGCTCCTGGTGCTTCTCTATCATAAGTAGGAGCTAGAGCTTCAGCCATTTCAATATTAGCAGCATATGATGAACCATCAGACCAAGCAATAGTATCTTCACCAGCATCAGCTAATGCCTGGAACTCATGTGAGTGGTTTCCACCAATAGAACCTGTATCAGCTTCTACTGGGCGGAACTCAAGACCCATACGGGTGAATACTCTTGAATATGCATCATACATATCCTGATAAGTCTTCTCTAAAGAGGCCTTTTCAATATGGAATGAATAAGCATCTTTCATTAAGAACTCACGACCACGCATTACACCGAAACGAGGACGGATTTCATCACGGAATTTGTTCTGGATCTGGTATAAGCATAATGGTAACTGTCTTGCTGATTTAATTTCACGACGAGCAATATCAGTTACAACTTCCTCATGGGTAGGACCTAAGGCAAACTCGTTTTGCTTTCTATCCTTAAAACGGCATAACTCAGGACCGTACTTTACATAGCGACCTGACTCTTTCCACAGTTCAGCAGGCTGGACCATTGGCATGGCAATCTCTAAAGCACCAGTCTTGTCCATTTCTTCACGGACAATCTTGTTAACTTTAGATAACACTCTCATACCGGTTGGTAACCAGGTGTAAACACCTGAAGCGATCTGACGGATCATGCCAGCTCTTAACATTAAACGATGGCTCTCTACAGCAGCCTCTTTAGGATCTTCTTTTAAGGTAGATAGTAAATATTGACTTGTACGCATTGTAAGTCCTGATAAATAAATTTAGCCTGCTAATCTTAAAGACAGGGGGTGAAAAATAATTGCGCTAATTCTAGCACAAAAGCGCTTTGTTAAGGAAAACTAATGAAGCTTTAAAGCCTGTAATACAGTAACTTTTATGTGGAGTTTATTGATCTTAGTCGCTAAAGGATGATGACTGTATAATTCAGTCATCATCCTTTAAAAGAAGAGCTAGAAAAAGCGCTTGTTCTATGCTGTTTACGAGCAATTTTATCGCAAAGTAAAACTAGCCAAAGACGCATAAAATTAGCTTTTATGCTAAAATTAAGCTGTTTTAGTCAATTATAGGGGACAGACATGGTATTTGTAGCAAGTTTCATCGTATTTTTACTGTTTGTTCTAGCTTTATCAATGAGTATGCTTATTAAAAGACGTCCAATGATGACAGAAGAAGAGGCTACAGCCTCAATCATGGATGGTGGTGCATGTACTACCTGTCAGCAGTTGTGCTCTATGGCTGGTAAAAAGGTAGAAAAGCGCAAAGATGATTGCGCTATTAAGAATATGGAAATTCCTCACCAGAGCGTATAAAGAACAATAAAATTTCTAAGCTTGCCTGTCATTAGGCAGGCTTTTTTTCGTTTTTAGGTTTCAAAAATGTTAAAAAAATCAGTTTTAGCTAATGTTGCTTCACGCGCTTTTCTCTTTGCTGTAGTTTCAACCTCATTAGTTGCGGTTACAACTCTTACAGCTTGTGACAAAGACAATCAACGCACTGTTGCTGCACAGGTACAGACATCAACAATCATTCAGGGCAAAACCATGGGTACTTTCTATGCTGTAAATGTTGTTGGTGGTTATAAAGGAGGAGAAGCAGGTTTAAAAGATTTAGCTGAAGGTGCGTTTAAGCAGATCTGCGATGAGATTTCAACTTTTGATAAGAACGCTGAGTTATATAAATTCAATGATTTTAAATCTACAGAACCTTTTGAGATTTCAAATGAGCTAGGCAGGATCATTCAAGATACTGTTTATCAGGGCAGACGTATTGAAGGAGCTACAGATATTACAGTAGGTCCATTGGTAAATCTGTGGGGCTTTGGTAAAGATAAAAAGAAAGATGAAGCTCCATCTCAAGATGAGATTAATCAGGCTTTAGAGCTGGTTGGTCTTGATAAGTTTGAGGTTAGAACAGAAAACAATAAGAGCTATTTAGTAAAGCACAATAAAGACATCAAACTTGATCTTGCAACTGTAGGTGAAGGCTTAGGAGCTGATGCAGTGGCTGCAAAACTGGTAAAGGAAGGCTATAAGAACTTTATGGTAAATGTAGCTGGTGCTTCACGCTCATATGGTGTTAACGCTAAAGGCAAAAAGTGGCGTTTGGGAATTGAAGATCCTACCTCACCTGAAAGACGAGTATTCGTACCAATCTGTGCTTTAGACAAAGCTGTAACTACAGCAGGTTCTTACAGAAACTACTTTAAAGATGAGACTACAGGCAAAATCTTTTCACACGCAATCGATCCTAAAACTGGTTACCCTGTAACTCACAAGACTTTATCAGTAACTGTGATTTCAGACTCAGCTTTTGAGTCAGATGCCTTAGATACCGGTCTTTTAGTACTGGGTGCTCAAAAGGCTCTAGACTGGGGTAAAGAGCATGGCTATGCTATTGCAACTATCGAGTATGACAAAGGCAAACCTCTATTTAGATATACAGATAACTTCAAGCAGTATTTAGACTGTGCAAAACAGCAGTAAGTTAAAACATCAGATTTAGTCATTCAATAAGATTGAAATCTAAAGCTTGAGAGAATACTAGAAAGAAGATTAGGACAAATTCATGCATATTCATATTTTAGGTATTTGCGGTACCTTTATGGGCGGTATTGCCATGATTGCAAAACAAGCTGGTTTTACCGTTACAGGATCAGATAAGAACGTTTATCCACCAATGTCAGATGAGTTATCAAACGCTGGTATTAAGTTACATACAGGCTTTGATGCTGAGCAGTTAGATGAAAAGCCTGATTTAATTGTAGTAGGTAACGTAATGCGTCGAGGCATGGATGTTGTAGAGCGCATGCTAAATGACAGATGCCGTTATGTTTCAGGACCGCAGTGGTTAGAAGAGCATTACCTTTTAAATAAGACTGTTCTGGCTGTAGCTGGTACTCACGGTAAGACTACCACCTCATCAATGCTGACCTGGATTTTAGAAGATAATGGTAAAAATCCAGGCTTTTTAATTGGTGGTATTCCTGAGAACTTTGGAATTTCAGCACGCAGTACTGACAGTGAGTACTTTGTAATTGAAGCTGATGAGTATGACTGTGCTTTCTTTGATAAGCGCTCAAAGTTTGTTCATTATCATCCTACAGTTCTAATCATGAACAACTTAGAGTATGACCATGCTGATATCTTTGATTCAGTAAAAGATATTCAAAAGCAGTTCCATCATTTAGTAAGAACCGTACCTGGTAAAGGTCTTGTTGTTATGCCAAATAACGACAAGAATCTTGATGGGGTAATAGAAATGGGCTGCTGGACTCCTGTGGTACGAATCGGTGATGAGAACGACCTGAATGCAGTCTTAAAATCAAAAGATGGTTCATCTTTTGATATTTATGATGGTAAGGAATTTATCTGTACTGTAAATTACAACTGCACTGGAACCTACAACGTACACAACGCTCTAATGGCAATTAGAGCTGCCATGTATACAGGTATCTCTATTAAAGATGCTGCTAAATCCTTAGAGACATTTAAACTTCCAAAGAGACGAATGGAGTTAAAAGGTATTGTCGATGATGTCAGCGTTTATGACGATTTTGCCCACCACCCAACAGCAATTAAGTTAACCACAGAGGGCTTAAGAGCAAAGATAGGTCAGGATAAACGTTTAGTAGCTGTATTTGAGCCTCGCTCAAATTCCATGAAGATGGGCGCTAACCATGAATTTCTAGCTCAGTCTTTTGAAAGTGCTGATGAAATTTTTGTCTATGCTAACACTTCTGTTAAATGGGATGTGAAGTCGCTTGAAAAACAGTGCAAAAAGCCTCTACATGTTATTGACGATTTTGATAAATTACTCACCGAAATAGTAAACGCAAGCCCTAAAGGAACAACAATCCTTGTAATGAGCAATGGTGGCTTTAACGGCATTCATCAAAAGCTGTTAGACAAACTGCATGACAGAAAACATGATAAAAAATAGTCTGCAAGCAGTGAGGCTACGAATAAAAATAAAGAATATTTTTGAGAGAGAATATGGCTGATAACTGGAATCTTCGTGGTAAAACTCAGATGCTAGATGATCTTAATACTCCATCACTTCAGTGCAGAGTTTATGATCGTATTGCAGTTCAAGATAGTAAGGGTAAAACTCATTTTTACTGTCTGGAGCTTTCAGCGGGTAATACCTTTGATTTTGGTTTCTGCAGAAAAGAGAATGTCCCATCATTACTGCGTGATGTAATGACCATGGGCAGTATCAGAGTTTTAAGTGGTATCTGCGATGATCTGATGGTGCCTACTGTACCTACAGTGCTGTGGATAAAACAGGCTCGTAAGTATGATCCTAAACATGTCATCATGTGGCTTGAAAACTCCATTGAACTTACAGAAGAATATAAAGATACCATTTTACGTTTACGTAAAATGGGTATGCGCTTTGCTGTTAGAGTTGATGCCATGGGTGAGATTGCATCAAATGACGAAATCCTTGCATGTATCGATTATCTAATGGTGGATTTTGAAAGAAGCGCAGAGTTTATGACTGTAATTCAGTCATTACGCAACAAGAATCCTCTTTTAAAAACAATTGCTTTTAAACACCATATTTCTATTTTCTCCTTTAATAAAGAAGAAACCAGAAACTTTGATTACGTTCTGGGAACAGTTAATAACTTCTTATTAACCTATGAAAACGAGCGTCCTAAGTGGCAGCATGAAATGTTGCGTACTTTCGCTCAGCTCTACTCTTCAATTTATGATGTCAAAGAGATTGGCGTGATTGTAGCTAACTATCCTTTAATGGCTTTAGCCATGAAAGGTATGGTAGCTTCAAAACATTTAACCAATTTAACTATTCGCAAAAACAGCTCGACCTTAGGTGAAAGTCAGACTCTAACTCAGTTTGATTTAAGAAATTTCCTTGCTATCTCTGTAGGTTACAATCTCTTTACACTTACAGAAAAGCAGACCTATGAGCAAAAGAAGATCCCATTCTCATCAGAGTTTATAAACTATGAGCCATTTATACAGGCATTGAACTTTGCCAAAATTGTAGATTTGATGGCTCAGGATATCTGTGATGATATTACCGCTCCTCAGGCCTTTATCGCAGGCTTCTTACGCTTTGCGCATGTCTTTTTACATGATACAGAGGAAGCTACCTTTGCAGAGTTCCCTTTAGATGCAGTAGCTTCTTGCTATACCAATGGCGGTGGTCAGTTAGGCAGTATTATCAGAATTTTAATGCTACTGTTTGAACACAGAATTAACGATGCTATGGATGTAGCTAATAACGCAGGTTTAGTTTTAGTAAAAGATCGTTTATATGGTTACATCTCTCATGCTATGGCATGGACTGATGCTGTGTGCTGTGCTTTAAATATCATTAAAGGTCAGCAAGAAGAGTAACAACACTCTTTCAAAGATCTTCTTTTTGAAGATCCTTTTTAACTTTGCTTTTTAAAATCTGTCTTATAAAAATAAAAGCTCAAGACGAAAGTCGATGAGCTTTTATTTTTGTGAGAGAGTCTGTACTGATTAAATCAGTACAGAGTAAGCAAGGCTTGAGAGAACTACTTAGTGAGTAGTCTTTTTAATGATGAGATTACCTATAAACTGGAAGATACTTATCATAATTAAAATTACAATTACGGTAAGCCAAATCATATCTCTGTATCCCATCTGATAACCGTAGCGTACTGCAAAGTCACCAATACCACCAGCACCGATGGCACCTGCAATAGCAGTAATACCGATAAAGCTTATAAAGGTGATCATGGTTACTCTGGTAATTCCAGGGATACTTTCTTTTAAATATACTGAAAAGATGATCTCTAGTTTTGAAAAGCCCATAGCGTCAGCTGCTTCAATAAGACCTTTATCCGCATCAGAGAGTACTGATTCAATTTGTCTAGCAAAGAATGGTACTGTACCGAATACTAAAGCTACAAATGATCCCTGAATACCAGAACCTGTGCCTACAATGAATCTTGAGAGGGGAATTAGAAGCACCATCAGGATAATAAAAGGAATTGAACGTAAGATATCAATGACTTTATTTGCTATAGTAAAGACAATCTTATTATCTAAAATACCGTTCTTTTTAGTGGTAACTAAAATAATGCCTAAAATTACACCTAAGAACCAGTCAATCGTACCTGAAACTCCAATCATGACAAAAGTGTCATGCAGGCAGTGCAAGAACTCACCTGAGAGTAGTTTAAAATTAGGCATTAAAGTCATAACTAAATTCTCAATCGTTTTAATACCTCAAGTTGCACACCTGAGTTTTTAATATACTCTACAGCTTCTTCAATTTTGTCCTTATCACCTGTAAGGTTTACTGCTAATTTTTCCTAAAGGCTTACCTTTGATGTAATCAATATTGCCGTAGAGAATGTTAGATTCAACAGTAAATTTCTTGTAGATCTCACTCATTAAAGCCTTACCTGCAGCATCACCAGTATAGGTTAAAAGGTAAATATGAGTGCCATCTGCAACATCTGCTAAAGAGCCTTTCTCATCTAGAATGTCAAAGAATGAGCCAAAGTTATTGGATGTGTCCATAAAGGACTTGGTAAGCTTAGTCTTTGGATTTGAGAACAGATCATAAACATAGCCTTGTTCGATAACTTCTCCTTGCTCCATGACAGCTGCTCTATCACAGATATCTTTTACAACAGACATCTGATGAGTAATGATGACAATGGTAAGTTTAAGCTCCTGATTGAGCTTCTTTAATAAAGCTAAGATCTGTGAAGTAGTTTTAGGATCCAATGCTGAGGTTGCCTCATCACAGAGTAAAACTTTAGGATCTCCTGCTAAGGCTCTTGTAAATGGTACTTTAGAAGGTAAAAAGGTAGCTGTAGTCTTAAACCTTGATGAGGAGACTGGCTCTACCCATTCATCAGAGTTTATAGACAGCATTGCTAAAAAGTCTGACTATGCTCTTATCTTCGAAGGCAGTGAGGAGATTGATAACTTTACGGAAGCTCGTAAGGGTATTTCTCATATTGATATCTTTTTAAAGGGCAGGGGAGCTCATGCTGGCTTCTGTCCTGAGAAAGGTCGTTCTGCTATTAACGCTATGGCAAACTGTATTCAAAGAATTAATGCTCTAGCTAACGAGAATGTCACTGTAAACTTTGGTGTATTAAAAGGCGGTACTATTGCTAATGCTATTGCTGAAGACTGCTATGCCAGAATCGATGTCCGATTCTGGAATAATGATCAGTGGGAAGACTTTTTAGCTAAATTTAAGCATGAATTTGAAATACCTTTTGGTCAGGATATTCAAGCAAGCTTTAAGATTTTGCTTGTAAATCCAGCCATGGTGGTAACAGAAAAGACTGCTAAATTAAAAGAAATCGTAACTAAAGCATTAACAAAATTCAGCATCACCCCAAAATTTATAAGATCTGGGGGTGTGTCTGATGGTAATCACATCAGTAACACAGGTACTCCTGTTCTGGATACTTTTGGTGGACGCGGAGGTGAATGTCACACCACTCGTGAATGGCTTGATTTAACCTCAGTTGAACCTAGAGCAGAGCTTTTAGTTGAAATTTTAAAACAGTTGTAACTGTATAATTTAATTATCACAAAATAAGAACTCTCTTTACTAAACTAAAGGGAGTTTTTTTATGTCCAAAAGTTGGTCAATATTCTTATAGCCTAAGGCTATCGTTTAACATCATTATATAGTATATGTTTTTTGTTGATATCTCATTTTCCGACGATTAGTATTTAAAACATAGAAAGTCGATAGGAATTATAAACAACGACTTCTTCAAGGTTTTTATTAGTTTTAAAGCTAGATAAAGATAAAAATCTAGTTCTAGCACTTCAAGTTTTAGTAAATAAAAAGAGGAACAGAAAATGTCATACAAGTTTGAAACTTTACAGTTACACGTAGGCCAGGAACAGGCAGATCCAGCAACTGATTCAAGAGCAGTGCCTATTTACCAGACTACTTCATACGTATTCCACAACTCACAGCATGCAGCTGATCGTTTCGGTTTACGTGATGCTGGTAACATCTACGGTCGTTTAACCAATTCAACTCAGGATGTTTTAGAAAAGAGAATCGCAGCTCTAGAAGGTGGTGTTGCAGCTTTAGCAGTAGCATCTGGTGCAGCAGCAATTTCATACACAATTGAAGCTTTAGCTGCAAACGGTGGCCACATCGTAGCTCAGAAGACCATTTACGGTGGTAGTGCTAACTTATTAGAGCACACTCTACCTGGTTTAGGTATCACCACTACCTTCGTTGATGCTCATGACTTAAGCGCTGTTGAAGGTGCAATTCAGGAAAACACTAGATCTATCTACATCGAGACCTTAGGAAACCCAAACAGTGATATTCCAGATATCGATGCAATCGCAGCTATCGCTCACAAGCACAACTTACCATTAGTTGTAGATAATACCTTCGGTACCCCATACTTAATTCGCCCAATTGAACATGGTGCTGATATCGTAGTTCACTCAGCAACCAAGTTTATCGGCGGTCACGGTACAACCTTAGGCGGCATCATCGTTGATTCAGGTAAATATGATTGGAAGAAGAGCGGTAAATTCCCTGGTATTGCAGCTCCAAACCCAAGCTATCACGGTATTTCATTTGCTGATGCTGTAGGTCCTGCTGCTTTTGTAACTTACATTAGAGCAATCCTGTTAAGAGATACTGGTGCTACTATCTCTCCATTCAACGCTTTCTTACTGTTACAAGGTGTTGAGACCTTATCTTTAAGATTAGACCGTCACATCTACAATACCAAGAAAGTTATTGAGTACTTATCAAAGCATCCTAAGGTTGAGAAGGTAAATCATCCATCATTAAAGGATCATCCAGATCATGCTTTATATGAGAGGTATTTCCCTAACGGTGGCGCATCAATCTTTACCTTTGAGATTAAAGGTGGCGTAAAAGAAGCCTTCAAGTTCATTGATAACTTAAAGATCTTCTCATTACTAGCAAACGTTGCTGATGTTAAGAGCTTGGTAATTCACCCAGCTACAACAACACACTCACAGTTGACTGAAGAAGAGTTATTGGCAGCAGGTATTAAGAACAACACCATCAGATTATCAATCGGTACTGAGCACGTTGATGACCTGATTGCTGATCTTGATCAAGCATTCAACGCTTAGTTTGAAAAGATAGTTTAGATAATCAAAAAATAATCCTCTCAAGCAAAAGTTTTGGAGGATTTGTTATTTTTAGGGCCTGACTAAAAAGTAAGGCCCTAAAGGTAAACTAATCTTTTAGATTAGTTCTGCTCGAACATTGCTGAGATTGACTCTTCGTTGTTAATACGACGAATTGCTTCAGCTAACATAGGAGCTAGAGTTAACTGACGGAAGCTCTTTAACTTCTTGAAGTTGTCACGAGCTGGAACTGAGTCAGATACTACTAAATGATCTAATGCAGACTCTGATACGTTCTTATAAGCATCTCCTGACAGTACAGCGTGAGTGCCATAAGCGGTAACAGTTTTAGCACCACGCTCTTTTAGAGCTGCTGCTGCCTTGCATAAGGTTCCACCAGTATCGATGATGTCATCAACGATAATACAATCTCTGTCCTTTACCTCACCGATTAGGTTCATAACCTCAGATACGTTAGGACGTGGACGACGCTTATCAATGATTGCAATGTCTGCGTTATTTAATAACTTAGCAATTGCACGTGCACGAACCACACCGCCCATATCTGGTGATACAACGCAAGGATTCTTTAAGTTTAAAGTTAACATGTCTTCAACGAAGATCTGGCTTGAGAAACAGTTATCTACAGGTACATCAAAGAAGCCCTGGATCTGCTCAGCATGAAGATCAACTGTTAATACACGGTCAACACCAACTGATGATAAGAAGTCAGCTACTACCTTAGCAGTGATAGGTACACGAGCTGAACGAAGACGTCTGTCCTGACGAGCATAACCGAAGTAAGGAATTACAGCGGTAATACGACCTGCAGATGCACGACGTAGAGCATCGATCATAACGATAAGCTCCATTAAGTTGTCATTTGTAGGTGCACAGGTAGACTGGATGACGAAGATATCGCAACCACGTACGTTCTCATTGATCTGTACGTGAACTTCTCCATCAGAAAAACGGTCAACAGTTGCATTGCCAAGTCTAGTGTATAGACGGTCAGCGATTTTTTTAGCTAAGTCCGGTGTTGCATTTCCGGCAAACAGCTTCATATCAGCCATAAGATGAGTGATCCTGATTGATTTGACATAAAAAGAAATTGAGCTTTAAGAGCATCTTAAAGCTAGGCGTATTTTAAAACTTTTAATCACATCGATAAAGGGATAATTTAGCTTTTTACGGATATGTTGCAATGAAGAAACTGTAAAACTTGCATAGTAAAGACTACGCAAGTCTTAAGTATTTATAAGCTTTCAAGCTTTGAAAGAACAGGAGATTTACTTACAGATTTGGCAATAAAACTTTTTATATTCAGCTTATCAATTTTCATTTGTGCACACTTTGCGTGATCATAACTGTCAAAAGCGACAAAACAGGATGAACCGCTACCTGACATTGAAGCTGTACCAAACTCTGATAGGGTATCTAATAACTCTTTAACCAGTGGATATTCATTTACAACTACAGGTGTAAAGCAGTTATCAAATCTTGAATGCAATAGCTCATCAAAAGTTCTTACAGGGGAATCCTTTTTTAATTTGTCTGATGCAAATAAAACCCTAGTAGGTACAGAGCAATCAGGTGTTGCAACTAAATAGTACTTATTCGCTACATTTACTGGTTCTAGAATTTCACCAATACCTTGAGCAAAACAAGTTGTACCTTTAACAAAGATAGGTACATCAGCACCTAAAGAAGCACCTAGTTCTATTAACTTATCCTCAGATAAGTTTAAATCCCATAACTTGTTTAAGACAGAGAGGGTAGTAGCTGCATTGCCAGAACCTCCACCTAAACCACCGCCTTGAGGCAGTACTTTATCAATAGAAATATTCACTCCTTTTTTACAATGAGTTTCCTGTTTTAAAAGCATAGCAGCTTTATAGATTAAGTTTTTCTCAACAGGAAAACCAAAGTCTGTAAGCAGTTTTACTTCATCATTTTTATCACTAGTTTCAAAGGTCATCTTGTCACCATGATCTAAGATCACAAACAGTGTCTGCAGATTGTGGTAACCGTCAGGTCTTTTACCTGTAATGTATAAAAACAGGTTTAACTTACAAGGACTAGTGACTTCTAATTTCATGGTTAATTGAGCCTTAAGACGTTATTGATGTTTACTTTTACCTGAGTAAATGGAGTTAGGATCTCAAAGTTAGTAGGCAGTGGTAAACCTCTTCTTTGAGCCTGATACTGCTTGTAGGTTACAAGGTATTCTTCACCCTGTTTAGCAGTTTTTACAAAGCCTTGCTCATCATAGGTAAGCTCACCTTTAGGAGCACCTACCATGATAGCAGGTAGATCCTCAACAGGAATATCAAGTCCAAACTGAGTCTTTAACAGATCTCTTGCACTGTCACCTTTGTTAACTTTACCTTGAGCTTTTAAGAAGGTAGTGCCGTTAGCATAAACCTCTAACATGGCATACTGCATACCCATGGGACCAGTAAACTCTAATGAGAAGTAATTCTTTTTGTAGTGATAGGTGCAGTTAACGGCAAATCTTGCTTTTTTATAACGAGAGATTAAAGCAATCTTACCGTTCTCTTCTAGCTCATTGATATTATTTAATTGAGCTAATTGCTCTTGTCTTGAGAGTTTTGCAAACTCCTCATTTGAGCTAGTAGTAGAACATGCATTTAAAAGAGTTAACATTGTGGCTGTAGTTACAACTGTAAACAGCTTTATTAAATTATGTTTTTTCACGGTTAACTCCTTTATTTTTCTACGTTATCTTTAGCGTCTTTGTTTTCTAAAGGAACATCATTTTTAAGATCCTTTTCCTGAGCATCTTTAATGATGTTATAGATCCTGATTAACTCCTGATGAGATTTAAATCCTTTTAGATTTAAATCTGAAGCTGTAAGCCCATTAAAGCGAGCATTACCATTTACATGATCTAAGACATTCTGAAGAGTCTTTTTACCATATAAGAGCTCAAAGCCTTCTAGGTAATCCTCTTCATTTAAAGAACCTTCAGTCTTGCACTGTAAAACTTTAATCAAGCATTGATAGAAAGATAACTTATCTAGTGAAAAGTCATTTTGATTGTATCTTACAGTCCAAATTGCGTAGGTTAAAGCTGAAGGGTAAACCTTTGCAGCAAGTGCGATTAAGCATCTTAATTCACCCATTCTTAAACTTGCCCACTTTGATTTAGGATCAGGCAGAATACCTAACAGCTGGCAAACTAAGACATCGTTATCGATATCTTCACTTTCAAGTTCATCAAGATAGTCTGCATAAGTCTCAACGGTCTCTTCAGAACCTGGTAAGGAAAGAAGAGCATCCTGAAAATCAATACCACTGTTGGTATTGTTGTATACAAGATCATCAACAGGGTAAATCTCAGACATACCTGGAACGATAGTTCTGTACACGCATACACCTAGTTCATGGTATGAGCGTACATAAATATCAAAACCTAATTTTGCAATCATGTAGCGCAGAGCTTTGTACTGTTCTTGAGTGTTACCTGAAAAATCCCAGGCTACAAACTTATAGTCAGGGATCTTTCTGAACATCTGCATTGGCAGAATACCTGTTGAATCTACAAAGTGACTCTCTAGATTTACGATGTCAGATGTTCTCTCTAAATCAAAATCAGGCTCATCAAAGTTGTCTAAATCACTGAAGGTGCGACCCTGCATTAACTCTGTAATGGTTCGGTCTAGCGCAACCTCAAAAATAGGATGGGCACCAAATGAGGCAAAGCAAGTACCGTTACTCTGATTGAATAAAACCACACAGACTACAGGAAACTTACCACCTAAAGAGGCATCATAAGCAATAACTTTTAAGTTATCGCCTTGTAAGGTCTTTAATGAGTTATATGACTTTTCATATTTTTGTAAGATCTCATCAGGAATTACAGGAAGAGCTAAACCTCTTTTAATAATTTCCTTTTTTACATAACGCTCTATAATTTCAGAAAGTCCCTGAACAAGTGCTTCATATTCAGTATTGCCCTCTGACATACCATTAGAACCATAAAGGTTATCTAGAAGGTTTACAGGAAAATAGACAACTTCACCGTTTCTGGCATTTGTAAATGGAATTGAGCAGACACCACGTGAAAATGCTGATGACTGCAGATCAACCAGATCTTCAAGATTTAAATCAGTACCTTCAGAGTAGAATTTGCGTAATGATGAATTTAAAACATCATTAGGGATCTGCGGATCGTTCTGATCGATGACAGTCCATTTCTCATCTTTGAAATGAACATAGGGCGCATTGGAGTTATCAAGACCTAAATAATAATCGGAAAATGACATATGAGTTGACAGTCTTTCAAAGAGCTCGCCATAGGCTGAAGCCTGAGCTGCTAGTCGAGAAGATCCTTTTCCGTTTGAATAGATTGATGGACATGACTCAATGTCTAAATGTACAGAATATACGTCATTTAAAGGATTAAGCCAGTTGCTTTCTCTGACAGAGATTTTTAAATTTTTTAGTATTTCCTGAAAGTGAGCAATACTCTGTTCTAAAGGAGCATCCTTACCAACAATAGTAGTCATATCGAATTCCAAATTTATGCAAAAGATTAAATTTTTAATTGACTAATGATAACACAATGAAAATGAATTAAAGATATGTAGAACCATTATTCGCAATACCTTTTTGTGCACAAAATAAAGTAAGGAAAGCAATTAATGTCAGCGTTTTAGAGCCATGTTTAAAATCTAAGGTATAATCATTTTAGAAATAATATATTTTGGAAAAACGACATGAGCAACAAAATATTTCAGTCACTGCCAGCAGGATCTTCAAGCTTTACAGAGATAAGAAAAGAAGGCTGTTACTACGTTGATAAAACGCCATACTTAAAGACAGTTTTCTCAAAAGAAAGCTCAACAGATAAAACATCCTCCCTTGCCGGTTCTCCTGTTCTTCTTTTTACAAGACCAAGACGTTTTGGCAAGACTCTGCTCATGAATATGTTCGAAGCCTTTTTAAAGATAGACAGTCACAATCCAGGAGACACCACACTTCACAATAAAATCTTTCATGGAACAAAAATAACAGAGGACAAAGAATTCTGTGAAAAGTACATGGGTAAGTTTCCTGTTATCTGCATTACCCTAAAGAATGTGTTTGGTAAAAATTTTAATATTGCATATTCAAAACTTGCTGAAATTGTAGCATCTAAAGCCCTGGAATTTTCATTCTTAAAAGACAGTAAAGCTTTAGATGATGATGACAGGGATACATATTCAAAGATATCAAGTAAGAGTTATCTGAAAAATGCAGATGATGATGTGGCACAGTCTTATGCAACCTCAGCCATTAAAGATTTGTCTTTAATGCTTTACAAGCACTTCAGACAGCCTGTATATATACTAATTGACGAGTATGATGTTCCTTTAGCCAAAGCTCAGGAAAATGGTTACCACAAAGAAATGGTAACCTTAATCTCATCATTTTTAGACTTTCTAAAAGACCCACAAAAAGATCCTGATACCCTTCTGCCTGTCATAGGTAAAGTGATAATGACAGGATGCTTAAAGGTAGCTAAAAACAGTATCTTTACAGGAGTGAACAATCTTAAGGTAAATACAGTTACCTCACAGAATCTGGCTCTTACAGGCATTATAGGCTTTACCAAGGAAGAGACCTTAAAGGCATTAAAAGATTATGAGATGGATGAGTATGCTGAGCTTGTTAAAAACAGCTATGACGGATACAGGTTCTGTGACAAAGAGATGTTCTGTCCATGGGATGTTATAAATTTCATTGATGAGAACTATAAAAATAATTTAAGCGGACATAAAGAGCTTGTAAAGGCAAACAACTACTGGGCCGCCACCACCTCAGGCCATGCTGTCTATGAATATTTAGGATTTCTTACCGATACCGACACTCAGAAGATGCAGGACTTAATTGACGGTAAGACAATAAGTTTCAGTCTCAACGATTCCATGAACTATGACTGTCTGTCACAGCACAAGTCTGATGACTTCTGGTCACTTCTACTGCATACTGGATATTTAACCTTAGACTGGGATAAGACAACAGAAGAAGAGCTCAATAAAGACGGTCAAACCAATAAAAACGTCTTTGCAAGAATACCAAATCTGGAAATCAGAGAATGTTTTACTGACAACATTAAAGAAAGATTTTCCAATGTTGTAAGTAAAGACAGTCTGCCTGAAAAACTCATATCTGCTCTTGCAAATGGAAATACAAAGGATATCTCTGATATCTTTTTTGACATGTTGCAAAAGTATGTCTCCGTAAGAGACAGTGCCACTAAAGCACCTTTAGAGAATTTCTACCATGGCTTTTTAAACGGAATCTTTTCAGGCTGTGAAGGTCTTATTTCTGAGTTCCGTTCAAACTATGAATCAGGTAACGGTTATGCAGATATTACCTTTAAGACAGAACGCAATTCTAAGGCTGTAATCATTGAGATTAAAGCCACTTCAAAAGATGAGGAAATGGATGAGCTTGCAGCCGAGGCTCTATCTCAGATTGAAGAGAAGAACTATGCCTTACCATTTACAATGGTATCAAAGATAACAGACATCTATGCCTATGGCATAGTGTTCTGCAGGAAGGACTGTATAGTGACTTTCAAAAAATTGAAGTAAACAACAAGAACGAGTTTAAAGTGAAGTTAACAATCTGAGCGCAAATACTTATAACTTTGACTCACAGTACTGTAATTTTACTGAGATAAGAAACTGCAACTGTAACATTTGCAATGCGGATATCATTTAAGGATTTATGATATGTAACGGTTAGCCTGACGGTAATTGCAAGACTAAATATTTGGCATGACTTTTCACAAAAGTATGTATAGAGAGTCTTTTTAATTACGTCAGTAACAATTCATAAAACATCTTATTACTGATGCAAAATTCAGCATGATCCTTGAGGTAATTTTCTGTTAAAGAATAAACAGGTAATCGTCATTTTTAAGAATACGTTGAAGATCTTTTATCCACAGACTCTAATTTTTATTATTGAACAGAAATATAAAATTTACATGAAAATAAAGAGACAACTTTACCTGAATTTTCAAAAAGATCTTCTTGAGGATCGCGTTCATCTTTTTGTAAATAACTGCGATTTTAATAAAGTTGAAACTTCACACTCTGAAGAATCAAATCTTTTGAAAAACGCTGTTTCTTTAAGCAAAACTGTATCTAATGCAGATAATCTAAAAAAAGAAAATCCTTATGAGAATTTAGCAGGCCCTTCTCTTATTTACAAAGCTTTGGAACATGTAAGACGATTAAATGGAACAGAACGGATCTCCAAACCTTTAAAAGCAAGTTATTTGCCTGATGAGATAAAGTCCAGATTAAAAGATCTTGAAGATACTTTTGAACAGGAAGGCCTTCTGGAAAACAGTAAATTACAAGACGAAAAGGTAATTTCTGAGAACCATAATGTTTTGTCTCCGTCTAATACAGAGTCAAATACAGATTTAAATTCCGATCGATATAAATCATTAAAAGGTGTTCAATTTGGGAGAAATGCTGATGACAGTCTTTTTTACAAGAAGGCTATGCAGCATGTGAATCGTATGAATAATGAAAAAAAAGCTGTATTAGCAAAAATAAGTAAAAACTTAAAACTGTTTCTTATTATAATAATAGCATTCGCAGGCTACTATGCTTATAACGAGTATACCCGCAGTGACGAAGAAATTTCTGTTTCTGCACTTCAAGCTAAACTACCCATAAAGCTTGATTCTTACACCACCTTACAAAAGGTGTCCTTAGACGACAACTCTTTAAATCTTGAAGTAATAAAGTCAAAAGAATCATTTCAGGAAATAAAAGATCTTGAAAGTGTACTTAATGTGTACATTCAGAGTGCATCTTCAAATTTCTGTAAAATTCCGCTTTTTTCCGATATGATAAAAAAAGGCAGAAGAATATCAGTACTCTTAAAGTCTAACGACGATTCTTTTAGCAGAGAATTTGTTGTTTCGCACTGCGATAAATAAGATTGATTGAAATGAATTTTTAAAATTTTGCAATTTTTGTGAGGATATAATGCAAAAAGTTGGTTTAATCGGCTGGCGTGGAATGGTTGGCTCTGTTTTAATGGAGCGTATGCAGCAGGAGAATGATTTTGCTCTGATTGATGCTGTGTTCTTCTCAACATCACAGGCAGGTCAGAAAGCTCCATCATTCAACGGTAAAGATTATGGTGTGCTACAGGATGCATACAATTTAGATGCATTGAAAGCAATGGACATCATCATTACTGCTCAGGGGGGCGATTATACAACTAAGATGTATAAAGCCTTACGTCAGTCAGGTTGGAATGGTTACTGGATCGATGCAGCCTCAACACTGCGTATGGAAGATGATACTAAGATTATCTTAGATCCTGTAAACCACGATGTTTTAGATAAAGCATTAAATGACGGCATCAAGTCATATATTGGCGGTAACTGCACAGTAAGCTTACTGTTAATTGCTTTAGCAGGTTTAATTAAGACCGGTAACGTAGAGTGGATTTCTACTCAGACTTATCAGGCAGCTTCAGGTGCCGGTGCTAAGAACATGCGAGAGCTGTTATGTCAGATGGGCGCATTATATGATTGCGTAAATTCTGAACTTGCAGATCCTCACAGCTCAATTTTAGACATCGAAAGAAAAGTTCGTGCAAAGATGAACGATAACTCTTTC
>HF987965.1:162186-162933 GCA_000431835.1 Succinatimonas sp. CAG:777
CCAACACAGAATTTCGGAGCTCCTTTAGCAGGTTCTGCTCTACCATGGATTGATAAAGAGTTAGATAATGGTCAGAGCCGTGAAGAGTGGAAGAGCCAGGCAGAAGCCAACAAGATCCTAGGTTATGCTCCAGGTACACTACCTATCGATGGTAACTGTGTACGTATCAGCTCAATGCGTTGCCATAGCCAGGCTTTAACCATTAAGTTAAAGCAGAATATGTCAATTGCTGACATCGAAAAAGAGATTGCATCTCAGAACGAGTGGGTACGTGTAATCCCTAACCATAAGGAAGTAACCTTAAAGGAGTTAACTCCAGCTAAGGTATCAGGTTCATTATATGTACCTATTGGCCGTCTACGTAAGATGAACATGGGCGAGAACTTTGTATCAGCATTCACCGTAGGTGACCAGCTGTTATGGGGTGCTGCAGAGCCTTTACGCTGCATGTTACGTCAGATCATCGGCTAATTTAGTATCTCAATTCAACTGCGCTGTGTTCTCAGCGCAGTATTCAAATCTCCTTTTAAAATCCTGTACAGTCTCTTAAATCTTCAAAATTAAAACAACATCTTTCCTAACTTCAAAAAAATTTAGATATTAAATCTCTATAATTCAGTAAGATAAATAAATTTTCAAGAAAAGTATAAAAAAGTACTCAAGAGAAATTACATAAAGACGTTAAATAAGTATCCGGGCAGGAAAGCCCATTTAAAGATTTTCCGCAGGAGGAAAACAAAATGTCAA
>HF987966.1:0-508 GCA_000431835.1 Succinatimonas sp. CAG:777
TGACAAAGAGATGTTCTGTCCATGGGATGTGGTAAATTTCATTAAAGAAAATTATAAAAATAAACTAAATGGTCATGTCGAACTTATAAAAGCTAATAACTACTGGGCAACATCAACCTCAAGTCCTGCTGTATATGAATACCTAGGATATTTAACTGACAGTGATACTCAAAAGATGCAGGATTTAGTTGATGGCAAGTCAATTAGCTTTAAATTAAATGACTCCATGAACTATGACTGTTTATCTAAACATATACCAAATGATTTCTGGTCATTACTGTTGCATACAGGTTACTTAACTGTAGATTGGGAAAAGATTGTTACTTCATACAGGTTACTTAACTGTAGATTGGGAAAAGATTGATGCTTTAACTCCAAATGAAAATAATCCCGATGATATTGTAGTAAGACTGCCTAACTTAGAGATTAAAGACTGCTTTACTAAGAATATTCAAAAGAGATTTAATAATGTCTTTGTAAATCTGAAACTACCTAGTAAGTTTGTAAA
>HF987966.1:579-43493 GCA_000431835.1 Succinatimonas sp. CAG:777
TGCCAATATCCTCTTTGATATGCTGCAAAAATATGTATCAATCAGAGATACTGCAACTAAAGCTCCTTTAGAAAATTACTACCATGGCTTTATCAATGGTATTTTTACAAGTTGTGAAAAACTTGTCTCTGAATACCACTCTAACTATGAAGCAGGTAATGGATATCCTGATATTACCTTTAAATCTGAACGTAATACCAAAGCTGTAATCATTGAGATTAAAGCTACCTCTAAAGCTGAAGAAATGGATGAATTAGCAGCTATAGCTCTAAGTCAGATTGAAGAGAAGAACTATGCAGAGCCTTTTACTAAGATTGCAAAGATTACTGATATCTATGCTATTGGTATAGCTTTTTGCAAAAAAGATTGCACTGTAGCTTGTAAAAAAATAAAGTAATGCTACTCATCAATTGATAAGAAAATAGATCAACACACATAAAGGTATGTCTCTTGAGAGTTATTGATGTTTCTTACCTTTTAAGCTTAGGATTATTCAAACATGAATAAGAAAGTAATTGCCTTTATCTGTGTCCACAATTCTTGCAGAAGCCAAATAGCTGAAGCACTAGGTAGGTATCTTCTTTCTGATAAATTCTCATGTTATTCAGCAGGCACTGTTTTAAAAGATAAAATCAATCAAGATGCTGTAAGGCTTATAAAAGAGCTTTATGGCATTGATATGGAAAAGCATGGACAGAAAAGCAAGCTCATTAAAGACATCCCTACACCAGATCTTGCAATCTCAATGGGCTGTGATGTGTCTTGTCCTTTTATAGGTAGACCTTTTGATGATAACTGGCATTTAGAAGATCCTACAGGTAAAAGTGATGAGATCTTCAAAAGAGTGATCAAAGAGATTGAAGAGCATATCCTGCAATTAAAATCCTATTCTCAAAAATAAATATATTAAAACTTTCACAGATTGCCGTACTAAGGTGTAGATAAGATCTTCTTAGGACGACCTCTAGGTCTTTTCGGTTTGTCCTCTTTTGGTTTAGGTTTTCTACCTCTTTTTTGGGGTTCAGGTTTAGGAGCAGGAATGGACAAATCGAGTTTTTCTAATTCATCTATAACACAGTCAAGAGTGTGAACCCATTTATCATCTGAACTTTGAGGCTTTTCACTATTAAAAGAGTCAGTCAATCCCCAGGCAGTGCCTAAATCATCAATCAAATCACCAAACGACATCTTATCTAACAGATTTGTCTTAGAAACAGCTTTGAGTAGACGAAACGTGATGATGGTAGATACCAGATTGACAAACTCTTTACCCATTACAGCGAAATCACCTTAGACTGGATGAAACAAATAGCTTTTAGCAGGCTGAGCCTATCCTGATACCGCACAGCGCTGGCAGAAACAAAAAGAAAAAGGTTAAGATGTAAGCACAGGATATAAATGCCTGAAATAAGAGCACGAGTAAAACCAAGGTTACAAACTCATAGGAAAATCCACCTACAATCTTTAAGATAATTGGTGTCTTAAAATCCTCAATTGCCTGAAATCTTAAGATTCTGCCAAGTGCAAATCCTGCTAAAGTCAGCATTACTAAATACTTACCAAAGCCTATTGCCAAAAAGAGGATCCTGATAACTGGCAATAAGATAACTTTATCTAAGTCTACAACCTTTGCTACCACCAGAACTGGTTTTATTAAATCAGCAATCTTACCTATCCTTACTAAGGCGTCTTCACAGTTATGAGAAAAGATATAGCAAAAGTCATCTAATTCTTCATAAAAGATAACCTTAGTACTGGGGCCTAAGTAATCGGCACTTAAGATAAACAGCAAAATGATAAAACCGATTACATAAAGTCTTAATGTTTTAAAAGTAAAACCGAACATATGATCCTGTCCTGTATTGATCCTTGGTTGTTATCTAAATAATTAAAACTAAAATAGAGGAGGAAACTTTGATGCAAGCAGAGCTTTGCATCAATCCTAAAAGCAGGGAAGTAATGCAAAGCAGTAAAGACACAATCTTCTAAAACCATACTAATCACGCACCTTATTGTCAGTAAGAATTGGAATTACACCTTTGACAAAGCGACCATCAGAGAGTTTTGCCACATACTCAAAGTTAGGCAATTCCATTAAGGCTGATGCAGGGAAAATCCTGTCGATATAGGTATTAGCACTTATAGAGGCTGAGTCTTTGTAATTCTCTTTATAGGTATCAGACATCGTACCTGTAGAGATGTTCTTGGTATAGAAAGTGGTATTAGGTAAAGAAGAGGTGATGACAGATGCTGTCTCTTCATCTTTTACTCTTAAAGCATACATAGTGTTGCAGTTACCAATTAACTGCATAGCTGCATCTTTAGAACCACATCTTTTAGCTAAATCAGAGAATGTCTGAGTTGCAATCGTAATTGAAAAATCGGCACCTCGAGCTTTGTTTAAAAGCTGCAGTAATGCTTCATTAACCACCTCACTTGCCTCATCAATAAAGATACTTACCTTGCGTCTTTTCATTACCTTGTCAAATTTTGGGGCCTGTAAGATACTCATGACCTTGTCAAATTCAGGATTTAAAGCTTTATAACGAAGCTGTTTCTGTTCTTTTTCAGCCTTTTTCTCCTCAATAAAAGAGTTTATTTCATCCATATTTACAAGCTCAAGGGTAAGAGCTAGGGCAGCCTTAGCATCAGGATCGACATTATCATCACCAGCCTCATCTGTAAAATCTGCCTCATGACTGCGTAAATTGTCATTGATGTTATAATTTTGTTTGCAACCTATGTTGCTATTTAGGTTGCCATCTAAACTGGTATTTAAAGCACTGTCTACTTTACTAAATACATCATCAGCATGGCGCAACCTATCATTTGTACTATGATTATTAAGAGCATGTAAATCCTCATCCATTGAATAAATATGATCTGCAAAAGAGCTTAGATCTGATAAAAGTAACTTACCTACATATGAGCTTAAGGAGGCATTGGACATTGAATGCAGTGCGCAGTAAAAGACCTTATTCTTCTGGTAGATATCTGAAAAATCGGTTTGAGTTGGACTCTTTGACAAGATCTGTTTTAGGTTGTAACTGTTTAAGGTATTAAGTACGGTCTTAATACTTGCAGTGGTTCTTTCAAAGAAAGACTGTTCTTTTACAGTCATAGATATCAGCTTTTCAAATTCAGGATCAGTATCCAAATTTGAGTGCTGTTTTAGATACTTGTAATAGGTAAGAAAAGCTGCTGCCTTGACCTGAATTTTTACGTTCTTAAGCTTTGAGTTTTTCTTTTTAGCTGTAGTCTTTTTAGTCTCAGTTTTGCTTTTACCTGAGTTATTTGCTGTATCAGAAGCAGTACCTGAAGTTGCATCTTCAAGCTTCTTTTTAGGAGGACGACCACGTCTTTTAGGTTTTACTTCAGTCTCTTTAGAGTCAGTTTCTGTTTTTATGGTATTGCTGTCATCAGTAGAATTACCTGTCTGGCTGCTGCCATTATCAGCATAATTATCAGTACCTGATGAGACATCTGTATCTGCAATTTGAGCTTCAACGATATTATTCTCATCATTTTGAGCTTTTACTTTCTCTTTAAGATCTGATAACTGCTCTGGTGTTAAAGATAAAGCAACCTCTGGATCTAAAAGACTATCCTCGCTTATATCAGAAATACCATCTAATTGAGCTTCATCGCCAATGCTTACTAAGAAATCTCTTACATGAGTGTAAAGGTGCTTTTCAATAGAATAGCCTTTTAAGAGTCTTGCAAAGTACACAGCAAGATCTCGGTTTTGAGTTTTAGCTGTAAGTTTAGACAGACCTGCTACCATGCCGTCAAAGTAGCTTTCGATATTGGCATGATTGCAGATATGGTAGATATCAACAGGTAAATCAAGACAATCTAAGGCAGTTACAGCACAGGCTACAGCCTCCTGACCATAGCTTGCAAAGCTGTCAGTATCAAAGATTGACTGCTTCATAAGAGATGACAGTTTATCTGCAATATCAGAGGCACTTGTGGATGAGCCAAAGAGGTTAAAAGCAGATGTGGTTAAATTTGGATCTTTAACATCTAAAACATGGAAAGCACCATCACGATGAGTACAGGCACAGATTCTACGAGCTCTGCGTTTTAAATCGTGATCGCCTTTAGGATCGATAATGATGACAGTATCGTTTCTTTCTATGGCCTGAGTAATTAAAAGATCAAAGAATCTGGTTTTACCAGCGCCTGTAGTACCAAAAACAATGGCATGATCTTTAATATTCTGTAAAGACATGAACAGAGGCTTATGGCGTCTTTCCAGATTATGAATTTGAGCAGAGCCTTTACCGTGAGGCAATTGCTTTAGTCCCTGCTCCTGGAGTTTTGCCAATCGTCTTGCATGCTTTGGTAAAAACTCGTAGCCATATCCAATAAAGAGCTTATTGGTGATGTTTTTAGCTGCGACCATGGTCAGTGCTGCAATGTCATCTTTATTCAGATTTATAGGTACATAATCCTCACGGTTACGGTTTTCTTCCTTTTGAGATTCAATATGTCTGTCGATAAGACGGGTAGCTTCTGTAAACTTATAGTTACTGTTTTTATCTAAGATAGGTACTTCCTCGTAACCTGAGAGCTTATAAAGCTCACTGTCACAAAGATAGTATTCATTAGAGTTTTCAAAGTCAGGTTCATATTTGAACATCCCAACATAGATTGGTATGTTCAATAGGATCACCAATGCAAATGACAGAGATGATGAAAGTGACGCCCCATCTAGGGCACAAAAGATACAGGTTACAAACAGCATTGAAGAACCTAACACAATTAACCAGGTAGGATCTTTGGTTTGAAAACTGTTTTCTACAGATTTTGATTTAAAGAACATTAAATAATCCTCAAAATAAGTTTGAGGCAGTGTACAGGGCAAATTTTTAAGAACAGACAATTTACTGGCAAAAAATGCAAAAAATAGAAGCTTTTTTGAAAATTTTTTATGGTTTTTTCTTATTATTTCTTTAGTATCAGAAAAAATTCTGTTTCTTATTTTTTCTGTTTTTTTAATTCTTTTTTGTAGTGTGAAAATGGCAACCTTCCATATATAATAAGGAATGTAAAGCAATTCCATTGCTTGAGAAGACAAAATGCCAAAGTATTTAAATAAGGAAAAAATCTTTTTCAAGAATCATTAGATTCTTTTATATACGTTGACAAGTCTCCTTTAATTGAGATCCTAAATAAATGTATAAAGACAAAGCAAAAATATTTTTGTCTCTGTAGACCTCGTCGCTTTGGAAAGTCTGTAACAGCACAAATGCTATGTTCTTACTATTCAAGAGGTGAAGACAGTTCATCCCAGTTTGATAGTCTCAAAATTGCAAAATCTACAAGCTATAAAAAACATTTAAACCAATACAATGTTATTTTCATTAACATGTCGCTAGAGTTTAATAGCGCACGTCATGATGTTAATCAAATGATTTCGTCTGTCACATCTTCAATAGTAAAAGAATTAAAAGAAGCTTATCCGCAAGTTGTATTCAATTCTCCTAACAAATTGTACGAAGCTTTAGACGACGTATTCTCTGTCAGCAAAGTTCCTTTTGTCTTCATTGTTGATGAATGGGATCGCATCATGCGTGAGAAAAAAGAAGATGCTCAAAGTTTAAAACTATATCTTGAATGGTTAGAAGGTATCTTTAAAGATCAGTCCTATATTGCTCTAGCCTACATGACAGGTATTCTTCCGATTAAGAAGTACGGTAACCAGAGTGCATTGAATATGTTCAATGAATTTTCAATGACTGATCCTGATAACTTTGCTCCATTTATTGGTTTTACAGAGAAGGAAGTTCAGTCATTGTGTAACGAATTCAAGATGAATTTTAATCAAATGCAGCAATGGTCTGATGGCTACTCTTTTATAGATGTTCCTCATATTTATAATCCAAATTCTGTAGTAAAGAGCATCAGCAGAAAAAGATTTGGAAGTTACTGGACCAAAACAGAAAACTTTGAAAGCCTTCAGGAATATATTGACATGAATATGGAAGGCTTAAGAGATGACATTGTAAAGTTAATTGCAGGCGAAGATGTTGTTGTGAATGTAGCTAAATTTCCAAAATGATATGGTTACATTTAAGACCAAGAACGATGTATTAACTCTGCTCATTCATTTAGGGTACCTCGCAATAAAACCAGATTCAGATATCAGGGTAGATAATATTTCTAAATTTGTAGTTCATATTCCAAATGAAGAAATCAAAATGGAGTTTAGAAATATCGTTGAAGATAATGAAAAATACTCTGGTGTCTATAATCTTATAAGCAAGTCATATGACCTGTTAAATGATATCTGGTCATTAAATTCTGATGCTGTAGCTAAAGTCTTTGATGAAGCCCATCAAGATCATACCTCAATATTAACTTACAATGACGAGAACTCATTGTCATGTGTAATCTCATTATCACTAGTTTTAAGTACTACTGATACCTATAACGTTATAAGAGAATTACCTACAGAAAAAGGCTATGCTGATTTAGTGTATCTGCCAAAGCCTGGTGTAAACAAGCCAGCTCTTTTAATTGAGTTAAAGTATGATAAGTCAGCACAATCTGCTATCACTCAGATTAATGAGAAGAATTACCTACAGTTTTTTAAAGACTATAAAGGTGAAGTCCTACTAGTAGGTATTAACTACTCAAAAGACACAAAAACTCATCAGTGTATTATTGAAAAGGCTCAATTTTAGGCAATTTAGTATTTCGCCACAAGTAAAACTACCACCTTAAAGATTTGATTATTATCTTGTGGCAAATATGATCTATGATAATGATTCTAATATCTTTTGGTACTCTGCTTTAGCCTTTACAAGAGCATCTCCTGTAAAGTCTTTATAGTTAAAGTACACCTCAGATAATCTGCCTTTTAATCCTGTAAATTTATACAGAAGTTCAAAGCCATCCTTTAGCTCCTCAAGAGCTAGATCTGAATAGAACTCTACATCATGACTTAAGGCAGTAAAGCAAAGATATAAGGCAGTAGCCAGCACTCTAGGTTCTTTACTTTTACCTGAATGCCAAATCTTATGTTTTTCTGTACCAAAGTAATCACCGTCAGGCATAAAGAATGATCCATCCATAAGATCGATATCTACAGAGCGTTCACCTTCTCTTAAATATCTTTGTACGACATCTTCTGCTGTTGCAGGAGGTTGAGCTAGCATTCTCCAGCCTGGAGCTAATGCTTTATATGAGAAATCCTCATATTCTTCATCTGCACAGATACCGCAGATAACTTTGCAGACATTTAAAGCAGCCTCATCATAAATGCCACCTTTGACCATACCTACAAGACCTTGTACTAAAGGCATTCTCTTTGGTGATAAATATGAGTAGATATCAAAGTAATCGTCACTGGCCAAACGCAGGATCTTTACAGGGATATTCAGGTTATGCTCTTTTAACAGCTCATGGAGTACATGGAAGTTTAGGGTATAGAACTCGTTTAATTTGGTCTTTTTATCAGGATTGTCACTTTCTGTGGTGATAGTTTCTTCTTTTTTATCTAAGATCTTTAAGCTTGTAAGATAGTCTAGGCACTCTTTGACACATTCAGGAGTTCTTCTTAAATTACGGGCTAAAAGGTGCACATGATTTCTTGCATTAAATCTCTGGCACTTTTCTAGTGAATGCCAATAGAGCATAACTGAAAGCACTAGGCATACAGCATCATTTTGTACATCATCTCGATTAAACACGCTAAGTTCTGAATAGTAAGGAACTCTAGTAAGACCTAATTCTTCCATTTGACCTTTTTCTTCTGATAAATGATCTTGATAAACAAGTACTGAAGTCTTGCAACTTATACTGTTTGTAAAGCATGAATTATAGCAAATAGAGCTTAATTTTCAGAAAAATGATTTGATTACTAAATAATCCTAAAAATCCGCTTGCACCCTTACATTAAGTGTACATAAAATAAATCGTACAAGATTTATACGTTACTCTGTCAGGAGTACAAAATGAGAATTTTGAGATTTTGGATATATCTTCCTCTTACTTTTGGAATAGCATCACTCATAAGCTTTTTTGCTTGGTCATATTTTATCTTAGGAGCAATTTTTGGAATTTTAGGAGTAGTCTTTATCTATACGATTCCTTTTGAATTAGACAAAAAAGACGAAAATATCATTTTTTCAGGTGGAGTTCTTTCGTATACAGGCATAATGATGGTAGTTTGTTTTTTGATTGAAAAATATTTTGGATAACTTGTTTCAAAAAAAATATGACACATAAAATAGATTGCACACTTAATGAACCTAAAAATAAATTTGAATATTTACAGTGAATGAATCTACAATAAATAGTACAAAATTTATGTGGCCAATATTATCTGCGTCAAATATAATATCATCCAATCTAAAGCATCAGTGTAAGGATTATCATTTGCAATATCTTCCGATTGTTTTAGGAATTGTCTCCATCATAAGTATTTTTACTGGTGCAGGTTGTTTCCTAGGTGTAGCTTTAGCTGTTTTAGGTATTGTCTTTGGTTTTATAGCTTTAAAAAAGCATCCAGAAAGCACAAAACTGTGTTATACAGGTATTGCTTTATCTATTGTAGGTTTAGTACTGACTCTGTTGATAGTGATTGGTTTTATTGCCATCATGGTAGCTTTTTGTTTTGCTTGACCATCAGGTAAAACAAATATCATCAAAGTATGGAATTATTCTCAATATATTTGCATTCAACACAATATATACCTTTAGCTCAATATAAGTATCTTTATAAAGTCTCCATTTTTCTCTGCAAAAATTCTTAATAAATTCTTCAAAAGCAGTCTTAAAACACTCTAGAAGTTTGCATATGCACGCTTGTCAGCACATTAGTGAATACGATATTTATCAAATCTTGGTAAAAGTCGATTTCTTATGCAATCAGCATTGACACTAAGGTAAATTCAAATATACTGAAAGCGCTTTTATAGCAGGTATTTTTCATTCAGAGGAAATTATGTCTGACACCATCTCAAAGAACGATCAGGGCTTTTTAGATCGTCATTTCAAATTAAAAGCTAAAGGAACTAATGTCCGCACTGAGATCATTGCCGGTATTACTACTTTCGTAGCAATGGCTTACATTATTTTTGTTAACCCATCAATCTTAAAAGAAGCAGGAATCCCTGTAGAAGCAGCTGTTGCTGCAACTATCTGGTCTGCTGCTTTATGTACTATTGCAATGGGCCTTTTTGCAAATCTTCCGGTTGCTATGGCTCCTGGCATGGGACTTAATGCCTTCTTTACCTTCTATGTATGTAAGACTGTAGGCTTGAATTGGGAAACAGCTTTAGGTGCTGTGTTTGTATCAGGTTTAGTTTTCTTTGTGCTGACTGTTACCAAACTGCGTCAGATGATTATTGATGCTGTACCAATGAGTTTGAAATCTGCGACCGTAGTCGGTATAGGTATGTTTATTGCTTTCGTTGGTCTTCAAAGCTCAAATCTGATTGTTGAATCTCCTGCTACAAAGATCACCTTAGGTACTTTCTCTGATCCCAAAGTTGATCTGGCTCTTTTAGGAGTACTCATCATTGGCGCTCTTTTAGCTTTAAAAATCAGAGCAGCCATGTTAATCGGTATCGTGACCGTAACAGTAATTGGAATGATCTTTGGCGTAACTAAGGCACCTGAGGGCATCTCAGATGTTGTAAGTTTCTCTTTCCCTGGTATGGGGGAGACCTTCTTAAAGATGGATCTTGTAGGTGCTTTCCATTATGGTTTAATTTCAATCATCTTTACTTTCACCATTGTTGAGCTATTCGATAATATCGGTACTCTAATCGGTGTTACCAAGGCTGCAGGTCTTGTAGATAAAGACGGTAAGATTGAAAACTGCGATAGAGCTCTGATGACCGATTCTGTTGGTACCTTATTATCAGCAACAATGGGTACCTGTGCTGTAACCTCATATGTTGAATCATCAGCTGGAGTTAATGTTGGAGGTAAGACTGGTCTTACCGCAGTAGTTGTTGGTATCTGCTTCTTATTAGCATTCTTCTTCTCACCACTTGCAAGCTTAATTCCTGCTTATGCAACAGCTCCAGCTCTTATCGTAGTTGGTGCTATGATGATGAAGAATGTACAGGGTATCGACTTTACAGACTTCTCTGAATCAATTCCTGCTTTCTTAACCGTGATCATGATGCCAATGACCTATTCTATTGGTAATGGTTTTGGCTTCGGTTTTGCAAGCTATTGTCTATTAAAGCTGATCACTGGTAAATACCGTCAGGTAACTCCAGTTATGTGGGGCGTAAGCATCATCTTAATTATTGGCTTCTTTATGCACCAGTAATCTTTCGTGCAATCTTTCATAGAAAAGATTGTCTTGCCACGTTAAACAAAAAGCTATGTTAGACAAAATCCGGCATAGCTTTTTTAGGGGCGTTTTCTAAATCCTCAGAATTTAACAATCGTCAGAATTTAGCAAATTTCAGAAGTAATCATCTTAAGTCGAATTTTTGAACTAGCACTAAGTTCACACTTTAAAGGAAGTTTAAACAAAGAAAACATAAACAAAGAATGCTCAATTTCTCCTTAATACCGCTCAACAAACTTTTATATGATTTGTAGAAATAGAGGTAAAAGGTTTATTTGATAACATATGTTCTTAACTTTCCTGTCCCTGTCTGCTCAAGCTGTTTTGCCTCACAGAGTTCCTTTAGAATCCTGAATGCTTTGGTTGTTCCTGCTCCAATCAAATTCTCAACTTCTTTTCTTGATACACTGCCTTTTTCCTTTGCATACTGAATGATAAGTTTCTTCTGTTCATTAAAAGAGATATCACCGTCATTGCCACTGTAGGACTGTATATTAGAGTCATGCTCCTCATTTCTGTTTGGGAGAGTCACTCTGAAAACTCCCTTTGCAGTTTCAAATTCAGGCTGCAGTAGATTCGATTTATATACGCGTTCTATCTTTCCTATTCCCGTACCATAACTTTCAATCAGCCTCATCCGATAAAAAATCGCTGCAAGGTTAGGATTTCTAGACATGGATACTCCAAGAAAAATAGATTTTAGATCCAAGCATGAAACCAGTCCGCCAAGAGACACAAACTCAATTCTATCCGCGAAAATATTAACAAGATTACTGCCACTAAAAGAATAGTCCCTATGGACAATACTATTAAGCAACGCTTCTCTTACAGCCTCTTCTGGATAATCTCTCTTATCAGTTCGATTAAGTCCAGAGAAAGTAGCTTTGGTTTTGTTTACAAGATCTATGAACTGATATACATCTTCAAGTTGCTTCAAAATAGAACCAGTAAATTCTTTTCTATCACGGAACTGTTCTTTATCAGTTCCCTGAAAAAGTGCAACTTTTGTAGTTGTTTCACACTGATCTGACAGCAGCAAAGCTAAATTCGTATAAAGACCATCTTCTCCAATGAGTTTAAGTGTTCTCATCTGAGAGGGACCGACTTCTAGAGATCTGCTTTGCATTTCTGAAAAAAATGTCTGAAAAGTCAATTCCTGATTCATGCTTCTACACTGTTCAAAGGATCTGCCACTGTTTTGAAGAAGCATTTCTCTGATGCCTTCTTCTGTCATTGGCTGTGTGGAACTGCCTTTTCGGACATATACTCCACTAGGTTTTAGGCCCTTTTCTTTAAGATAATAAGGTCGATTCGTTCCTGTCGTTACATCAATTTCGACAACCTGTTTGCCTTCTATCTCAACTGTGTTTACTTTTACAAATGGCATTACATCAGGAGATAGTGAATCTTTTAGTGAATTTACTATTTGTAGCATCACCCCATCAGGATCATCAATTCCTAAGACAGCACCATCTTTTCTGACTCCAACATAGACTGTTCCTCCATAAGCATTGGCAAACCCCATTACTTCTTTGCGAATATCGGGAACATATTCTTGTTTGAACTCTATATTCTGATTTTCAAATGACAGCATTTCGTACGATATCCTTTCTACTTTCTTTCTTTTTTATTATAAAAGAAAACAAGAAAGAAAGTAAGAAAGAAAGTAAGAAAGAAAGTAAGAAAGAAAGTAAGAAAGAAAGGAAAAAGAAAGGAAAAAGAAAGGAAGAAAGAAAATCATGAAAAGGCTAGAGGAGCAAAAGCAAATATTTTCATTATAGGAGAAAGCATTAAGTTTCTCAGCTTATTCCTATTTATCTGGCATAGCTTTTTTGAAGGTTGTTTTTAAATCATCAATCTTCAACCTCAATTAACCTTGAGCTAAAGCTGATTGTCACCTCATGCTCTCAAAGTCCAAGAGAACCGCTAAGAATAAACACCGTTAATGATTCATGTTGTATCCCATAGTAGCGATTACAGTTACGATATAGATGGCATCTAAGATATAGGATTCTTTTACAATTCTAATTCTAGGAGCAGCGTTACCGTTTTCTATATCTGTAACGCCTAGAGCATTGAGCTTTTCATCATCAACTTCTTTAAGATCATCAAGTTGACCGAATAACTCTGAAGTTTCAGCATTGATTAACTTGTCTTCAGTAAGATCAAGTTCTGATTTGAACTGACCGGTTTTGCTTTTAGAACTGATGTAACTGTTACCCATATTGGCAAAGATTTTTAGCTCTTGCTCAGACATGGCATAGTACTCATTTATGCCTTCATTTTTTAGGTAGGCAGCACCAAAGGTCTTGATATCATGAACGATGCTGTTTTCTGACAGCTTATCATCCTGAAGTAAAAGTACTACGTCTTTTACTGTTCTATAAGGCTGAGACTTTAATGGAAAATCTACAGAGTAGTGAGCAATTAAGATCTTGTTGCCAGAGCTTACCTGTGTGGCTTCATAGAGCTTTCTTGAAACATAGTAGTCGTAGCTGCGCTTTTCTTCATTTGGATTTAACATCCTTGATAAAACTGATTTTACAGTTGAAAGATCATTAGTTACATAACGATTAACCTCAGTTACATCACCAAGATCTTCACAAAAGCTAGAACATCCTGTAAGGAAAGTTGTTGTACACAAAAGTGCTATAAGACTTAATAAAAGTTTGAATACTTTCAAGAAGTACCTCATCATTTTAGAAAATGAACCAGCACCTGATTGGTGTTTGTAGTTTATGGTGCAGGTAATTTATATCTTATTATACGGTGCTTTTTTTATTGTAATGCTAAAGTTGCACCTTACATAACATAGCTTATTTCTTTTGACATAGCTCTGATTTACAAAGGATGATCTTTATAAATAAAGAATAGCATTTGTAACATCTATGAAGAAGAAATCCTCTCCTAATCTTCTAAACCATGGAGGCAGAATTTCTCCTTTATCCCAATCAACGTACTCATAGTAGTCAGTGGTCTTTTCAACCTTTGGTACGATATTGTCTGTGTTTTTGCCAAATGAAAGCTTGGTCTTTTTAAAATCATCTCTATCAACAAGCTTTAAGCTTGGAGCTTCATAAACAACTTTGATTAACTGATCTGAGATGATCTGTATTTCATCTTTATCTTTTTTAGAGTCAGCTTTTACGCTGTCTAAGACTACAGACTGGAAATATACCTTACTCCAGTCATAGTTGATGGTGTCTTTTAACTCGTGATCTGTTAATTCATGATAGTACTCGGTTGATTTACTAAAGACGACATCCTGAATAGCATATGAGGCACCAGTGTAATCAACACTTTCAACTATATTGTCAGCCTTTAGATTGTCATTTTTTAAGGTGATGATAATGTTCTTAGTGGTCTTGCATACAGCGTTTGGCTTGTATCTTAAGCCTGGATATCTTGCCCAGTACTGCACCACTAAAACTCTTTTATTATCCTTTTTTAAATTACCGGTATAGAGAACAGTATTTAGCAAATAATCAGAGCTTGCTGTACTTGGAGCTAAGTGAGTGAAGAGTTCACCTAAGGTGGTTTTACCGTTTTCAACATACTTTGTAAGCTCAGTTACATCACCAATCTTTTCATAAGGAGTAGGTGGCTGAGAGTTATCGGTGATGGAGCTGCAGGCTGTGAGCACTGAGGTTGTAAATAAAAGGCAGGTAAATGCCATAAGAGTTTTTAAGATACAGGAGATGTTTTTCATGGTGTGACCTAAAGTTAATAAGTTATAAGTGATTATACAGAACTTTAATAGAGCCATAGAAATTGGAGTTACAGATAGGTGATCTTGTCTTAAAGTTAAGAATAAATCAGTTTTGTAACGATAAAAACAGGGAGACTTTAGGATAAAAGAAAGGCTCAGCTTTCGCTGAACCTTAATGAGTAAGAAAAATGATAATGTATATAAAGGAACTTTTACCTCAAGATTTACATCTTGTGGCCCATCTCGTAAGCTTCCTCATGAACGTCGGTTACAGCACGACCAGATGGATCGTTCATCTTTGCAAACTTTGCATCCCACGCAATAGCGGTAGGAGTAGAGCATGCTACAGACTTACCATATGGAACAGTCTTTACAGCTGATGGTAACTTGAACAGATCTTCAAAGATTTCTCTGTATAAGTAAGCTTCCTTAGTTAAAGGAGTGTTTACAGGGAATCTTACCTCACGCTCAGCAAACTTTCTGTCTGAAACTTTTTCTTCAGCATAGTCACGCAGAGCATCAATCCATGAGTAACCTACACCATCAGAGAACTGCTCTTTCTGACGCCAAAGAACTTCCTCTGGTAACATACCGTCAAAAGCCTCTCTTAGAGCCTTCTTTTCGATAACCTTACCAGGGCACATCTTAGCTTCAGGATTGAAGTGCATTGCGATGTCTAAGAATTTCTTATCTAGGAATGGAACACGACCTTCAACACCCCATGCCATTAGAGACTTATTTGCTCTTAGGCAGTCATATAAGTGCAACTGATCTAACTTTCTTACTAACTCTTCGTGCATCTCTTTAGCATTTGGAGCTTTGTGGAAGTATAGGTAACCGCCGAAGATCTCATCAGAACCTTCGCCTGATAAAACCATCTTAATGCCCATAGCTTTGATGTAACGTGCCATTAAGTACATAGGAGTTGAAGCTCTGATAGTAGTTACATCATAGGTCTCAATGTGATAGATAACATCGCGAAGAGCATCCAAGCCTTCCTGAATTGTATAGTGAATTTCGTGATGAACTGTACCTAAGTAATCAGCTACTACACGAGCTTTCTTAAGATCTGGTGCACCTTCAAGACCGATTGCAAAAGAGTGTAATCTTGGGAACCATGCCTGTGACTTGCCGTCATCCTCAACTCTCTTTTCTGAGTAGAACTTGGCAATAGCTGAAATTACAGATGAATCAAGACCGCCTGAGAGTAATACACCGTAAGGTACATCACACATCAACTGACGACGAACCGCATCCATCAGACCATCTTTTAAACTCTTTACATCAGCAGGATCGTTCTTAACATTGTCATACTCGAACCAGTCACGCTTGTAGTACTGCTTAAACTCATAGTCACCGTCTTTAGTGTATAAGTAATGACGTGGAGGGAATTCTTTTACTGAGTCACAAACGTTAACTAAAGCTTTCATTTCTGAGGCTACGTAAAAACGACCTTCTCTGTCAGTGCCAACATACATAGGGTTAATACCCATATGGTCACGGGCTGCAAAGATTGTGTTGTCTTTAGCGTCATAGATAACGAAAGCAAAGTCACCTACTAATCTGTCTACAAAGTTTTTACCAGTACGCTTGAATTCTTCATATAGAGGGATGATTACCTCACAATCTGAACCTGTCTTGAACTTGTAATCAACTGTAAGTTCTTTCTTCAGATCTTTGTGATTGTAGATTTCGCCATTAACAGCCAAAACAATAGACTTGTCTTCATTATATAGAGGCTGAGCACCATTCTGAGGATCAACAATTGACAGACGCTCATGAACAATAATTGCATGATCGCCCTGATAAATACCTTCCCAATCAGGACCGCGGTGCAACTGCAGTCTTGAGTTCTCAAGTGCAGTCTGACGAAGAGCTTCAGGATGCTCTTTAATATCAAAAATACCGAAAATTGAACACATAAATAACAGCTCCTTTGATGCTGTATCTTAGTTAAAAATCTAGGTGGCAGGCATTGGTTATGCCTTAAGCCATGTCGTTGATGTTACCACAAAGAAACAACCTTAAAGCCCTATCTCACATTAATGGTGCGTGATATTTAGTAAAACCAAAGAATATTTACCGTACTTAAGATTAGATTTATAAAAAGTATTTATAAATCAATTAAATAAACCATGGTGCATGTGTGCACTAAAATGGACATGCATTTTTAATGAAGATATATAGTGTTTATAAAAAGAGAGTTTTTTATGAGTTGTAAAAGCTATGATCCTGATCAAATTAACTTTTTGTATTTCTAAAAACAGTTATTTTTTAGAAAATTGAGTTTATATGAAAAACATTTGCATGAACAAGTGAGTAAATATCGTCATTAAGCCTATATTTAAAGCCCTTTCTAGATTAAAATATACAAAGAATTAAAAATCGAAAATTTATAAAACAATAAAAGACTTAATCAAACCAAGAGGTGTAAGTACCATAAAAAGGGTACTTTAAGAGCCGTTTACATTTATGGCTTAATAAACCTATAAACCTATATCAGAGCAGTTCATTGGAGGATACATGCCAGAATTTGACATGAACTATGCCTTTCTCATAGTTGGTATTCTTTTAACTTTCGCTATTCTGGCTTCAAAATTATCGTCCTTCTTTGGTACCCCGTTACTGTTACTGTTCTTGTCAATTGGTATGTTAACAGGTGAAGACGGTATTATCCTGCACCTGCACTATACTGATTACTCCTCAGCTTTCTTTATTGCAAACTTAATGCTTGCGGTGATCCTGCTAGACGGTGGTTTGCGTACCAGTTTTTCTATGATGAAAAATGTGGCAGCTGAATCTGCTGTTTTAGCAACCGTAGGTGTTATCCTAACCTCCGGTATCACAGGTTTAATTGCTTATTTATTACTTGATATCTCTTTAATTCAGGCATTACTTTTAGGCTGTATCGTAGGTTCTACTGACGCTGCTGCAGTGTTCTCTTTATTAGGTAAAGATAAGAACATTTCTTTAAAGTCAAATGTATCTAATACTCTGCAGATTGAGTCAGCAACTAACGATCCTATGGCAATTTTGTTGACTACCACCATGATTGCCTTTGCTTCTCAAAAGGCCACTTCATTTACTGATGCTCTTATCTTCTTTGTGCAGCAGTTTGGTTTTGGTATTGTCATGGGCGTCTTCATTGGCTTTATCGCTCGTATTATTGTCTCAACCTTATCCTTAGGTGTAGGTCTTTACAGTATTCTCGTTATTGGTTTAGGTTTAATTGGTTTTGCCATCACCTCATACCTGGGAGGCTCAGGCTTCTTGGCTATCTTTATCATTGGTATGTGTGTAGGCAATCAGAAGACCAGACAGGTAAGTTACATCCTGCCTGTATCTGAAGGCTTTACCTGGTTATCACAGATCACTCTGTTCTTAATGTTAGGTCTTTTAGTTACACCTCATGAGATGGTGAAATTCTGGTTCCCTGGTGTAGTAATTGCTGTGGTGATTACTTTAATTGCAAGACCTCTAACTGTCTTCTTATGCATAAAGCCATTTTTTAAGTCTTATAACAAAAGAGACATTATCTTTATGAGCTGGGTGGGATTAAGAGGTTCTGTGCCTATTGTACTTGCTATCTATCCAGTATTTGAGCATCTTGATAACCCTCAGCTGTACTTTAATGTAGCTTTCGTGGTAGTAATTGTATCTTTACTCTTCCAGGGCTCTTTAATTTTACCTTTAGCTAAACTTTTAAAGGTTTATGCTCCATCGATGCTGACACCTATTACCAAATCAGATGTAGGTATCATGCTTTCTAATGACTATGAGTTATTAAACTATCGCATTAAAGAGCCTTCATTTAATGACAGAACCTTACGTTCAATTACCTTTCCAAAGGGCACTACTGTAGCTGCTATCTTTAGAGACGGTAAAATGATCAAGTGTCATGGTGATACTGTAATTAAAACAGGTGACATCATTTCCATGATTGGTACTGATGCTGATGAGACTTTATTAAATGCACTGTTCTCTCATGAGAGCAGAATTAAGAGCCATCCTCTGTATCATGGCGATAAGATTTATGCCGCCTCAACCCCAATGGTTGATTTAGCTAAACAGTTTGATTTTGAGTTAACCTCATTTGAGAAAACTCTAACTTTAGGTGATTTGATGTCTTATCATATCGGTGGTTATCCAAAAGCAGGCGATATGGTAAACCTCATTAAAGTTACTTTAGTGGTAGTTGATCTTGAAGGGGATAAAATACGCAGAGCAGGTCTGTATTTAGCCTCCGAGAGAGCTGCTGAATTTGAACGCTTAAGAAGGGCAAAATTAAACTTACACAAGAGTGAGCAGGAGGACTTGCGTCGTCGCAGAAAATTAGCGCAGGCTCAACTCTTTGACAGCATTAACGATGACTATGAATATCGTTAGCTTTTACTTTAAAAGCTAAGCTTACAGCACACAGTTAACACACAATTTTTATGATAAAGGCAAGGCAACTTGCCTTTTAAATTAGGTAAAACCTAAATGAATAATAACTTAGATAAAAACTTAGATCCAAAACTTGAAAAGTTTATAGGAAACGTCAAAGCTGAATTTGATAATTTAACTTATAAACATCGTCTTAACCTGTCAAGAGAGCTTAAAAAGCTCTCTTTGAGTTCTATAACCCCTAAAGACAAACAGGGTAAAAGTGAGGATAATTCTGTAAGCAATGCTGATAAGCTTTTAGACTTGCAGTTAAAGATCTCTGAGGATTTAGAAAAGTACAAAGCCTTTTTTGAAAACAGAAAGCAAAGCCTTCCTAAAATCACCTATGACGAAGCTTTACCTGTAGCTCAAAAGCATGATGAGATCATTGAAGCTATTAAAAATAACCAGGTCCTTATCATCGCAGGTGAGACAGGCTCTGGTAAGACTACCCAAATTCCTAAGATGTGTTTAGAAGCAGGTTTAGGTCTTCATGGTCTAATCGGTCATACTCAGCCACGACGTCTGGCAGCCCGTGCCGTATCTAACCGTATTGCTCAGGAGTTAGGTGAAGAGTTAGGTCACAGCGTAGGTTATAAAGTAAGATTTACTGATGTAACCTCAGAGAACTGTTATATAAAGTTGATGACTGACGGTATCTTACTGTCAGAGACAGCCTCAGACAGATTACTTTTAAACTATGACTGCATCATCATCGATGAGGCTCATGAAAGATCACTTAATATCGATTTCTTATTAGGTTATTTAAAACAGTTACTTAATAAGCGCAAAGATTTAAAGCTCATAATTACCTCAGCTACCATTAACACCGAGCGCTTTTCAAAGCACTTTAACAATGCTCCTGTAATTGAAGTATCAGGTCGTACTTATCCCGTGGAAGTTGAATATATGCCTTTAGGATTGCAGGATGGTGATGAGGATGATCCTGAGTGTGAGGTAGAAGAGCTCGATTTACGCAACGGCATTCTAAAGGCTTTAAAGTTCCTGTTTAAAGAGCATGGAAGAGCTGATACCTTAGTCTTTTTACCAGGTGAGCGCGAAATTATGGATATTGCAGCTTTCTTAAAGAAAGCTCATCTTCCAAATACAGAGATCTTGCCTTTATATGCAAGATTAGCTACAGCAGAGCAGAACAAGATCTTCTCACCACACTCAACTGTACGTGTAGTTTTATGTACAAACGTAGCTGAAACCTCACTTACTGTTCCTGGTATTAAATATGTTATTGATCCTGGTACAGCTAGAATCAGCCGTTATTCTCCACGTACTAAGGTGCAAAGATTACCTGTAGAAAAGATTTCCCAGGCAAGTGCCAACCAGAGAAAAGGCCGTTGCGGTCGTGTCAGTGAAGGTGTCTGCGTAAGACTGTATTCAGAGGAGGACTTCTTATCCCGCACAGAGTTTACAGATCCTGAAATTCTAAGAACTAATTTAGCTGCTGTAATCTTACAGATGGTAGCTTTGCATCTTGGTAATATCACTAAATTCCCATTTATTGATCCTCCTCAGATGCGTCAGGTAACTGATGGTATCAGACTCTTAGAAGAGGTAGGAGCCATCAATGACGCTAAAGGTAAGGGCACAGATGAGATTGAGCTTACTAAGATTGGCGTGGCTTTATCTAAGATCCCTGCAGATCCAAGATTGTCTAGAATGCTCGTACAGGCAGATAAAGAAGGTGCTTTAAGTGAGGTTTTAGTAATCGTCTCAGCTTTAGCTGTAATGGATCCTCGAGAGAGGCCATTAGATAAGCAGGAGCAGAGCAGACAGGCTCATCACCGTTTTGATGATGAAAAGTCTGATTTTCTCTCATATTTGAACTTATATAAATATATTTGCCAGCTGCAGACTAAGATGAGTAATTCAGCACTTCGCAAACGTCTAAAGACTGAATATATCTCCTATCTAAGAGTTCGTGAGTGGTTTGATTTATTACGTCAGTTAAGGGCATCCTGCCAGAGCCTAAAGTATCGCTCTAATGAGGTTCCTTCTACTTATGAAGCAATTCATAGAGCCATACTTTCAGGTCTGCTCTCACAGATTGGCCATTATGAGGATAATGACAAGGGCATGTATTTAGGTGCTCGAGGTGTGAAATTTGTAATTCACCCATCATCTGTTTTATGTAAAAAGAAGCCTAAGTGGATATGCTCAGCTGAATTAAATGAAACTAGCCGTCTGTTTGCTAAAACTGTAGCTTCAATTGATCCTCTGTGGGTTGAGACTATCGGAGCTCACTTAATTAAAAAGAGCTATGCTGAACCTCACTGGTCTAAAAAGCAGGGCGCGGTAATTGCTTCAATGACCATTTCTTTATATGGATTGCCTATAGTTCAGGGACGCAAGGTTCAATACAGTCAGATTGATAAAAAACTCTGCCGTGAACTCTTTATCCGTGATGGACTGGTCGCAGGTGACGTTGAGTTAAAGTATGACTTCTTCCGTCATAATCTTGAGCTTGTAGATGAAGTGGTACATGTTGAGGATAAGTTAAGACGCCGTGACCTCTTAGTAGACTCCACAGTACTAGAAGAGTTTTATGCTAAAAAGTTACCAGAGGATATTGTAACAGTCCGCCACTTTGAAAAATGGTGGAAAGAGAAAGTAAAACAGGATCCTCATTATCTGGATTTCTCATTAGAGTTAGTTACCAAAGATAACTTTAATAAAATTCAGGAGCAGGATTTCCCTGAGTTCTGGATACAGGACAAGTTTAAATTAAAGTTAAGCTATGTCTTTGATCCTACCTCAAAGGATGATGGTGTAACTGTCCATATCCCATTAGCAGTATTGAACAGGGTAAATTCTAAAGAGTTTCTATATCAAATCCCTGGCCTAAGATTAGACTTTTTAACCTCTTTAATTAAGTCATTACCTAAGAGATTAAGAAAGAACTTAATCCCTGCTCCAAATTATGCCGAAGCTTTAGCTGAAGCTTTAGGAGACCCTTGCAGTGACGATCTGTATCAGAAGTCAGCTAAAGAGTTAACCCGTATGGGCGGTGAGTTAGTTACAGCTGATGACTTTGATAAGACTTTAATTGATAAACACCTCTTTATGATCTTTGCAATTGAAGATGAAAAGGGCAATGTAATTAAGAAAGGTCGTAACTTTGAAGCTTTATCTCAATCACTGCAGGGTGAAGTTCAGGATGTTCTAAAGAAAGTAGTTAAAACTCATAAAGAGAGTGCTCCAAGTTCTACCTGGACCTTTGGTACGATTAAGTCTGAGCAGGTAACTAAGCAGGGCTCTATTGAAATTACTGCCTATCCTGCTTTAACCGACAAAGGTAATGGTGTAGCTCTAGAGCTTTATGACAGTAAGTTTAAACAGGAAAAAGCCATGTGGCAGGGACAGAGAAAGTTATTGTCTCTATCAATTAAACAGCCTACAGCTTATCTTGAGCAACACTTACCAAATAAGTCAAAGCTCTCTATGTACTATCAGCCTTTAGGCTCTGTAAAGGAGTTAATTTCTGACTTAGTTTTAGGCTCAATTGATCTAATCATGCAGGAAAATCATGCTCCTTGCTATGATGAGACGAGCTTTAATAACTTAGCGCAAAAGGTAAGAGCTGATTTAAATGATAAGGCTCTGTATCTATGCTCTTTTGTAGACAAGATTTTATTTAAAGTCCATGAAATCAGACGTCTTTTAAAAGGACAGATAAATCTCTCTGTAGCTTACAGCTATAAAGATATTGCCTCACAATTAGACTCTTTAGTTTATAAAGGCTTTGTAAGCTCGACCAAACTTGAGCACTTAATGCAGATGCCACGTTATCTTGAAGCGATTATTTATAGAATCGATAAACTCTCTCGTGATGTAAATCGTGATCTTATGTATACACGTAAGATTGAAGAGGTAAACGAGCTTTATAAAAACACTCTTTCAAGATACAAGTATCAGGTAGTACCTGATGCTCTTATCGAGGTTAAGTGGTTAATTGAAGAACTGCGTGTATCTTATTTTGCCCAGCAGTTAGGTGTGAAGATCTCTGTCTCTGACAAGAGAATAGCTAATGAGTTAAAGAAGATCTTAGAGGATTATCCTGATCACAACTAAGGTATCAAACACTATAGGTAAAGAGAGCGAAAGAAGCAAAGGGCTTTCTGACAAATGTAATATGCTTACCAATCCTAATCGTGTAAATGAAGAGGGCAAATCATCAATTGGTAAAAGAGAGCATCATCAGCTCTTAAGACAAAACTTAAGAACTATCGACAACATTAACAACCTGTTATTGTCACTGCCAAGATAGTATTTGTATATTATAATTGACTAAAACTCAGGTCAGATTAAGTAAAGTAAGATAGTAGGACAGAGGCAAAAGATTATGAACGTAGTTAAAGATATGGCTTTAAAAGCAACTCGTTTTGCTAAGAAAGAAACTAAGTTAGCGCTATTATCTTTAGCTCTTTTATCTTTAGCCTCATGTACAAGTGATCCTAAAGTTCTAGAGCAGGAAGCAAAACTTGCTCAATCACAAACTGCTGTTGAGTTTACCAAGACACTAGAGCAAAGAATGTTTTTCTACAATTTAGAAAAACTCGAAGACACTGATGACTCTCACGTTCATATCTACAGAACCCGTGGCATCTATGATGTCTCATACAACTACCTTGAATCAAAATACAGAAAGTTCTGTAACTTAAAAGGAGGTGAACTTCACTATCAGTTCTGTGTTGATGAGAAAGTAAACAAGCCAATCTTTTTCGTAGCATTTACAAATCACAGAGCTAAAACCGATGGCTTTGAAGTAAACTCTGAGATGACCTATCTTACCGATACTGCTATATTAGGCGAGAGAAACTACTTTTATGAAACACATGTCTATGAACCTTCAAAAGGTGTAGCTGTTGATGATAAAAAGTGGCTTGAGTTTGTTAAAGCAAAAGGTTTTAAATTCTAAATCGAGCTACTCTCTTTGCATTTCTTACTATAATAACTAAAACGTTATCATTTTATCCTAAGGAAAAATAAATAAGTCTTTTTCAGTGCAAATCTCATTTTTTATCAAATAATTAAACGTACAGTCACGAAATTTGTACTAAGATACTGTTATGATAGTTTGCACAATAAATTTAATAAAAAATGAGAACTGACCATGTTTTTGATCTTATTCTTTTTACTAGTTTTATCACTAGTTTTAACTCACCTTAATTACAGAATTTCTATGTTTATCTTTCCAGATGGTGTCTTTGTAACCCGTCTACAGGGATTCTTAGGTTGGTACGGCTGGTTAAACCTGTTTGTATCATTACCTTTCTTATGGGATGGCGACTTTAAACAGGGATTATATCCTTTTGTTTTAGGCGCTATACCTCTTTTAATCTCTATTTACTTGGTATTTAAAGATAACGATAACCGTAAGGTTGTCTTTAAAAGAAGTGCTAGGGTATATCTCAATTCAGATGTAAAACTCATTGAACCAGGTGATGATACCTACGGTTTTTTACATAATTACAGAAGCAGAATGCGTCAGATTGGTCCAAAGTATTTCTTCAAAGAGATCTTTGCTCGTGAAAAGTCTAATAAGGCTTTAGCTGACAACTTAATTGATGATACTCCAGAGAATACAGTAGCTCTCTTAAAGAGCTTATCTTGGGTTACACAGAGCGCGGTTGATGTAAAAGCTCAATACATCTTTTTACTTTACTATATGATTGAGCGCTATGACAGAAATAGACTGTTCTCAAATTTCGATACTTTTACTAGAAACGCAATTTCTGTTTTAAGATTATTAGAAATTAAGTTTTCAGAACTACCATATCCAATTGCAAAGTTCATTGCTCAGAACAATAACCTTTTATACTGCGTAGGCGGTAATGATGAGGCTAACTTTGTAATCGAGGTTGACGATTACGTCTGTGAGGATGAAGAGAACATCATCGCTACTTTCTCAGACAGAATTTACCATTTAAACAGTACTCTCCCTAAATTTGTTAAAAGAGTATTAGCTGATGTCCTTTATTCTTTCTCTAAAGAAGAAGGTATCTTAGTAGTAACTAATAAGAGGGTAGTTTTAATTAAAGATCATAAAGCTAAGACTCTGTCTTTTGATGTAGCAAGCTACACCATTGAAAATGGTGCGGTTACCTTTGGTAACAACACTTATTTAAAGATAGATAACACAGGCTTTTTTGATTATGTCATGAAGGCACTGACCACAGATAAGCATATAGCTTAGTACTGCTTAAATCTCAGTACACAAAGATCAAGTTTATGGCAGTCAGGTTACACCTGACTGCTTTAAAGCTTACTTTTAGGACAAATAACTAAAAAGATAAAATTGCTCTTAAAATTATGAGTTGTAGTCAATAAATTTCAAAAAGTGCCGATAGAATATAAGAATTATGAACGAGGATAACATATGCCTGAAAGCGGCAAAAAAACAACCACAGTAGCTACAGAGAACAGCAATTCACAGGTAAATACAGTACCTGTACAGAATCAGTCTGCACCTGACAAGAGCGCGGATAACAATACTACTCAAAATCAAGAACAGAGCACTACTCAAGAGCCAAAGGCAAATCTTGAGCTGTTAAAACAGCGTCTGTATGACACTGTTGCTGCTATCTTTTCACGTTGTGGTGTTCCTACAGCAAACTTTAGAATTTCAGACTTGGTGGAATTTAGTGCGTCCGTGTCCTATTCCATGAACTGGAATTTTAAGTGTCGCTGCTCTGATAAAATTCTTCGTTCTGTAAGTGATGAAACTCATGTGCTCTCAACGAGCGCGTTAGATGAGTTTACTTTAGCAAATACTAAAGAACTTGAAAAAGACAGCGCTAAAACAAAAGAATTTGTAAAACACCTCTCTGGGGCTTCATTTGAAGACTTAAAAGCCCTCTCTGGTCAGATCATCTGTTTTAACCGTATCAATGCTATTGGTAAAACCAGATGTAAAAACTGTCATGGCAGTGGTAGTTCCATTTGTGAGAACTGTGGCGGTAAAGGCTCCATCGAATGTCCTACCTGTCATGGCAGTGCTAAGGCCTGTCCTGTCTGCCATGGCTCTGGCAATGCTAAATGCCATACCTGTAACGGTACTGGTAAAGTAAAGTGTAAAGACTGCCAAGGTAAAGGTGAGGTTACTGTTGATAGAGAAGTTATCTATGATGCTGACTGCAAAAAGCAAATCAGTATTTCACTCAAGGTACCTGGTACTGATAAAAAAATCACCTCATTTTCAAAAGAGGATGAAAAGGCCATCATAGAGGCTGCCGATTTCTCAGGCAAACCAAACGGTAATGAAACCGCTCGAGGCTATAGCGTAAACTTTTTGGGTACTGCTCCATGCTATGCAGTGCATGTCTATCTCGTGGGAGTAGAAAAGCCATTTGATTTTATTATCTGTGGACAAAAAAACTTACGCTCAATCTGTAAGCCTCCAGTATTAGATTATGTTTTCAACGACGAGTCTCATTTACTCTCTGATACTTTAATCGCATCAGCTGATGATGTTGATGAAAAGATTAAGTGCGTAAAAGCCTTAGCTTCAAAGGCAATTTTAGCTAAGACAATCAGAACCATCGAAAGACATGAGATGGAGATTGCTAAAGAGCAGGCTGTAGCTCAAGGTGTTACTGTAGAATCAATTTTAACTGCAGCAAAGCACAAAGATTCCTCAAGACTGATATACATTAAGACCAAGGTAAAACAGGAGTTATTAGACAGTATTACTAAAGAACTTACTGATAACGCGCATGGTTATATATCAGAAGATTTTGCTAGAGTTTTTGCTAAAAATCTTATATCATTTGTGCCTTTGCTGATGGTTCTCAATCCTAAAACCAAAATTATTTGGGCAGGTGTAACCTTAGTGACATGGATGATAGTGATCCTCATAGGTTATATGGTTCCTAATATTGTGGGGGGGATCATGATGATGTGTGTATCCTCAATCATCTGTGCCTTTACCTCTTTTGCTCTTACAAAAAACTGGAGTTATTACTCTGCTGTAAGCATGCTGAAGCTAACCCACAGGCTAAAAAAGGTTCCTAGTCTTACAGTTGAAGCAGTGCAGTCTATAAGATTGATTTTAGGCACTGTTGTCATCGGTTTGTTAACTATTTTAATTGTAAACGGTCATTTTCTATAAATAAGCAATGTCAATAGATATTAAAGTACCTCTAAGAGATTCACTAGGACTGGTTGGTGTTCAACCTGATAAAGTAAGTTTTACTGATCCTTTATTCTCTGAAGTTACTTTTGTATTTTTAGCAAACTGGTACTATACCGTAGAATCAAAAGACACTGTAATCAAGAACGTTGTAGGTACAGAAAACTTTGTTGATGAAGAAGCTTTAAAAGAATTTGAACGTTTTAATCGTGAAGTTTTAGAAAAAGACAAAACCATTCAAAAAAGTTTCAGCCATTCTTTAGAAGAGTTAAGTGCCTCTGAGCTTTTCAAGCTTGGAAATAAAATAAACCGTCTCTCAGTTAGAAAGGCTAAAGGTCAATGCACCTGTCCTGACTGTTCAGGTACTCAAAAGATGAACTGTCCTAACTGCTCAGGTTTTGGTTTAATTATCTGTCCATCCTGTCAGGGTAGAGATGGTGGCTGTGCCCGTTGTAAAAAGAGTGGTTACATTGAGTGCCCTACCTGTCGCGGGAACAAGAAGATCCTTTGTCAGAAATGTAAGGGCAAAGGTTCTATCTATGTTGAAAGACAGGTTTATTTAGAAACTCATTGCGCGCCTCTTATCAAGATAGAATTTGAAAAAGCTGAGGACAGTTTTAATGTTCCTCCTCCTTCAGTTGTTGATTTTTACTGCTACCAGAAGATCTTAGATTCACTTGAATTCAGGCTCTCTGATGCTGATACTCAAGAGGATTATCACTTTTTAATGACTTATAAGTGTGATTCCTCCATGGGCTATTTAAAATTCTGTTTAGCAGGTTTTAATAAGATCTTTGAGTATTGGGCAACAGCTTCAGGAGTGCCACTTGTCATTCCATCTGTTTTAGATTATGTCTACTCTTCTATGAGAGCTGATCTTATTGACACTTCAATAGGTCGCTCTCTTGTAAGTGCAGATGCTAAGATCTTTGTCTTAAACAATCTTAAAAAAGACCATATCTTCAATAACTTATTAAGATCGTATGAATATGATTTTGATTTGGTGACAAAGAGGGTAAAGAATCAGGCTGTAGAGACAGATGCCTATACCAGTAAAGTCTTTAGCATGAAAGCAAAGTTAGAGAGTATTGTAGCTTCCCGTAAAGAAGAACTTACAAAGGTATTGTCGAATAAACTGTTAAGAGTAACTCAGCATTTTATGTCTGAGAGCTTTGCTAAAGACTGTTGCATGGCTCTAGTCGAATTCTTTGCTAATTTAAAGTACAGACGAAAGTTTGTGACTATGTGCTGGAACTTTGGAACCCTGTTCGTATGGGGCTTAACTTTGCTATTAACCTCATTTATAGGCTCATCAGGTATGATGTTTATCTGTATGATCATAAGTTTGGTTGCAAGTTCTCTTATCTCTTATTTTGGTTCAAAGAACTTAAGAATATTTGAGATCATGCTAAGCTTGAAATGCTTTAAGAATATTACTAAGTTTATTGACTTAAACTATGACATCATGCGCTCACTGATCATGATGGCTGGTGTCATTATTATTGAATTTGTAGTATCCAATCTGCAGTAAACTCTCGGTAAGAACTTTATCATGTAGAGCTTACCGCATTAAATCTTAATCTCAACTTAAAAGTTCATCGCCATTTAAGACTTAGTCCTGATAAAAGACTAGCTCTCTTGAACCTTCCTATAATTCTTTTCCTTTTTAATTATGTAAGATAGACTGAAGTTAAAACGCTCCACTAGACCTAAGTTAATGGTGTGGACCCACTAAGCTGAAGATGCTAAAAACAGATTAACTGTGTATAGTATCGATAGAAAGTAAATTAACAACCAAGAAGGTCCACAAGATGATTGTAAATGAAGTTGCAAAGAATGTCGAAAAAATTATTTCTATTGATACAGCTAAGAATTCTTTTCAGGTACTGGTGGTAAATCAGAAGACAGGTAAAAAGAAGAATACCAAGGTACAGCGTTCAAAATTTGTTGAGTACATTTTAAAGCAGGGACCTTGTCTAATCTTTATGGAGTCATGTTCAGCAAGTCAGCACTGGGCAAGACTATTTGAAAGTTTTGGATTTACGGTAAAGCTCATTGCTGCACAGCATGTAAAGGCATTTCTCAGAAACAGGAGAGTCAAGAATGATGAGAGAGATGCAGAGGCTATCTATAAATGTGGCATACAGCCTGATACCAAGTTCGTAAGAATTAAAACAGTTGAAGAGCAGACAGTTGCATTACTGCATACTTTAAGAAAAGCTGCAGTTTCACAGAGAGTTGAACTTAGCAACAGAATTAGAGGTATCCTTGCTGAATTCGGAATTGTAGTCGCCAGAGGCAAAGGCAGTTTTAATTCAGAAATAGAAGCTATGTTTAATGAATGCGAAAAGATACATGATGTTTATTTAAGGTCAGCTATAAGCTCTCTGTTTGAGGATTACCATTATCTGGAACAAAGAGAAAAAGAACTGTCAGAGAAGATTGAGTCTCTTAATAAAGATAATGAGCTTGTTAAGATAGCTTTAACCTGTCCTGGAGTAGGTCCTCTTACAGCCAGTGCCATTGTAGCTGAGGTTGGTGATGCATCGCAGTTTAGAAAATGGTCGTGAAATGGCTGCATGGAACGGAGTTGTTCCAAGTCAGCATTCAACAGGAGGTCGTTCTACCTTAGGTGGCATAACCAAGACAGGAAACAGGTATCTCAGAGCGCTCTTAGCACAATGTGCCAGTGCGGTTATACAGAATGCATCAATGCATCTTGAACAGGGAAAGGATACACACCTTGACAGATTTGCTCTGAGATTAAAACTAAATGGCAAACCAGCAAAGAAGATCATGATTGCTGTTGCCAATAAGATAATCAGAATATTATGGGCAATGCTGACTCAAAGGAAAACGTTTAAAAACAAAGCAGATGAGACATCAGATATATCTGCTGAGCTTCAGCTTGCTTAAAAAGATTTGTTATAAAAACTCTTAGGAGAAATAGCAAAAAAGTTCCCACTAGGGAAATGCACAGAGAAAGATAAATTTGGCATAACAGGTAAAACCGGACTGTACTAAACCTGACGCGGTTAAAGGCAATAAATGCCGAGAAGTTAATTAAGGAATACAGTCGCAAACACCATAGAGGTCAGAGTAGGCATACTCAACAAGAGACCGGATATATAGCAGCATTTACTGCGTTATGAAAAGTTATCAAAATCTCTTGCAAGTTTAAGTGGGTCCATATATAAACCGCGCTGCTAGACAAAAGACAGCTTTGATGTATCAAGAAGTCAATCAACCCCAAAAGGGCAATAAAAGAAAAACAAAACCCTGCACAGGGCAGGGCTTATCTTGACGAAGATAGGGATACCTACTACAGGAACTCTTCAAAAGCACGCTTTACACCAACGATAGCGTCTTTCTCATCTTCACCTTCAACGTGAACATAAATTTCGTCCTGATAACGTATACCAAGACCTAATAAACCGAAGATACCAGCTTTAAGATCTACTGAACGATCCTGATAAATTAAAGTGATCTTTGACTTGTAGCCACTGAGAGCCTTTAAAATTGCTCCTGCAGGACGTGCATGAACACCGTCTCTGTCCTTGATGATATATTTAAACTTTTCCATAGCTCAATATCCTAACCTAAGATGTTTTTATAAAGAGATTTTCGTTTTAAGTTCATAATATCAAATATCAACAATATATATGACACCGCACTAAAAAAAAATTTATTCTTTTTTAAAGTCGATACGATTTCTTAGCTTCTGACCTGCTCTAAATGTGGTTACTCTTCTTTCTGAAATAGTAACTTCCTGACCGGTCTTAGGGTTTCTTCCTGGTCTTGCGCTCTTTAGCTTAAGCTCAAAGTTACCAAAGCCTGTAAGCTTTACCATTTCACCTCTTTCAAGCTTTCTTGCGATCTCTTCAAAAAATTTGTCGACGAATTCTTGAGCTGTAGCCTTAGGAAGACCTACCTTGATAATCAGCCTTTCAGCTATTTCTGCGCGAGTTAATGCCATAATAATAGTGTCCTTCTTTTGAAGCTAGAACCGACAGATTAAAATCTGCTCATATTTACTTACTTCTTGTAATATAATACAAAAAATCTTAAATTTTTCGTGATGAGTGCAATATTTTTAAAAATAATCAAATAATTAACTGTAAAATCGTACTCCGTTAACATTTTTAGTCCAAGTTTTTGCACCTGTCTAAATACAGGTTGTTAACGTAGATGTATCCTTTTTAGTGCTTACTCCTCTTTTTTTGTGCATAATAATGGTTCAAATCTGACATGAAGAAATCTTTAATTAGAAGTGATGTTGAGCTTCAGGAAGGGCCCTTTAAAGGACAGGATCTTAACACCTATCTTTATATGAATTTACCTTCTGTTTACCTTTTCAGAATGAGCTCTAACGTTATGCATGAAGACGGCATTTTAGAAGGCGATGTGGTCATTGTTGACAGAAGCCTGCTCATTGAAAACGGCGACTATGTAGTGATGAGTATCAACGGCACTTTTCTTTTAAGACAGTTTCTAGATGGCAGAGAACCAAGATTAGTATGTGCTGATGATTCTATTCCTGATATTAACTTAACTCATGTTGAAGAGTGTGAACTCTTTGGCGTGGTGTCATCTGTCATCAGAAAAACACGTATTAAAAAGAACGGCAAGTATGGTTCTAACGGCAGGCAGAATCCATATACTTTCCGCCGTAAAAACAAAGTCTATCCTAAAGATCCAAATGACAATGGCAGAAACTTTATGTAGAAAGCTATTTTTCTACAGGAATCATTAACATTCTCTTTATATCATTAAAATTTTAGATTCTAAAAACGCAATTTTTACCCCTTACTTATTAGCTCTAATCTCTATTAGAACATACGTTTATCTATGAGACATTGTGGTAAAATCGAGTACGTAGTTCTCTACGAATTAATGTTACTTTAAAGTCTGCTTTAAGACTTAAATGTTATGTCTAAAGTTATCTTAGAGAATTTTGTAAAGTAACGCAATGAAAAGTAACGCCATATTCTTTAAAGGTACTTGACAGATACGGTACGATAGAGAATGTACAAAGTTTTTTTAGTTATGTTTATTCCTAAAAGAGAAATAATCTTAAAACAGTAAACATAAAGCAATGTTTTTAGGAGCGATACTGTGGCAATGAAGCTAGCTATTTACGGTTATGATACTGATATTGGTAAACTTGTGATTGAAACCATTGAAGAACAGGATCTCTCTTTAGGCGAAGTTTTCCCATTATCACCATTGACAGGTGAATATGATGCCGTTCAGATTAAAGGCCAGAACTACTTTGTTCAGCCAGTTGAAGAGTTTGATTTTTCAAAAGCTGATGTAGCTTTATTTTTAACTACTCAGGATGAATCTCAGCACTGGATTAATGCTGCAAGAGAGAAAGGCTGTATCGTTATTGATGACAGCCATTTATTCAATGGTGATGATAAGACTGTAACCATCGTACCTGAAATCAATCCTTTTGATATTAAAAAGGCAATTGAAAACAGACTGGTTATTCCTGCTTTAGCGCCATCTGTACAGCTGTGCCTGGCTTTATCTGTTCTTCATGATGAGTATGGCATTGCAAGAGCTACTGTAACCTCAATGGAATCTGTTTCAGAATTTGGTCGGTTAGGTACTGAAACCCTAGCTCATGAGTCAACCTTATTATTAAACGGTATGGCAGCAGAGCATCAGGGATTTCCAGCTCAATTAGCATTCAATCTGCACACTAGAATGGGACTGCTAGAGGATAATGGATATTCAGACCATGAAAATGCTATCAGTAATGAAGTATCAAGAATTTTAGGCCGTTTCGAGCGTGGTTTTGATATTACCTGCATTCAGGTTCCTGTATTCTACGGTCACACTATGGTAGTTAATGTTGATCTTGAGGATAAGGCTACATTAGAAGAGGTTAAACAGGCTTTTGATGCTTCAGAATATGTAACTGTAGCCTCAGAGGATGATGTTTTATCTCCTGTAGCAGATATTATCAACGAGAGAACTGTAATGCTCACAAGATTAAAGCAGGACAAACCTGGTTCAAAATCTTACAGCTTTGTGATTATGATGGATAACACTAGAAGAGGTGAAGCTATTTCTTGTGTTGAAATTGCAAAATTGATTGCAAAATCTCTCTAATCTGTAAAATGTGCACACTTTATGCATAACTTTTCCAAAAATGGGATCTGATCTTATTTTGACAGATCTCATTTTGAGTAAAATAATGCATAAAAATAGGGGTTGTTAGTTATGCACGCTTACAAAAAAGCACTTTTATCTGTAGCTTTATCTTTTTTATTACCTTTTTCGGCAATGTCAGCTGATGAAGATGGTACTTTTACTATTACTATTCAAGGTCCTGAAGTTGAGGATACTGTTCCTCAAGTACAGCCTGTACAACCAGCTAGTAGAGCTCCTGTAAGACGTGCAGCTCCTAGACAAAACCGACAAGCTACTGTAAATGCAACTGCAACCAGAGCACCAGCGGCTACAGCAACAAGACAACCTCAGACTGAAAGCAATGCAACTTCTGTTCAGCAGACCCCAGCTAGGACCTATAGCGTTGCATCAGGTGATACTATCTGGTCTGTAGCCCATCGCTACTTACCTCTGGATAGAAGTGTTAATGAATTCCAGATTGTAGCCTCAATTTACAGACATAATCGTGGCGCATTCGGTCGTGGTAACGTCAACAACCTTTTAAGAACTACTATTACTATTCCTCCTGTATCTGAAATTGCACGAGAAACAACCGATACAGGTTCAAGACTTTTAGCTCAGGGCAGTATGACTTTACCTCCTTTAGGTAATGCTCCTGCTACTGTAAATACTCAGGCAACCTTAAACAACACAGCAACTCCTGCTCCTGCAACACAAGCTTCAAAGCCAATGCAGTCACTGTCTGATAACGATATCCCTCAGTACACCGCCACCGAGACTAAGATTAAAAAGTTACAGGAAGAAGCGGTTAAAAAAGATTTATCCGTAGCAATGCCAGAGAATACCCGTGGCGCTGATCTTGATAAAAGTCAGGTTACAGAAGAGACCGTACCAAACGGTAATAATGAGGGCAGTGCAGACAATAACAAAAAGGCAGAAGCTGCTAAAGCAATGAGTGCTGATCTTGCAGCTGCTGCTGTAGATGCTCAATCTATCAGGATCATGCTCGATGGCAATAAGAAAGCTATTGATGAGAAAACTAAAGTCTTAGAGCAACAGTTAGCTGAAGCTATGGACAGAATGAAGAAAACATCTGCAGCTACTGCTAAAACAGCAGCAGACAGTGTTTCTACATTAGCTTCTCAGTATGACAATATTATTTCAGGTCTTCAGCAAGACATTATTGAGATTAAAGGTAATATTTCAAAGATCTCTCAAGATAATGACAGAATGAGAGAGATGTTACTTGCTAATGATGAGAAGATTGAGGATATGCAGCTGCAGCTGTCTCAATTCTCAGTAAGTACACCTACCTCTGTAGTTGATCTTGATAAGCCTGTCATGATGATCTTATTCGGTGCTGGCTTATTAGCTTTAGTACTGATGATTGTCTTCTTAATTATCAAGTTAAAGTCTCGTGCTAGCGCTAAGATGACCGATGACTTTGATGTTGAGGATGATTACTCATCAGATGATACCTTATTATCAGATGAGAACGGTTCTATCGATCTTGAAGCTCCCGTATCTGGCGATGAAGAGCCAGATACTACGGATATTCCTCAAAGAGAACTGGACAAGAACAATAACTCTATAAATTCACCATCTGATTCAGCATCAGATGTTGAAGTTGCTTTAAATGAGAAAAAGCAGGCTGACGCTGAAGAATCAGCTTCAAATGCTACAGAAATTCCTGATAACAGTGCAACAGCAGATAACACTGGTGCTGATGCAACTTCAACTGAAAAAGATCCTGCTCAAGAGGCTTGGGATAATGCAGCAACAACTAACTCATCTGATGAGATAAAAGATGACAAGGATGTAATGGATGAGTGGTCTAAAGCTCTAGATGAGCAGACTGGTTCTGAAAAGAACGTTGATCTTGATAAAGATGAGAATAAAGATACTTCACAAGATGATATGGCATCAGCTTGGGAAGCTGCTTTAAACGAACAGGAAAACTCTGAAAAGAAAGATGATGATAAAGCTAAGTCTGATGATGAGGCTATGGCTGATGCCTGGAGCGCAGCTTTAAATGAGCAAAAAGAAGCTGAAGAAAAAACTGAAGACAAAGCCAATGCTCCTAAATCTGAAGAAGAGGCTATGGCTGATGCCTGGAGTGCAGCTTTAAATGAGCAAAAAGAAGCTGAAGAAAAAACTGAAGACAAAGCCAATGCTCCTAAATCTGAAGAAGAGACTATGGCTGATGCCTGGAGTGCTGCTTTAAATGAGCAAAAAGAAGCTGAAGAAAAAACTGAAGACAAAGCCAATGCTCCTAAATCTGAAGAAGAGACTATGGCTGATGCCTGGAGTGCTGCTTTAAATGAGCAAAAAGAAGCTGAAGAAAAGACTGAAGATAAAGCCAAAGCTCCTAAATCCGAAGAAGATCCTGTAGCAGATGCAACAGCACAAGAGTCTGTAACCGAGAAAACATCTTTAAAGGAAAATAGGGAGGCTGAAGATACCGCCCCAAAGTCTGAAGAAGAAGCGATCACAGAGGCCATGAATAAGGCTTATGAAAATGCTGATAGTGCAAAAGAAAGTGAAACTTCAGATGTAGCAACAGATGTAACAGACAATGCAGACATTGATTCAATTGTAGATGATGCTGAAAAAGAGACTGTGGCTGAACAGGAAAATACTGCTGAGAGTACACCTTCAGATGAGACTGAATCAAAAGAAGAATCACCTGCAACAGACGACATCCTTGCAGATGATGTAAAAGTTGAAGATGTCAGTGAAGATGAACTGTTAAATCACCTAAAAGATAACTCAGATAAGATTTTAGAAGAAAATCACGTTGATCCTGAGACTTTAGATATTAAAGGTGAGTCTTCACAAGCTGAATTATCTGATAACGTTGATGCTGATGCATCAGATGTTGCAGATCCTCTTGATGCTTCAAATAAGGCAGAAGATGCTGCAGAGCCTTCAAAGGAAGAGCCCGTTTCATCAGAAGATCCTCAAGAGCAACTCTCAGGTGAAGAAAAAGCATTCTTAGAGTCAATGTCTGATAATAAGAATTCTGACCATACTGAAGATGAAAAAGCTGAAACTGATGCAGAATTTGAAAACAATGACCGTAAAGAAGACAATATTCCTGAAGCAGAGGCTGAAGAGATCTCTGATGATGAAGTCCCTAAAAACAATTCTGTAGGAAAGAATGTTGATGAGTTCTTAAATGATGATCTTAATTTAGAAGATCTCCTAATGGGTAATGACAATGTTGTTGATGCTCCAGAAGAGGCAGAGTCTCCTGAAGAAATATCAGATGGTGTGGAAACATTTGATGCTATTCCTGAAGATGAAGAGAAGAAAAAATCAGAACACACTATCGATGAAGATGCAGAACCTCATACAGATGCTGTAGAACCTGAAAATGCAGAGACTGTAGATGCTGAACCTGTTGATACTGATGAGGCTGATTACCTCGATAATGAAGCTGTAGAGCCTGAATTTGAAGTGCCAGAGCAGGATGATTCTTTTGATGAAACTCCTGTAGAAGAAGCTACGGTTACATCAGCAGACGAAGATACTGCTGACACCACAGATGTTGCTAAGAGCGAAAATGATGACACCAATGATATTGGTGATATTCAGGATAAGTCAGAGCAGGCTATCTTTAATCCAGAACCACATGATGACAACAGCAAAGATGAAAATGGCGTTGTATCCTGGGCAGTTCCTGATGACGACTTCGATATTGTAGGTAAAGGCAAAGATCCTAGTTCTACAACAGCTTCTGATACTGTTGAAGACACTCCTCAAAATGAGGACAATCTATCAGATAATTTAGAAGAGACTATAGAGCAAGCTGATGTCGCAACTGATGCAAATGATGATGCTCTTAAGAGTAAAGAGAATGATTCTCCTGCTGAAAATGTCGAATCTTTAGAGTCTCAAGCAGAAGATGCAAAAGCTTTAGATGATCTGGAGCAAAGATTAAGTGCATCAAAAGCTCAATATGACTCAGGTGCTGATGAGGATATTATGAACATGCTAAGTGGCGGTGTTCATGACGATTTACCTCATGATAACGAAAAAGCCTTCACAGATGATGAGATTGCTTCTATGATGAGTTCAGCAAATGCAGTTGATCCTAAGAGTATCCCTGATGACGATTTAGCATTGAATGAACCAGTTGAAGATAAATCATCAGATCCTGATGATACTGAAGATCATTCTTTAGAGAATGTAGCAGATACCATCGGTCCTATTTCTTCACAGAGTGACGATGTAGCAGATGACAACAATTTAGATAATGCTGAAAATACAGATGACTATGAAGGTTTAAATGCAAAACAGCATCAGTACTATGTTGATGAATTAAACTTAGCTAGACTGTATTTTGAGACTGGCGATACAGAAGAAGCTTTGAAGATCATTGATGATGTGAAGGAACACGGAAGCTCAGATCTTAAAGAGGAAGCTTCAAAGATTATAGAAACATATGGCAACTAAAGAACAGTTAATTGGTCTTGATGACAGTAAATTAGTAAATATTAAAGATGATCCTAGACGCATGAGTGTGCTCATGTGTGACAGGGATGCAGCAAAGGCGTTACCAGATTTATTCTCAGATGCCTTTGATAAAGGTTTTGAACTGCGTATAGCTTCTGCCTACAGAAGTTTTTATAAGCAGTTTAAAATCTTTGATGACAAGTTCAAAGGAAAAAGACCTGTCTTAGATGCAAATGAAAATCCTATGGATATCAGCTCATTAAGTGATGAGCAGAAGGTTTTAGAAATCATAAGATTTTCAGCAATTCCTGGTTTTTCCCGTCACCATTTTGGTACTGATTTTGATATCTATGCTGTAAACCTCTTACCTGAGGGTAAACAGTTAGAACTTACCGCAAGAGAATATCAAAAGGGTAATTACTTCTACAAATTAGGGCAGTATCTTTCTCAAAACCTCAATAAATTCGGTTTTAAACGTCCTTTTAACGGAAAAGGCACTATTGCTTTTGAACCTTGGCATATTTCTTTTTCAAAAAAAGCTGATGAGTGCATAGATGCTTTCCCTGTTGATTTTGCACTTGAGTATCTGATCTCTTTTAATGAACCATGGGTAAAGTATGCAGTGTCTTATGCTAAAGAACACTATAAGGAGCTTTTAGCTAAATGAGTGAGATTTTAAATACTCTTATCATAGGTTCAGGTCCAGCCGGCTATACTGCTGCCATCTATGCCTGTAGAGCACAATTAGAGCCGGTTTTAGTCTGTGGCTCTGAGGTCGGTGGACAGCTTACAACCACACCTGAAATTGAAAACTGGCCATCACGTTTTGATGCTCCTGACGGTTTTTCTCTCATGCAGGATATGTCAAAGCATGCAGAAAAACTCGGCACAAAGTTTATTTATGATGAAGTTGTAAAAACTGATTTTTCAAAAAATGTAAAAGAAGTTTATCTCTCATCAGGTACAGTTTTAAAAGCAAAAACAGTGATCATTGCAACCGGCGCTAAAGCAAGATATTTAGGGTTAGAGTCTGAGACTAAATATAAGGGCAAGGGCGTATCTGCCTGTGCAACCTGTGATGGCTTTTTCTTTAGAGGTAAAGAAGTTGCTGTTGTAGGTGGAGGATCAGCTGCTTTCATTGAAGCTTTGTATTTAGCTAACCTGTGCTCAAAAGTTTATTTAATTCACAGAAGAGCAGAGTTTAGAGCAGAGAAAGTTCTAGTCGACAGATTAAGAAAACTCGAGATTGAAGGTAAGGTTGAGTTTGTCTTAAATGCCAACATCAAAGAGATCTTAGGCGATGGTAATCTTGTAAATGGTGTCAGGGTGGAGAGTAATGGACAGAATAGAGATATTGCTCTTTCAGGAGTCTTCATGGCAATAGGTCATGAACCTTCAACAAAGCCTTTTGCAGGTCAGATTGAACTTTATGATGACGGTACTGTAAAAACTGGTTTTACCTCAGAGACCTCAACCTCAGTTGCTGGTGTCTTTGCTGCAGGTGACTGTTCCGACAGAGTTTATCGTCAGGCCATTACCTCAGCAGGACAAGGTTGCAAGGCTGCTTTAGATGCAGAAAAATATCTGCAGAGTAAACTATGATCCAAGATTTATTCCCACATCAGTTTTATAACGAGTTCTCTTTAAAAAGAGACGCTCAAGATAATGATGAAGTCTTCGTCTTTGACGGTAATAATGTATTAGTATCTGGTGATGGAGAGAACTCTCCATTATCTTTACCCAAAGCATCATCATTCAATCAGAACGAACTTACCTATCTTTTTAAGATTGATGATAGAGCTTATTTTCTATATACAGGTGAGAATTGCCCATATCTTGATGGTTTTTCTTATATGACCAAAAGAGTCTTACGCTCAGACAATCCTCGTACTGTATGCTTTGCAGGCTTTACTGCTTATCAGTTATTCCAATGGTACAGGTCTAATAAGTTCTGCGGCTTCTGTGGCTGTAGAACAGAGCACTCTAAAACAGAGCGAGCTTTAGTATGTCCTCATTGTGGTAACACGATCTATCCTAAGATTGCTCCTGCGGTAATTGTTGCTGTAACTGATGGCGATAACATCGTAGTTACTCAATATAAAGATAGACCATACAGAGGTGTAGCTTTGATTGCAGGTTTTTGTGAAATAGGAGAAACTCCAGAGCAGACTTGTGCTCGTGAGGTTGCAGAGGAAGTCGGCCTTAAGATTAAAAACCTGAGGTACTATGGCTCTCAACCATGGGGAATTGATAGCAATCTGCTTCTAGGCTATGTAGCTGAAGTTGACGGTTCACGTACGATTGTGCGTGATGAGAATGAATTAGCTCAAGCTTTATGGAAAAAACGCGAGGAGCTTGAAATTGCTGATCCCGTAATTTCTCTTACTAAGACCATGATTAAAGCCTTTAAAGAGCACGTCTTCTAATCAATTTTAGTTTGGCTGTAAAGAAAATTAGGCTCTAAAAGCCTAACTTCATATCTTATCTGAACAGATCGTTTAAAGTCTTAACATAAACCTCATGAAGCTTGTCTAATGAATCTAATTCAACAGATTCATTTACTTTATGAATTAAGTTTGATACAGGTCCAAATTCAACTACTTTAGTGCCTAATGGAGCTACAAAGCGACCATCTGAGGTGCCACCCGCTGTAGATAACAAAGCTTTGTTACCTGTAACTTCAACTATTGATTTTTCAAGAGAATCTAAAAGTTCACCGCCTTTAGTAATAAATGGTTCACCGTTTAGAACATATCTAATCTCACAGTTAAGCTCTAACTCTCTTATGATTTTTTCTACCTCAATTGAGATCTTGTCTTTTGATAAGGCATCATTAAATCTCCAGTTGCACATAATATAGCAACTGCCAGGTACTACGTTTTCAGCACCGGTACCGCACTTAATGTTGGTTACCTGAAAAGAGCTTGGAGGAAAGAACTTTGAACCTTCATCCCACTTTTTAGAGAATAATCGTGAGATTAAAACTCCAGCATGATGAGCTGCATTATCGCATCTGTCAGGATAGGCTACATGCCCCTGAATTCCGTTTACAGTGATATGAGCGGTAAGCGAACCGCGTCTGCCGTTTTTAATGGTGTCGCCAAAAGTATTAGAGCAAGATGGCTCGCCTACAAGGCAGTAATCAGGAATGAGGTTCTTCTTTTTTAGGTACTCAACTACAAAAGGAGTACCACCTTTAGCATCTCCTTCTTCGTTAGAGGTTAAAAGAATACCTACAGTGCCTTTGTGATGAGAATTGTGTTCTACAAAGCTTACTAGAGCTTCTGTCATAGCAGCATCAGATCCTTTCATGTCCTGCGATCCTCTGCCATGTAAAACACCTTTATCATCTATTAAGGCTTCAAATGGAGGCACTGCCCAGGCACTTTCATCACCAGGACTTACGACATCTGTGTGACCTAAAAATAAAAAGAAAGGGGAACCTTCACCATGGAGAGCTAAAAGATTTTCAGTGCCACTGTCTTTTAAAGTTAAGCACTTGAAGTTAACATTCTCAAGTCTTGCTCTTACTAAATCCTGACAACCAAGATCGTTTGGAGTAATTGAAGGCTTTTGAATTAAAGAGACCGCCAAAGAGGAGGTCTTAGATAATAGTTTAGTCATCTTCAGTTGGATACTGTAAGAAAAGTTTACGTTCTAGTCTTAAGAATTTATAAGCAGTAGCACTCTTCTCTTCAACGTTGAGTGCATCAAACCTGCCATAACGTACATCTGTAAGCAGAGCAATGTCGTCATCAGTCAGAGTTTTTGAAGCCTCTAAATACTGACCTAAGAACTGATTTGCTAAAAGTTCATCCCAAGGATATACAGTAGAGATTGAACGTAAGGTAAACATTGATAACATATCTACACTTACAATACATTTTTTCTCTAAGGTCTTTAAGAAATCTTTATAGTTCAGAGAATTGCCTGCAAAATCATAAAAATCTGTAGTAGGACCAATAGCTCCATTCTCATAGCTGATTGAAGCTTTTCCGTCTTCATGGACTCTTAAGAATTCAGGTTTTACTTCACTGTCTTTAGTGTAGTCGCAGATTAGCTTGCGCATCTTATCTGAGCATAAGATTAAAGGCTTTTTGCTCATTAAAGAGAGTATTTCTACAACGTTTGCCATGCCGTTCTTCTCTTCAGAATCTTCAACCTTGACGCAAAGTGTAGCAAATACCTCTTTTACAGGAGGTCTAATAACTTTATGAGCATCTGGTGGGCATTCTGGGTGGTAACGTTCTGGCATTGACATATAGCAAAACTCCTTTTAATTAAATTCAATGTCAAAAGTTTAACATTATTTGCTGGTTTTCGCTATTTTTGAGGATAAAAGTTCGGTCAACAGCATTTACTTCCAAGTGATTATAAAAGTCTGCACTAGATACTTACAAAGTAACCGTGTTTAATGTAATAAACGTAATGATAAGTTTCGTCGCAATTGCATGCAGTTTATTTGCTAGAATTAAGCCTCTAGAGTAGCAAACTCAAAACAAACTTTATGTGTTTTCATTGAATTGAAAGGTATTCATAAATGTTAATGACTCAATATATGTCGCTTTTAATGGCCAATTCTCCATATAACTTGATTTTCTTCATGGTAGTGCCAATGGTAATAGCAGAGACTATTGCTATTACTGAAATAGTTCTTCTCTTTAGCTCAAAACCATTACTAAAAGTGCATAGTTTAAATTCTATCTGCACTTTTATCTCAGGCATTGTGATGCTTGTTTTAGGTTTTTTATTTATAAAAGAGTTGGTTCTTCCTGCAAATGAACAAAATCTTTGGAAAGGCTGGATAGATTATGCTTCAGCTCTTTTATTTATGGTAGCTGTGGTTCCTTTAGTGTTAATGTCTTTACTGCAGATAAATCTGATTTTTAGAAAAGCAAGCAAGCGTACTAAGATGGCTGTAAAGATCGTGCTTTTGAGCATTTATCTTGTAACCTCACATGCTGCCATGGTCTTTGGTATGCTAGATCCTGCCTTAGGCATGACTGATACACCAAAAGTAATAGAAACTTTAAATATGCGTCATATGTCGATGAATATGAAACATGACTTAATGAGCATGAATTCAATGCCTCATGATTTATCAAAATCTGATGAAATGATGAATTGTCATGATATGAGTAAATAACAGGTAATCCATCAACTCATTTAAAAGATAAGTTTCAAATAAAATCCTAGGTAGGTAATAAAGCTATCTGGGATTTTTCATTTTAGAAAAACTAAAATTGAGAAATATTTGTTCTACATCCTCAAAATTGGCAATATTTGTATGTAAAAGCCTAATAAAGTAGTGCAAATAACATATAATCATGTAAGAAATTAAGAAAAAGTAACAGGAACCAATAATGAGCAAAAAACACTTCTTAGCCTTACCAGTAACAGGTGATACCTTTGCTGAGGTTAGAGAAAAGAACCGTTACTACGTAGATAAGACTCCATACTTAAAGACTGTATTCTCTGAAGATGAAGCAGTAGATGATAAGTCTTTAATCAATGGTACTACTGTTTTGCTCTTAACAAGACCTAGACGTTTTGGTAAGACCTTGCTCATGAGTATGTTTGAATCTTTCTTAAAGATTAGTGCTAAAGAGCCTGGAAACATAACTAAACATCTAAACTACTTTAAAGATACCAAGATATTAGAGGACAAAAAGTTCTGTAAAAAGTACATGGGACAATTTCCTGTTATCTCTATT
>HF987967.1:0-43754 GCA_000431835.1 Succinatimonas sp. CAG:777
GGCGGAATCAGAATCCGCTGCCGTACCACTTGGCGATACCCCAAAAGAAATGAAATTTGGAATTCAGATAAAATAAAACCACCTAAAGGTGGTCGTTTGGTAGCTATGACTGGAATCGAACCAGTGACCTCAGCATTATGAGTGCCGCGCTCTAACCAACTGAGCTACATAGCCACTTATCTGATGGCTGGGGTACTAGGATTCGAACCTAGGTAATGGCGGAATCAGAATCCGCTGCCGTACCACTTGGCGATACCCCAACACTTACATTATCAAACAAAACTTATCAAAGTGGCAGGGGTACCTGGACTCGAACCAGGGAAATGGCGGGATCAAAACCCGCTGCCTTACCACTTGGCTATACCCCTAAACAGGTATTTTCGTTTGTGTTCGACAACGGAGACACATTATAAAGACAAATTTAAAATTGTCAACAATTAAAATTAACTTTTTTAACGTCAGTCCCTACAAATAATTACACTCACTTTTAATGGATGTCATTTTTATCGTTTTTCTTTAAGAAAAACTGCTTATAAACTTTTTTTAGTTCCAAATTTTTTAGTTTTGCGATTATTGGTACTAGTACTTTTTCAAAGGATCTTTTAGTTTCTCATTGTAATAAGCATCTTCATGCCTCTTTACAATTCTAAAGATACCAAACTCTAAAGCTAGTACATAAAAGACGTAGAACACAGGATATACAGCTGTATAAAGCAGTGAGCTGTCTTGTAGTTTAGCTGAAGCTACAGCTGTTGCAACTAACAAGAGCACGTAGCATAAGAATAAAAGCTCTGCTACAAAGATAAAGGTATGAAAAGTACGCAGACGCTTTTTTGCTCTGCCACGGTTAAAACCAATTAAAACTAAAAGACCTGGCATTGCCCATACCAAACCTAAAAAAGCACTGAAAAATGATGGTCTTGCTACCATCACTAGGGCAAACACAAATGAAGAGATCAAAGTTACGTAGACGATTGATATATTAAAGTAAAGTCTTTCGTTCATGCTCAAAGGTGCATTCTTATATGGATCATATAAAGTCTGACCTTCTTTTTCCTGCTCATTGGTCAATTCTTTTGACTGCTGAAAGTAATCCTGCTCTGTTTTAGGTGTATTTGACATAGTTGCTCCTAATCTAAACTTAGTCATATTGTACTCATTTTTGTAAGATTTCTAAGTCAAATTCTTCGAATAGATGCATTTCTCACTGCAAATGACCTTTTTTCTTCAATTTTCACATCAGTTTAGTTTTTTTCTTAGTGGGAGGTGAATTTTATTAGGCGCAAGTTTTTAAGTGCTCTTTTTTAGTTACATCAAATATTTTTTCATCTTTTTAGAGTAAGCTTGCAACGATGAAATAAGGAATAAACATATGCCATATAATCAAAACAATGTTCTAGCTATCTGTTATGACTTTGACAGAACTCTAACTCCATATGAAATGCAGGCTCAAGGCTATATTCAGCAAATCAATGAGAATGTAGATGAATTCTGGGATCTTGCTACTAGACTTGCTGTTGAAAACGAGATGGATCCAAATCTGTCTTACATGTACCTGATGTTAAACGGGGCTAAAGGTAAGTTTCAGGTAAAAAAAGATAAATTGCATGAGTTCGGTTCTAAGGTTCAACTCTACAAAGGAGTTGAAACCTGGTTTGACAGAATCAATGCTTATGGCAAAAAGTGTGGCATTGAAGTTGAGCACTACATCATTTCCTCAGGCTTAAAAGAAATGATTGAAGGCACAGCTATTGCCGATAAATTCAAGGCAATTTACGCTAATGCTTTTTTCTATGACAGAAATGGCACTGCTGTATGGCCTGCTCAGAACATTAACTTCACCAATAAGACTCAGTTCTTGTTTAGAATTTCTAAAGGCACACTAAACGTTAATGACAATGACGTTAACCGTTATTTCCCAAAGGAATCCATAAGAATTCCTTTTGAAAACATTGTCTATATTGGTGACAGTCAAACCGATATTCCTTGTATGAAACTTGTAACCTCTTTAGGAGGACAGGCTATCGGTGTTTATGATCCAAAATTAAAAAATAAAGAGCGAGTGCATTCTTTAATTCGCGATAAGAGAATTAAGTATTTTGCACCAGCTGACTACTCAAAGAATAAAGAGCTTGAAAAGCTGTTAAAACAAATCATAGACTACTCAAAAGCATCTTTTGCTTTAAAACAAGAATATTATAAGAACCTTGAAGAGTCAGAGCTTTAGTAAAAAAGCACACAAAATCTTAGGAAAAACTTATGGCAGCTAAATTCCGTAGTGATATTGACGGACTTAAAGGCATTGCGATCATAGCGGTAGTGCTCTACCACTTTTTTGATCTTTTAAAGTCATTTGAATCATCAACTGTTACCACCTTTTCAGGTGGCTTTTTAGGTGTTGATATCTTTTTGATAATTTCAGGCTTTTTGATCACTTCAGGCATTGTCTATAAATTAGAAAACCAGAGTTTTTCCTTAAGCGCTTTTTATAAAAGAAGACTGTTGAGGATCCTCCCTCCACTCATAGCAGTCTGCGCTTTTTGTCTTGGCATAGGCTATTTTATTTTATTTCCATCCGTCTATAAGGAGCTCTCACTTGAGGTAATCAATACTTTATCCTTCATAGGCAACTATCGCTTTGCTCACTCTGGTGGTTACTTTGCCTTAGATTCTTCTGAAAAGTTATTGCTACATACATGGTACCTTTGCATTACTATACAGTTCTACCTCATCTACCCTCTTTTAATACTGCTGTTGGTAAAGCTCTTTGGCTTAAAGAATCTTCCTAAAGCTATGTGCGCATTTTTTGCTTTAGCTCTTGTAAGTTCCTATGTTTTCTCAAAAGGCGGTCAAGGGTACCTTTTAACTCATACCAGAATTTGGGAAATGTTTTTAGGTGGTGTTCTATTCTTCTACAAAGATACTGTTTACAGTTTAGTCTTTGATAAGAGACAGTATCTTCAGTACACAGCTGAAATTATAGGTGTAGCTTTATTTTTATACTCAATTTTTACTACAGCTTTAAGTAACGGTGCTGCTTGGTATATATCTACATCTTTACTTACTGTTATTGGAACCTCTTTAGTTATCCTTGCTCATAATGAGCATTCTCTTTTAGACTTTAGACCATTAACTTCTATAGGTAAGTTTTCATACTCCCTTTATCTGTGGCACTGGCCTGTTACCATTTTCTGCTTTGACTTAGGTTACAGCTCAAAATACATTCACCTGTTTTCAGTAATTGTCTTAGTTGCTGTCTTTACAGCACTTTCATATCTCTATATTGAAAAAAGACAGGTAAGCAACAGGCTGTCAGCTTTAATTTATGTTTTAAGTATGATTGCCTCTGTCTTTGTATTTTCACAGGATGGTAAAAACCTGCTCTCCCCTTACATTGATCCTTATGGCAAAAAGATGGTGATGTTAGATACCATCAAAGATCTTAACTACAAACCAAAGATCATGATGACCTTAAATGAGGTACCAGTTTATAAGCTTGGCAATCAGAATGAGAAGGCTCATACCTTTGTAGTTGGTGATTCTCACAGTGAGCATTACAGCTACTATTTAAGAGATATCAATAAAAGACCTTTATATTTCATGTTTATGCATGGAACTATTGGCTATGGACCTAACTTCTCAGGCTATAAGGTAAAAGTTATCTCCACTCATGAAGAAAGAGAGACTTTCTACAAAATTTACAAATACGTTCTGGATAAGATGCAGGATGGAGATAAAGTTGTAATTGGCAACCGTTGGGATTTTTATTACACCTATTTCATCAGAGAATTCAATTTAAAAGATAATGATGAAAGCTTTAATGATTTCATTAAAGCTTTAATTGAGGACTTTGATTCTGAAATTCAACATTATCCAAAGCTCAACTTCTATATCATAGGACAAGGTATTAACACCAGTCAGTCTATCGTAAATTGTTTAAAGGCTAATTTACAGAACAGTGCTTTAAGACACATCTTCAAAACTGACAGATGCAACTTTACTAAAGATTACTTAGGTTACAGAAGAGATCTTATTAACAATGCTATTCGTGAATATGCCAAGAGCAAAGACAATGTAACCTTTGTTGACAGAAATGCAGCTCAGGCTCTTGGGGATGGTAAGTTCAGAACCAGAACTGATGGTGGTAAAGCTTTGTATTATGACAAGACCCATTACACCACACCCGGTGGCAATATGGTAGGACAATACGTCTTCAGTCAGGTCTTTAATTCTGAGAATTGATAAAGACTAATCTTAAAATAAAAGCTGTCTTGTGCAGCTGTTATTTTATATGTAAATCGTATTGAAGCTTACGGAGATACTACAAGTGAGTTTTGCTTTTTTTGTTTCCTTGCTAAAAAGATTGTGCTTACTATAAGACCTAATTCATAAAGAACTAGCAAAGGTAAAGCTAAAAGCAGCTGCGAGGTAACATCAGGAGGTGTTAATACAGCTGCTAGTGCAAAAGCACCTACAATTACATAACGTCTGACCTTTTTTAGCATCTCTAACTCCACAACACCACTTGCAGCTAATAAGAACACTGCAACTGGTGTTTCAAAAGCAAGACCAAAAGCTAAAAACATATGTAAGAGAAAGCTTATGTAAACTTCTATATCAGGAGCAAAGTTCACTGTCTCAGGGGCAAAAGAAGCGATAAATGGAAAGAGCGCTCTAAAGACCACAAAATAGCAGTACATGGTACCTGTTACAAACATGACCACTGATGACAGGATAAAAGGCAGAGCGGTTCTTTTTTCATGTTTGTATAAAGCTGGTGAGACAAAGCTCCAGATCATGTAAAAGGTAAATGGCAGTGAGAGTACAAAGGCACAAAAAAGCAGTACCTTTAAAGGACCTAATACTGGAGAGACTACTCCTACAGCTAACATTCTTGAGCCTTGTGGCAGTGATGACAGAAGAGGTTTAGTTGCCTCATCAAACAAAAGCTCAGTAAAAGGCGCTAAGGCGGCAATACAAACTGCGATACCTAATAGGCTTAAAAGAACAGTTTTACGTAGTGCAAAAAGGTTTGAGACAAAAGGAGAGTTGCAGATTTTGTCATCTTGCTGTGATTTTTTATTCTTCATGGTGTTTGCTTACTTATAAGCTCTCGTTTTTGCTTTGCAAAAGATTGGCTTTTATCTTAATGAGCTCTACTTCAAGGGCTGCAATCCTAAGCTTAAGCTCTTTATCTTCAGACTCAGTCTGAGTTTTTAAATTTGGCTTGAGCTTTTGACTGACTTCTGACAAGTCATCTTTTTTACCTTCACTTACAGATACTGCGTTATCTATTTGCTGAGGATCTGAACGTATAGCTTTTTTGAGTTCATAAGACATTGAGTTTATTTTTTGCTCAATGTCTTTTGAGCTATTACAAAAAGAGTTCTTTACCGCTTCAAGATCGGTAAGACCAAACTCTTTTTTGCAAGAATCGTAATAGCTTTTTACTTTTCTTGCCTGAATACCAAGTCTGTATGCCATCTCTACTGTTTTCTTTGGTCCTAAGACTAAAAAGCATACAGCTAAGAGCAACAGCAGCTGGTCTAATGAAAAACCAAACATTGTCTTATTATTCTTTCTGACCTTCATGCTTTGACACTGTCAAATCTGAATTCTGATTATTATCTTCTTTAAGTCCTGCTTTAAAACCGCTGATTGCAGAACCGAAATCTTTACCCAGGTTCTTTAACTTACCTGTACCAAACACTAGAGCAACTACCAACAATAAGATTGCCCAATGCCAAATTGACATCATGCCCATTTTATTTCTCCTAAAAAATGCCACAGTGCCCTGTGGCAATTAACCATGTTTAACCTAGATTTAGGTTCAACCAGAATGTACTCTTAATCGGAATACCGTTAAATTCGATTACCCGAAAATTTAACTGTCTTATTTATTCTTAACTCTTAAGACACAACCTTTTTAGCAATAGCCTTTACCGCAAGGTAAGGATCAGCCTCAGACATTGCCTGATGGATATGCATGAAACTGTACTGAGAAGCGATGTAGTTTCTAAAGATATTAAACTTCTCACCTTCTAACTCTTTGTCATTCATACCATAATCTTTAGCTGCAACTTCTTTAAGTGCAATTACAGACTGTTGTGCTGCTGGAACTGAGAGAACGAAATCGTGATCACCTAAGTGAACTAAATAGCCTGCCTGCTTATGAGGTGTAGGCAGTCTCTTACCGTCTTTATCTAATAAACCGCGCTCAATTGGATCAACGCAGGCTAAAATTGAAGCAGCCTTAATCCAGCCTACAACTAACTCTTCATCTTTTGGAGTACCAGGATGATTGTGAGCACAAGCCTGAGCTACTACCTCATCTGCTGGCATTCCTCTGTAGATAGCTTCCGCAATTGAGAAGATGTGGTGAGCACCGGTACCTGCAATGGAGTACTCTTTCAGGCATGAACCATCTTTATTCCACTGGAATACCCATGGCTTTGCTAAATCATGTAATAACTGACCTGCAACTGCCATGTCATAGCCATACTCATAATCCATGATATGTGAGTAAGTAGTAAGGATAGACTTTGTGATCTCTACGTTTACAGCTGTATGAGTTGCAAGTCCACCAGGATAAGCGTGATGGCTACCATAGCCACTGCCAGGTGCTGAGAAGAATGGCTGAGGATTGATGTTTAAATCCTTTAATGGTGGGAACAGATGAGCTTCATCAGTTAAAGCAGGATCTACTAAATGCTCCTGTAACAGCATCTTATATACCTTTGATACATTAGCCGAACCCTGATGCTGCTCCATAAATGTAGGAACTGTATTCTGATAGAAACTAAAAACCTTTTCTCTTAAAGCAAGATCATGTAATGAATTGATTTCACCTAATAAATAATCCCAAGCTTTCTGTACAAGTTCTGAGGATTTAGCTACTTCAACAGGAGCTTTTGGAAGATTAGATAAAGCTACTGTTTTTACATTAACTTCAGTAGCATAAGATGGCTTTAAGAAGTTAGCTACACCAACAGTTGCAATGGCTGCAGCTGATACCTTAAAAAAATCGCGTCTTGACAGATCGGGACTTGAATTTGACATTTATTTCTCCATAGTATGTATTTAACTATGCGAATATTGTCTTGTTAGAAGGTTAAGTCGATTTGTAAGTTTTGTAAATTTATAGGTATAAAAAGATAAGTTTGTGTAAACAATTCCGTTATTCTGGTTTTGAGAGTTTACTACAAGATTTTACTACAATTATCTTATAGTTAATCATCTGTTTTAAAATGCATTTATTCAAATAACTGTCGATTATTTGCATTTATATCATTAAGAATTTAATCCAATTATTTTTTTTAATTATTTTCTTCATATTTCATGATCTGGAACGATAGCTTTTTACAATACAAATAAAAGGAAGCGACCTATCGCCTCGCTCTAAACAGGCGGTCAGAAAAGATCAACAGAAAGTAATTGAGAACAGACACTTGAAGTATCATCGGCTGAAAATTGGATCATGTCAAAATTTACTCCATTAATCTCTCTTTGCATGCCTAAGAATTTAGGCTCAGAGAACAAAAGATCCACACTTAGAGCCGTTTGGCAAAATTCTAAAATTTTGAATACTTTAAAACTTACGACTCAGTTATAGGTTAGTGATTTTTTCTGAGCTTACAGAGTAAACCATAATTTCTGCGCTCTGATAAGTCTTTACAGTGTAAAAACTAACTTGCAATTGCTTTTTTTATTGCAATTTGTCTTTACGTTTTTTAGCTAAATTTTGCAAATATTTGTACTTTTGAAGCATTTTCTTCGATATTTGTACCTAAATAAGCAAATTTATAGCTTATTTTGCAATTTTTAGAGGATTTAATCATGGAAAAAATTACCTTAGCTAGAGCTTTCGTTTTACGTGGATTTTTTAGAAAAACTATCTCTGAGCTTGATAGAGAAATCAGGGCTGAAGATCTAACCTCAGAGATTGAGGATTCCAAGTCATTTTTCAAAGACGAGAGTACAGAAAAAGAAAATGACACAAAACTAGATAAGCTCATCAATCTTTATCTGAAAGCTCAGGGTTATCTAGAACAACTAAACAATGAAATTGATGATGCTAATAACAGAGTAATAGACGGCAAGTCTACAAGACATTACCTGAACCTGATCGAATGTTTAAAAGAAAGAAGACACCTGTACTCTGATTTACAGTCAGCTTTAACTAACTTTCAGGAAATAAAAAAAGAATTTGATGAACATGAGTTCAATCCTGACACCAAGCAATTAGGTCTTGTGGTTGAAAAGCATTACAGGATTAACACTAGGCTTAATTTACCTAAAGAGGTAAAAAATCTTAACAAGCAGATCCGTATTGCTGAAGAGTTAGTCTCAGAAAGAAATGCCACCGTGTTTTTAAGCTCTGATGCTACTTTTTGGAATGAAGCTGTAAATACAGTAGAAAACGCAGATATCTGCTAATGCTTGATACAGCCACGGTTTAGAAGCTGTGGTTGGATTGAAAAAAGATGATTAAATGGAAAATTCTTAATATTTTCCAGAATTGCATTTACAACAGAAGTTTGAATTACCAAAGAAGCTAATCAGTTAAATTTATTTTCTCAATTTTGAGGATCCTAATATGCTCGTTTCAAAAACTTACTCAGAAATTATTGATCATGATTGTTTACCTTCAATCAAAGTCTTTGCAATTGGAGAAGAGGCTATTTCAGCTATGAACAGTGTGTTTGACTAGTATGAAGGCTGTATAAATTACAAGGAACTCTGTTTTACATCTCCGCAAACAGTAATTTTTTTAACTGCAAATTATGAGAAGATCCTCGACGAAATAGAATGTTGTTTTGATGATGATTGTAAAGAGCACGTTTGTCTGCACTTAGACAATAGTGTTCCTAAGGATACTTTCAATATCAGTATGTTAGTCAGCGGACTTTAAATTTTGGATGAAAACGAAATTGGATGAGAACAAACTTTTGTGTGAAGAATCAATATATATTTGAAAAATTAGTAATTCTAAGTGTTTACTAAGTTTTAAGTCTTAATATTACTCTCGAGGTTGAGATGACTAGGAAGTTAAATTCCACAAGTTTTCTTAACGCAAGCAAGTTTGTTTTGATGTGCATTCATAGTGTTTAGTGTAGCAATACACATATACAGGTTCACACATACCTCATCCAGTCCCAGGCGTCTCCTTTGTCTGGGATTTTTTTTGCACTTTTTCTGCCTGATTTGAAACTTTCGTTTTGCAAAAAATTTCCCTTAAAATTGCACTTTTTATGCGTCATTCAATGTCTAGTTTTAGCCTTTTCTGATATAATTTAGATGTTAATTAACAAACGGAGTTTATATGCTACTTGACGAAGTAAAAGCTACTCTAGCCATGGAAAATCTAAGCCTGAATGAAGAGCAGGAAAAGCTGTTAAAGAGCTATGCTGATGGCAAGATAACCTTAAAAGAGTACCAAGAGCTTTTATTAAAACTTACCAAAGAGTATAAGGCTGCTTGAATTTTGGAAGCTTCGTCCTTCGACACAGTTTATTGCTATCCTGGAACTGAAGTTCTAATCAATAATTTTGGAGAACATGATCCTAAGGTTCTCTCTCAGTTAGAGAGAATGTGCACTGCTGCAAGGATTGTTGATCTCTTGAAAAAGCCGGTTTCAGGGAACTTCGATCTTACTCACCTAAAAAAGATCCATCACTATATATTTCAGGATATCTATACTTGGGCAGGACAGTTTCGTATGGTTAATATCTCCAAAGAGCTATTATTCTGCGATGCTAACTTTATTGAAAAAGAACTGAACAAGTTATTTTTGAAACTGAAAAGTGAAAACTACTTAAAAGACTGCACTGAAGATAACATTGCCTCTAAGGCTGCCTATTACTTAGGTGAAATCAATGCCATTCATCCTTTTAGAGAAGGCAATGGCAGAACTCAAAGAGAGTTCATTAGAGAACTTTTGTTACCTACAGGCTTTTATGTAGATTATTCAAGATGCAATGCTAAAATGATGCTTTATGCATCAATCAATGCATTTGCTGGTGATTACACTTTAATGACTGAACTATTTGACAAGTGCATTGTCAGAAAACCTTTAAATTAGAAAACATGAATATTACAACTACACTTAAAGACAATTTTAAAATGCAGTTAGGCTCCTTCTATGTTGAAGTTTGGGGCTGTCAGATGAACGTTTATGACGGTGGTAGAATTAAAGACCTTTTAACTGCAGCAGGATTTGCTCAGGTAAATGCTCCTAAAGATGCTGACATCGTAGTCCTGGTTACTTGCGCTGTAAGAGCTAAAGCCGAGGATAAAGTATTCAATCAAATCGCTTCTTGGCGCCACACAGGTGACATCAACGAGGACACAATTATTGCTTTAGGCGGCTGTGTAGGTTCAGAACTTGCTGAACAAATTCTTGAGTTAGATAAGAGTGTTAATATCATTTTTGGACCAAGAACCATTCACCGTCTGCCTCAAATGATTGGTCAGTTTACAGCAACTGGTAAACCAGTTGTTGATGTTACAGCTGACGCAATTGATAAGTTTGACTATATGCCAGAATCAGGGCCTGTAGGTCCTAGTGCTTTTGTAACCATCATGGAGGGTTGCTCTAACAAATGTACTTACTGCATCGTACCCTATACTCGTGGTGAAGAGCAGTCTCGTCCTGTTCAAGACATTTTAGATGAGTGCGTAAACCACATTGCAAACGGTGTTTTAGAGATCCATTTATTAGGACAGAACGTAAACTCATATCATGGTTTAAATCCTGATGGTTCTATCTGCAATTTCTCATCACTGCTATACGAAATTGCTGCAATTCCTGGTGTAGAGAGAATTAGATTTACAACCTCTAATCCTATGGACTTTACAGATGACATCATTAAAGCTGTACACGATCTTGAGGTGATTTCGGATTCTATCCATGTACCTATTCAGTCAGGTTCTGACAGAATTTTACAGGCTATGCACAGAAGATATACAGCAAAGCAGTACATTAACCTTGTAAAAAAATTACGTGAGGCAAGACCTACTGTACATATCTCATCAGACTTTATCGTAGGTTTCCCTGGTGAAACTGATGAAGACTTTGAAGAGACCATGAAAGTTGTAAACGAAGTAAAGTTCGATCAGAGCTTCTCTTTTGTGTACTCAATAAGACCTGGTACCCCAGCTGCTAAACTTGAAGATCCTGTACCTAAAGAGGTAAAGATGCAACGTCTTTACAGATTACAGAACCGCCTTGAAGAGTTAGCTTCAGAATATACTCAGTCTTTCTTAGGAACTACTCAAAAATGTCTTGTAGAAGGCACCTCAAGAAAAGATGAAAGCGAATTAAAGTCACGTTCTTCATCAGGTCGTATCGTAGTCTTTAAAGGACCTTTATCTTTAGTAGGCAAGATGGTTGATGTAAAGATCACCTCTGTTATTGCCCATACGCTAAAAGGTGAATTAGTTTAAAAGATCTTGTCATGCTAAAACAGCATGACAATTTTATAAGGCAAATTAAGTAATGAATAACGTTGTTACAGATTTCTCACTAGAACCAGATAATAAAGACAGAATTGCCTATTTAGTCGGTCCTGAAGATGAGAATCTTAAACAAATCGATAAAAGATTAGGTGTAAAGATCACCTACTCTGGCGCTCATTTCCATATTGAAGGTGCTCCTTCAAAAGTAAAAAAGGCTGAGAAATTAGTTAAAAGCCTTTATGTAGATACCGCTCCTTTAAAAGGTACTAAAAAGCCATCAGAAGTAACTCCTGATATGGTTCATTTAGCTATCACTGAGTTTTCTCATGTAGAAAATGATGACCGTGATTATGAAAAAGATGAATCAAAAGGCTCTATTGATTCTCTGTACCACAAAGCTAATAACTTTAAGACTAAAAGAGGCTTTGTAAAAGCAAGAACCTCTAATCAGTCTGACTATATCACTAAAATCAATTCTCATGATGTAAGCTTTGGAATTGGACCTGCTGGTACCGGTAAGACCTATCTAGCTGTAGCTGCTGCTGTTGATGCTCTAGAGCGCAACGAAGTACGCAGAATTATTTTAACAAGACCTGCTGTTGAAGCTGGTGAAAAATTAGGTTTTTTACCTGGAGATTTATCTCAAAAGGTTGATCCTTACTTAAGACCACTTTATGACGCGCTCTTTGAGATGCTAGGTTTTGAGAAAGTTGAAAAATTAATTGAAAGACAAATCATCGAAATTGCACCTTTAGCTTACATGAGAGGTCGTACCTTAAATGATTCTTTTATTATCTTAGATGAAGCTCAGAACACCACTGTAGAACAGATGAAGATGTTCTTAACCCGTATTGGTTTTAACTCAAAAGCTGTAATTACAGGCGATCCAAGCCAGATTGACCTTCCAAGAAATGTTCGCTCTGGTCTTAAACAGGCAATCGAAGTTCTACATGCTTTACCTGAAATTGGCTTTACCTTCTTTGAGTCAGCTGATGTGGTACGTCATCCTGTAGTAGCTGCAATTGTTAATGCTTATGATGCCTATGACAAAGAGCAGGCAAAATTAAAAGAGCAGATGTCTAAAGCTATGGATAAAGAATTCTCTAACAAGGAGTCTTTGTAATGGAAGTTAATATCGATCTGCAAATTGCTACAGATGAACCTTTAGAATCATACCCAAGTCTTGAGAAAATGACTTTATGGGCAAAGACAGCTCTAATTACCGGAGGTAGAACCAAAGACTCAGAACTTACTATCCGTATGGTAGACAGTGCTGAGATTCATGAGCTTAACAAGACTTACAGACATGTAGACAGACCTACAAATATTCTCTCCTTTCCTTTTGAAATGCCAGAAGGGATCGAAGAATTACCAATTATTGGTGATCTTGTGATCTGCAAAGAAGTGCTAGAGCGCGAATGTATTGAGCAGAATAAGACTTTAGAAGAGCATTTCTGTCATTTAATCGTGCACGGATGTCTGCACTTAATTGGCTATGACCATATTGAAGAGTGTGATGCTCAGGTAATGGAACCCTTAGAAATCAAAGCATTAGCAGAACTTGGCTTTAAGAATCCATACGAAATTCAGTAATGTTTGGTCATTTGTGACAAAAATATTACCTTAACTATCAGTATTTATGTAAGATTATACAAAGTTACAGACTACAAAATTCAGATAAGATAAGTTAGATAGAACACAGAGCTAAAAGGAACAAACATGAACGATAATCATGATGAAGAGCATGGTTCATTTTTATCAAAATTGTTCTCTAAAAAAGGAGAGCCTTCAAATCAAAATGAACTTGAGCAGGTAATTCATGAGGCATCAGAAAACGATGTGATTGATGAAGATACCGAGGACATGATCCAGGGTATCTTTGATATCAACCGCCTGCGTGTCTCAGATGTAATGATCCCTAGCTCTGATATTGTAGCTATCAACTTAAATGCTACTTTAGAAGAAGCTGCAAGAGTTGTTCTAGAACACGGTCACTCACGTTACCCTGTTATCAGTGAGGATAAGGATCATGTTGTGGGAATTCTGTTAGCAAAAGATCTTATTCCTTATACTGCAGGTCTTAAGACATTAACTGGCGGTATCAAATCTCTTTTAAGAAATCCTGTGATTGTACCAGAGGCAAAGCATGTTAATGCTATGCTCAAAGAGTTCCAGCAAAACCGCTTCCATATTGCCATTGTTGTAGATGAATTCGGTGGAGTTTCAGGCTTAGTTACCATTGAGGATATCTTAGAGATCATCGTAGGTGATATCGATGATGAATATGACACTCAGGTAAATTCAGAGAACATCATCAGGAGTAAAGATGATGGTTCATTCATCATCAACGGTCTTACTCCAATTGAAGAGTTTGATGAGTACTTTGAAACTGATTTAGCATCATTAGCCGATGTTGATACGGTAGCAGGTTTAATTACCCATGTATGGGGTAAATTCCCTAAAGTAGGTGAGTGCATTGATATCAAGAATTTCCACTTTAAAGTTCTTGAAGCTAATGAAAGAAGAGTTCATCTTTTAGAACTTCATGTATCTGAAAAAACAGAAGAATAACAGAAAAACTCCCCCAATAAACTAAAGTTATATTTATTTAAAAGCTGCATTCGTGCAGCTTTTTACTCAATAAAACAAGAGCATCGTATGTTTAAAATTATTTTCTTTTTAATGAATGCTTTAGATGGCTCAAGACTTTTAAACCTCGTAAACAGTAAGTGGGGAGGAGCACTCTGCGCTATTGTTTTAGGCGTGTTATTAAGCTGTGCTTTAGCTCCATTTGAAATTTGGCCTACTGCAATTTTGGCATATTCATTTTTGATGATGCTTTTATCTGTTGCCAAATCTAAAAAGAAAGTATTTTTTACTACACTGCTCTTTTATGCCTCATATGCAACAGTTTCTCTTACATGGCTTAACTTTGTCATGGAAGGCTTTGGAGAGCTACCTTCTGTCCTCTCTAATTTTGTAATTGTACTATTTAGCTTTATATATATTGCTCTACCATATGCAATTTTAAACACTCTAGCTTTTTACCTATCAAAAGGTAAAACTGCCGTCTTTTTAATCAGCTTTATGCCTGTAGCATTTATCTTGTCAGATTTCTTTACCGGCTGGTTCTTAACTGGTTTTCCTTGGTTATATCCTGGCTACAGCTGTGTAGATGGTCCTTTAAAGAACTTTGCTCCATTTATTGGTGTAAGAGGTATCAATGCTTTAGTTTATATTATGTCTGGAGCAATTGCCTTAACAGCGTTACGCAGATTCCTTTTCTTACCAATTGCAGCCGTAATTCTGCTTTTAGGTATCTTCTTGGAAGGTGTTAGCTTTGTAACACCTCTAAAGGCTGTTGATGTCACCATGGTACAGGGTAACATCGAACAGCAGGTAAGAAATGACGGTTCTAGAACAAATGAAGTTGTAGCTACTTACTGGGATCTTACCAAGGATAAAATCAGAAAAGACCGCCTGATTATTTGGCCGGAGTCTGCCCTGCCTTTTGCTCTTGAATACGGCACCTCTTTAGTTGAGGAATTAAACAATGCTTTTAAAGAGAAAGACAGTGCACTAATTACAGGTATTCTCTCCACTCCTGATGCTGGTATTCATGCCTATAACTCTATCATTGCATTAGGTGAAACATCTGATGTACTCTCAATTACTCCATACAACAAGCGAGAGCTAGTACCATTTGGAGAAATCGTCCCATTTGCTGATCTTTTAAGGCCTTTAGGTTCAATCTTTGTAATTCCAAATTCTAGCTTCTCTTATGGAGATAAAGTTCAAGAGCCTATCAAAGTAAAGGGATTAGAGTTCACTCCTGCAATTTGTTATGAAGCTATCTTCCCTGAAACTGTAAAAGCAATGGATTCTGATAGGACTAATGCTATTGTAATGTTATCTAATGATTCATGGTTTGGACCTACTAAAGCTCCAGTACAGCACTTGAACATTGCAAGAATGAGATCGTTAGAATTACAAAAACCAATGCTAAGAGATACCAACAGTGGTATCACAGCTTATATCGATGAGTTTGGAAAAATTCAAAAAGTAATGCCAACAGATGTTGCTTCAAGCATCGACTTTACCTTTACGCCTGTATCAGGACAAACTCTTTACAGTAAGATTGGTAATTATGGGGTGCTCGGAATTATAGTTCTATTGATCCTGTTCGGAATTTATGGAAATGTAAGAAAACCAGACGAGCTTAAAGAACAGATGAATAAGCTGATTAGACCATAATCAGAGTCATAAAAGTTAAAGTAGCGTGCTTTGACATTACTACAAATATTGCCTCTAAAGCACGTTACTTATTGATATACAAATTAAAAACACTAAAGCTGCAAAAGGTCATTTTGAGTTGCCTTCTTCCCACAACTCAAATCCATTCTTTTTGGCAATATGGTAAAAACGCATTAAAGTTGTGTTGTCATACTCATTAGTATTGATAAATATGCTTCCAGATTTTTGCGTACTTATGATTTCTTCATTTCTTTTAACTAAACGCTGTAGTTGTTCTGTTGATGCTAACTTATCATTTTTACTTTCATTGCAAAGAGGACAGATGGTATCACGAAGGTTTTGAGCTTGAGCAGCAGCTAAAGAGCAAGGGCTTTAATGTTGAGCTGTTCTTCGCTGGCGACGCAGATATCGATCTGCAGAACAGACAGATCAAAAGACTAGCAGACAGCAATGTTGATGCTCTGGTTATAGGCTCAATTGATGGTAATGCCTTATCCATTAAAAGACGCCAAAGCTAAGAGCATTCCTGTAATTAGCTATGACAGATTGATTACAGGGACTGATGCTGTAACATACTACGTATCTTTTGATAATCAGCAAGTATGTAAAATTCAAGGACAGTACTTAATCGATAAGCTAAAACCTACAGTAGATGATCCTAAAAATATTGAGATCTTTTACGGCTCACTAGATGATAAAAATGACCTCTTCTTTTATGAAGAGGCAATGCAGATCTTAAAACCTTACATCGATAGCGGTGCGTTAGTAGTAAAGTCAGGAAAAATCTCACCTAATGAGACGAATGTTCCTGGTTGGAGAACCGATCTTGCAAGTAAAAGAATGGATGAAATTCTTGATACTGTAGGGTATGGTGCTAATGGAGGCGTAAAACTCGATGGCATTTTATCTCCTGCTGACTGCTTAAGCGATGGCATTATCTTTACTTTAAAGAAAAAAGGATACACTCCATCAAATATTCCTGTAATTACAGGACAGGATGCCACAGCTGAAGCTTTACAGAATGTAAAAGAAGGTTATCAGGCGATGACCATCTATAAATCAAGAGATGATCTTCATGATGCTGTTATAGACATGGTTAGATCTATTAGTTCAGGTAAAAAAGCTAACATAAATGACACTACAACCTATAACAACGGAGTAAAGGATATGGATTCATTCCCATGTACTCCTGAACTAATTGATAGATCTAATTTAGCAAAGTTACTTTAAAAGCTAATTTTGGCTCTTACACTCTATCTTAAATAACGCCTCACTTGAGGCGTTGCTTTTTATGTAGGAAGCTATTAACCAAAACGACCAGTACCTGTTCTTTTGAGAATAACTACTGTTAAGAGGAGCATAACAAAACAGCCTACAAAGCTTAGGATATAGCGCCATAAAGGAAGCTCTTCAGCTGATTTAGAATAGCTGTTTACGAAATCGCCTAAATGACAGCCTCGAGATGAGCAAGTTACTTTTCTACCCATATCACCTTGAATATACCAAATATGCTTTGGATATTTTGAGCTTACACCATAAAGTCTTAAAACCTCATTAGCTTTTCGATTAAAGTTGTTCATCAATCTTAATAGCGCCTTAGGATCAGATTGATAACTCTTAATGTCGTTATATGACAGGCCTGGCTCTAAATTTACAATTGAGTCATGTGTACTAAATCCGTTTTCAGCAACAACTCTATCTAAAATATTTCCTTCTTTATCGATATCAACGCAAATTACACCTTTGCTTGAAATTACAGCATCCTTTTTAATTATAAAGGTATCGGCAATTCCATTTGAAAGATCAAGCTGACCACCTCGACTGATTTCAAGTTCTTCAACAGTGTTTAAGCCTTTTTGGGCACCTTTAAAGTTAACAACTGAATCAGCTACATACAGACGTTTTACATCTAATGTACCTTTTACTGTAGTGTGTCCACCAAAGGCTGACAGAATAAGTGACTTACCAGTAATATCTCCATCAATGACTACTGATGACTTCTTGTCAGGAACATAGCGGAGCAACTTGTTTTCCATAGAAGAGCCAGCGCTCTTTACACCAAAATTTACATTGGTATACAAAGATGAGAGTTTCTTTTTAACTTCATAGGCATTGATTGGCTTAAAAGGCGCATCAAACTGTAAGACACCAGGAAGTAAGGCATGGTTTTTATGGTTGGCATAAAAAGCCTTACCATTATCACCAAGATAAGCGAACCAATTTGAAATAATATCGCCACTAACTTTAGCTCTGTTCATGAAATTGATTTGTTTTACATGAGCAGATTCATCAATATAGATTGAGCTCTTTTTGCCTGATACAGAACCTTTAATGTTAAGTTCTGAAACTATAGGTCCTCTAATTTCCTCAGGTGCAGCTACGCTTTGAGCGTTCTCTCTTTTTAAAATTCCCCTCTGAGCATCATAAGTTCTTACTCTTCGGTATGAACCTTGGTATTCACGCATATCGGATAGAACATTTGAGCCAAAGTCAAATCTGATGCCTACGCCATCTTCAGAGTTTGCAGATACTGAACCTTCAATGTTGAGAACATTGTCTCTTCCATAAGTTACAGCAATACCACTTGAACCTATACCATTCTCATAGATAGCGGTGCTCTTATCAACAGTAATGTTGTTATAAGAACCATCAATTCTGATACCAATTGAAGCATAGCCTACGCTTGCTATGGTGCCTTTTTGTATAACATCGTTATAGTTACCAAAGACATGACTTGCAATTGAAACTGGTATTCTTGAAGGCTGATCGGTCTTATAGTCATGGATAGCATCTGACCAGGCATAAAAGCCCTGATTAAAGATGATGTGATTTCGATGTAATTTAGTACCACTCTTGTACAGTGAATTTGAATAAAATTCCCTGTCATTAATGTTGTAACCCAAATCCTTTAACATCATCAATTCAGCCTGAGTATAAAAGCCATAATTGATAAAAGACGAATCAGATAGGATGGTGTTTCTTAAATTCAGGTAAGGACGGTTATTAAACCCAAAGTGCACAGCTAAATTAAGAGCTTTGTTAAAAGGGATCTTGTCATGAGTAACTGTAGCCTGACCTAATAGAAGTTGGGTATTGCGTCCTCCAAAATAGAGTCCGCACTTATCAATGGATGAATAAAAGCAGTCTTCACCAAAATCTGAAAACTTGTTTTCAGGCTGGATGTACTTACCTAGTTTTTCTGAATATAAGTTACTATCGAATGAGGTTAAAGGTTTATAAAAACCTTTAGTATCATGCGAAGAGCGGAAACCTAATAAAGCAGGAAAAGAGCTTAATAGTTTAAAGGAGTATGACTCATTTATACCATTATCAGGAAGCTGCTTTAATTGTAGCTTTGATCTATAGAGCTCAAGATCTTTTGAATAATTGATTTCAATTAAACCAAAAGAGCGCTCATTTTCTCTTACACACTTACCTTTTAAATCAGCTTCTAATATACCTAAACCAGAGCAAACTGAATCAAAAGAGTAAAAATCGTCATAGCCACGAGTAACTCTATTTTTATCTGTATCTACAACTAAAGGTATCTTATAGAATTTGCCTTTTTTTATGTAATCTTTGAAAAGATAGGTCAAAACACTAGAAGTGTTAGCATCCACATAATCTGACAAAGTGTCATTTAAGACAGTAAGAGTCTTAGGTGGCTTTATTTTTCCTTGAGTTTTGCTTTCAAAAAGAACATCAACTTTCTTTTCTGATGATTCAATGGATGGAGTAAACAGAGAATCTTTAAGCCAGAACATCTCTTCAGGTTCTGGCTTAGCAGTAAACAAGTCATACAGCGTTGATTTTGGTTTACCAAATCGAGGATCCACATATCCTGGAAGCTCGATTTGCGCAAAACTAGTTTGTGACAGCACTAAGGTCTGTATTAAAACGGCTAACGCTGTTACTTTGATTCTCATTAATAACTACAGTTAAAACTCTGGTGGATTTAGGAGCACTGGTCGACCTGAACGCTCATCAAGTGCCTTTTTAAGAATATCCTGATTGATTCTTGGATCTTTGAAGAATTGTAACTGAGCTTGTGTGAATGAGAATGGGACGGTTGTATCAAAATTCTCAAATTCTGATTCACTTCTTGATAGAGGCTGATGAACCTCAATATAGAGATCTCCATTTGGCTCTTCAGCAAATTTAATTGGTTGATTAATGAACTCTACACGAGTACCAACTGGAACCTTATGGAATAAAGTCTCGTTATCCTCATTACGCAGACGGACGCAGCCATGACTTACACGTAAACCGATACCAAAGTCAGCATTAGTACCGTGAATTGCATAAAGCTTTCCCACGTACATAGCATATAGTCCCATAGGATTATCAGGACCTGCTGGAACTACAGCTGGTAAATACTCACCTTCTGCAGCATATTCTGCTCTCATCTTAGCTGTTGGAGTCCAGGTAGGACCAGCCTTTTTACGCTCTACTTTGGTAACCCAAGCCATAGGTGTACCTTTACCTAACTGACCGATACCAATTGGATAAACTTCTACATTACCGCCATTAAAATAATACAGTCTCATTTCAGCAGAATTGACGATAATGCCCTCATGAACTGTTGGGGGTAAGATAAGTTTTGTAGGAATAATTAGTTTTGAACCTTTAGCAGGAACGATAGGATCAACCTCTGGGTTTGCCTCAATCATATTAGACAAACCTAAATGATACTCTGCTGCAACATACTCTAAAGTAGTAGTTCCAGTATCGTTAATTGAATAAACCTGCTCTTCACCTAAAACCTGGTGACCATTTAAAGGATAAATATTAGTTGTGGCTTGAGCTACCTGAAAAGAAGCTGCTAAAGATACTGCCAATGCTAATTTTTTTAACATGATAAATCTGTCTCTGCTTTTTACTTTTTGTACAGTTTTCAAAACTGTGCTAATTGTACTATTTTTATAAACAAAATGCGCAAGAGCGCACAATTTTGTCTTTATGGAACAAAATGAATTATTTCAAAATTACCAAAAGCTGATGTTATGGCGCCCCTCTTTCCATATATTTTTGCGTGATTTTGGTCAAATTTGCCTATAAATGTGGCAAAATATGAGATTATTTTTAATTAGATTTTTTTTTATTGATTCTTTTAAATAAAGAACCGCATAAAGTTTTAAAGTAATTTTCGGAGCAATGTCGATGTCTGCCAATAAAGTTGCATACAATCCACAAGAAATTGAGCCAGAAGTACAAAAATACTGGGCCGATCATCAAACCTTCCATGCAACAGAAGATAAGAATAAAGAAAAGTATTACTGCTTAGTTATGTTCCCATATCCATCAGGACGCTTACACATGGGTCACGTACGTAACTATACCATTGGTGACGTAATTGCACGTTTTAACCGTTTATTAGGTAAGAATGTTTTAGCACCTATCGGTTGGGATGCTTTCGGTATGCCTGCTGAAAATGCAGCTATTAAGAACAATAAGCAACCTAGCGACTGGACCTATTCAAACATTGACTACATGAAGAAGCAGTTAAAGTCATTAGGTCTTTCTTACGATTGGGCAAGAGAAGTTGCTACATGCCGTCCTGAGTACTATAAGTGGGAGCAGAAGTTCTTCGGTGAGTTATACAAGAAAGGCTTAGTTTACAAGAAGCTTTCAACTGTTAACTGGTGTCCTGTTGATCACACTGTTCTTGCAAATGAGCAGGTTGAAGATGGTTGTTGCTGGAGATGCGGCTCTAAAGTTGAGCAGCGTGAAATTCCTCAGTGGTACTTAAAGATCACTGCTTATGCTGATGAGTTATTAAAAGACTTAGATCAATTAGACGGTTGGCCTGAGCGTGTTCGTACCATGCAGCGCAACTGGATTGGTCGTTCTGAAGGTTTAAATATCACCTTTAAGGTTGCTGACAGTGATGAAACCTTTACTGTTTATACCACTCGTCCAGATACCTTCATGGGTATTACTTACATTTCTATTTCAGCAAATCACCCATTAGTAAAGAAATGCTGTGAGACCAATCCTGAGTTAGACGCTTTCTGTAAAGAGTGCCGTACTCAGAAGTTTGCTGAAGCTGATATTGCAACCATGGAAAAGAAAGGTATGGCTACAGGTCTGTATGCTATCCACCCATTAAATGGTCGCAAGGTTCCAATTTATGTAGCTAACTTCGTAATTATGGATTACGGTACCGGTGCTGTGATGTCAGTTCCAGGTCATGACGATCGCGATTATGAGTTTGCTAAGAAATACGGCATTGACATCATTCCTGTAATTAAGGCTTCAAAAGATTCAGATGATCCTGATTTATCAGAACACGCTTTCACTGAGCACGGTATTGCCTGCCACTCAGGTGAATTTGACGGAATGAACTTTGAAGAAGCTTTCAAAGCAATTGCAGACAAGCTAGAGTCAATGGGCTGTGCTCAGAGAAAGGTAAACTACAGATTACGTGACTGGGGTATTTCTCGTCAGCGTTACTGGGGTGCACCTATCCCAATGTTAACCATCGATGAGACTGGTGAAATTGTTCCTGAGTTAGATGAAAATCTACCAGTTGAATTACCTAGCAATGTTAAGATCGATGGCGTTATCTCTCCATTAAAGACAGACGAGAGCTGGTACAAGACCACTTATGATGGCAAGGCTGCTACTCGTGAAACTGATACCTTTGATACCTTCATGGAATCATCATGGTATTACGCTCGTTACTGCTCACCACGTGACGAAAAAGAGATGTTTGATAAGGATGCAGCTAACTACTGGTTACCAGTTGATCAGTACATCGGTGGTATTGAGCACGCTGTATTACACTTACTGTACTCACGTTTCTTCTTCAAGTTATTACGTGATGCTGGTATGGTTAAGTATGATGAGCCATTCAAGCGCTTATTATGCCAAGGCATGGTACTGGCAGATGCTTACTACTATCTTGATGAGAACGGCACTAAGAATTGGGTAAATCCATTAGATGCAATTCCTACCCGTGACGATAAGGGCAACATCGTTTCTGCTGTAGATAAAGACGGTCATAAACTTCACCACGAGGGTATGATTAAGATGTCTAAGTCAAAGGCTAACGGTATCGATCCTGAAGATATGGTAAGAATGTATGGTGCTGATACTGTAAGACTGTTCATGATGTTCGCATCTCCTGCTGAATTAACACTTGAGTGGAGACAGTCTGGTGTTGAAGGCTCTCAGAGATTCTTACGTAAGTTATGGTCACAGGTTCAGGATTTAACCTTAGCAGGTCCATGTGTAAAACTAGACAAGTCTAAACTAACTCCAGAGCTACGTAAGCTACGTCATGATCTGCACTTAACTATTGAGAAGGTAACCGACGATATCGGTCGTCGTCAGACTTTCAATACTGCAATTGCAGCTATCATGGAGCTTCTAAATGTTGCTTCTAAGTGCACTGGCACTGATGAGGTTTCAATGGCTGTTCGTTATGAGGTATACAACAACGTAGTGCTAATGCTCTACCCTATCGTTCCTCATATCTGCTTCAAGCTATGGTCAATCTTAGGCAACACTACCGAGATCGATAAAGAGACTTGGCCTACTGTTGATAAGGATGCTTTAAAGGAAGACGAAATTACTGTTGTTGTTCAGGTAAACGGCAAGGTTCGTGCAAGAATGAGCATTGATCCAAGTCTTGATGAGAACACAGTAACTGAAAAGGCTTTAGCTACTGAAGAAGTTAAGAAGTTCACAGATGGTAAACAGATTAAGAAGACCATCTATGTTAAGGGCAGATTAGTTAACATCGTTGCTATCTAAAGTTCTTAAAAGACTAAAAAAAGCAATACAACTAGGATATGCAGTAAATAGGTAAAGGCGGTAATAATGAAATTCAAGCTTGTTTGTATAGGCGCACTGATGCTTGGACTTAGTTCTTGCGGATTCCATGTTCCAAATCAGAACAGGCTTGGTTCTAATATTTCAGAAATTGCAGTCTCTGGTTCTTATCACAACAAGTTCTATAAGCTAGTTGTGCATAAGCTTGAAATGAGAGGTATTAAGGTAGATTACCAAGGTACCTCTAATAGATCCCCTGAGGAAAGAAAGGATATTCCTACTCTTTCAATTACTGCTCCTAGTGTAAGTTTGCCTCTTGCTTCCATTAACTCTAGAGGTGCTGCACTTGAGTACAATGTTATTGTAAGAACTCAAGCAAGACTTACTATTCCTAACAGTTCAAAACCAATCATCATGAGAAACGGTCTTACTAGAACTACTCTAAATAAGGCTGATAATGCTCTAGCTTCAACTAATGAGCAGGAGCTTGTAATTGATGAGTGCTATGAAGTGTTAGCAGATCAGATGATTGCAAGAATTAACTATCTTGGGAAACAATCTGATCCTGATGAACCTTTTGTAGCTCCTGCTGAATTACTTTTAGCAAAAGATGAAGATAACAATGACATATATATTGATAACTCAAGAAATATGACATTGTTAGAAGCTCTAAGTGCTAAACAGGATGCTGAAGTTGCTCAAGGTAAAGCTGTAAGTTTAAGTGATCTGAACAATGGTATGAAAGTACTTAATAAGAACAAAGAGTACTCTCTGCCTAAGGTAGAACCTAAGATCCCTCATGAGGCCCCAGAGTCATTATCTGAAGAAGGTTTCTTGAAGACTGAAGATAACGAAAATAAATAATATGTTTTAATAAGTTAATAGAAAGCTCAAATTGAAAAATTTGGGCTTTTTTATTTGATTAAGTAAGACAAGGATAGAGAATAAGTATACCCATTCAGTAAACTTATATTATTACTAATAAAATTACTGTATACTAGACAGGTTACTTAGGTAACACCGGCGGTTCTAGACTCCTAGGCCACGGGAATGACCTAGGAGCTAGAACCATGTTTTTAACTAAAACAAAGGATTTCTTATGAAATACTTTTTTATAGTTGTGGTTCTAGTTTTACTATTATGGTCACAGCCTGTTTGGTAAGATAGAACCGCAAAGAGCAGAGGTTTCCCGCCTCTGCTCCCATTATAGGATATATCCAGTCTTTTTCAAGTTTTTGATTGTAATCATCAAACAAATCAAAATATTAGCCACAGTTTAAGTTTTCGATAATTGGAATTATCTGTTGATATCTATAGATGTAATTACTTGTGTTTTTTATCGCTAATTATTAGAATTTCACTAATTATCATACTTTAAAAACTCTCAATTTGAGCTTTTCAAAGTTTAAACATCACACTTAGTTTGCAGTAATATCTTATGTCTTTAGCTCCTGTATATGTCTTTTCTAGCGATGATCCTTTTTTAAAGAATGAAAGAAGTAAAGCTGTCATTGCTCAAGCCAGACAGGAACTACCACAAGCAGAATTCATGCTCTTTACCTCATCAGATTTAACCTCAGGATCTGTAGCTAATTTGGCACGTCTTGAAAATGAGCTTATAGATCCTGGTTTATTTGGTGGCGACAGAATTATTAAGATCTACTTAAATGATTTAAATTCAATTGCAGTACAAGTACTGCAATTATTAGCGATGCACTCAAGACCTGGTGTAGTTACTGTCGTAGAAATAGGTAGAATAAACTCAGCTCTTGCCAAAACAGCTGCAGGAAATTCCCTAAAAGATGATTTTGGAAAAACCAAAAGTATTGATGGAAAAGCAAAGATCGTCATTGCAAACCTAAAATTTATAGGAGCGCAAATTGAGGTTATGTATCCGCCTGAGGGTGATAAATTCTCAATGTGGATTAGAAATCATGCAAGAAACAAATTCTCTCTTGCCGTTCAAGATGATGCTTTGGAATTTTTAAGCTTGAGTTGCGAAGGTAATCTTGTGGCAGTAGATCAGTTCTTTGAACTTGTAAAAATAACAACATCATCAAATGTAGTGACACTGCAACTAGCATCTGACTACATTTCTGGAAATAGCCGTTATACCGGATTTGAATTTGCAGAAGCTGCTGTTCTTGGAGGAAAGAACAGCATAAGAGCACTAAATATCTTATCATCTCTTACACAGACAAGTTCACTCTCTCAAGTACTACCTTTAGTTATTGGTAATTTTGATAGATTACTTTATGCCATTGGCCTTTTAAGAGGTCATAGTGAACTTTTAACAGGCAGAGTTAACTACAAAGATAAGATGATGTTTTTCAAACCATTAAGGATTAGTGCTCTAACTACCATGGATGCCGCTACCTTTGCTGCTAAAAACATGCCTCAGGATTTCTATGACTATTTAGTAAGTGAACTGGCATTAGCATCTAAAGCATATCAGGCTTTCAATAATGATGAAGCTCTAATGCATTTACAAAACATGGCAGTATCAACCTGTAACAGCAATGTAAGAGCACTAAAGGCATTGTAATGAGGATAGGAATTTTAGGCGGATCATTTAATCCTGTACATAAAGATCATTACCTTTTAGCATCTTATATCAAAGATGTTTTGTCATTAGATAAGTTTTTGATAATTCCTAATGCCATGCCACCTCATAAGAATACCTGTCATATTTCTTTTGAAGATAGAGTAAAGATGTTGTCACTCACATCTTTTGATAGGGATGGATTTGAAATCAGTGATATAGAGAATGATCCTTCTATTCCACATTACAGTTATGACACATTAGAGAAATTACATAACCTCTACCCTCATGATGCTTTATTCTTTTGTATGGGAATGGACTCTCTTGCCTATCTTGATAAATGGCATAAGGGATTAGAACTAATTAAGTTTTCTAATCTTGTGGTGACAGGTCGCGAGGGCTATTCATATAATGACATCAATCAGGATGTCACTCCCTTTATACAAAACTATGGACTTCTAGGGAAGGACAAACTCGGACTTTGTGAAAACGAACTTTTAAAGTTGCAAAATCATGATTTTATAAATAAACACTACTGTATCATTCTTAAAAGGTGTTTTCATAACGTAAGTTCTAGTAAAATACGCATAGAATTTCAGGATTTTTATCAAAAATATGCAAATTTTGCTAAAAAATCAGAATTTTTTGAACATATTGATGATTATCCTTGCTGTAAGCAATTTTTAGATAAAGCTGTGATTGAATACATTCTTGATAATGGTATTTATAGACAGCTCTAAGTGATAACAAAATTATCACTTAAAGTACTTATAAACTTAGGAACAATTTTGGAAAAAGAACTTTTAATCAAGAAGTGTGTAAAAACACTCAAAGACTCTAAGGCTCACGACTTAGTTAATATCGATTTAAACAATAACTCTTCAATTGCAGATAACATGTTAATCTGCACAGGCACCTCTAACCGTCATGTAAGCGCAATTGCCCAAAGACTTGTAGATACTCTGTATAAAGATGGCTTAAAGCAGATTAGAGTATCTGGTGAAACCTTAGGCGAATGGGTAATTGTAGATACAGGAACTCTGATGGTTCATATCATGCAACAGGAAATTCGTGAGCGCTATGAATTAGACGATCTTTACCGTTGTATCGCAAGTGGTGTTGCTGAATAAAAACTAATTAAACGAGATTAGATAGCTCATGAAGATTATCTTACTTGCTGTCGGCACTAAGATGCCTGGCTGGGTTCAGGAAGGCTTTAACGATTATCAGAAGCGTTTTCCATCTGAGATGAAACTTGTCCTAGAAGAGATCCCTCCTGTAAAGAGAAATGGTAAAGGCTCTGAGGGAAAGGCTAAAGAATTAGAAGCAAAACTTATCTTAGAGGCTCTACCTAAAAAGGCCTATATCATCGCTTTAGATGAAAGAGGTAGACAGTACACATCACTAGAAATGGGACAAAAGGTAGGTTCATGGCAGTCATTAGGAATGGACGTAGTGCTGATTGTTGGTGGACCCAATGGTCTTACTGATGAGATTAGACAAAAAGCCAATGAGATGTGGTCTTTATCTAAATTGACTTTACCTCATCCGCTTGTAAGAGTGTTTTTAGCTGAAACTATCTATCGTGGATACAGCATTTATGCAAATCTGCCTTACCATAGAGCATAAGCACCAAACTTAAAATTAAACTGTTTTTACGGTCTATAAAGTCTTTACCTTATAAAGGTGTTTTATTATTCTTGAAAACTGAACTTTTTTCGTAAAAAAAGACAAATTTCAAAGATATTTTTCATGTAAAACGTTAAAATAACAAGTTCAAGCAAAGACCGTAAACAAAGATAAATTTATTAAGCCTAATAATTACCAAACAGAGTTAAAAGTTGTTTTTCAGAAGCAGTAAAAAGCGCAAAGAGCGTGCTCTTTTTAGCTCGAAAAATGAAAAGAAAAGTTCTTCAAATAAGTCTGACAACAAGACTCGTAATGAGGAATTAGAAACCAGCGTTTTTCGTTCTAGAGTTTTTATTTGTGTTGGTATCTCCATACTCATGGTGATAGTGCTTTTCTGCAACCTTTACTACTTGCAGATCATCTCTTTCAAAGACTATCAGACCAGATCAAATGAAAACAGAATCAAAGTGATGCCTGTAGTACCTCCTCGTGGCATTATCTATGACAGAAATCATGTGGTACTAGCAGAAAACTCCCCTGTTTATCATTTAGTAATTTTTCCTAATAAACTGATAAACACCGAACAGACGATTCGTGATCTGAATAAATTACTGTCTTTATCCTTATCAGAAAAAGACGTTAAGAGACTGCTTGCTGAATCTAAGACCAGAAAGCGTTTTTCTGGTGTGGAGTTATCAAACTTTTTATCAGAAGAGCAGATAGCTACCTTTGCTGTAAACTCTTATCGCTATCCAAATGCACAGGTTGTAGCAAACTTAAAGCGCTACTACCCTTTTGCTGATATCACTACCCATACCACCGGCTATGTTTCAAGAATCAACCAAAACGACGTTAAGAAACTTGAAGCTGAAGGCAAGATTGACAACTATGAAGGTTCTACAGAAATCGGTAAACTTGGTATTGAAAAATACTATGAGGATTACTTGCACGGCGTAACAGGATCTTCAAAGGTAGAAGTTAACAGTCATGGTCAGGTTGTTAGAACCTTAAACTTTGATCCACCTGAGCCTGGTAAAGATATCACCTTAACTTTGGATATCAGATTACAGTACTATGCTCAGGAAATATTTGGCAAGATGAAAGGCGCTGTTGTGGCAATCGAACCATCTACAGGTGAGATTTTAGCTATGTACTCAAATCCTAGCTATGATCCAAATCCTTTTGTAAGAGGTATCCGAGGTGGTGAGTACCAGCGCTTATTAAATAACCCAGGTCACCCTCTTATCAATCGTGCAACTCAAGGTGGTTATGCTCCAGCTTCCACTGTAAAACCATTGATGTGTTTAATGGGATTGAATGAGGGCTTAATTACACCAAGTGGTTCTTTCTTTGGTCCTCCTTACTTTAAGTTACCAGGCTCTACCCACCAGTTCCGCGATTGGAGACCTTGGGGTCATGGTTGGATGGATCTGTACCGAGCTATTGAGATTTCAGCTGATACTTATTTCTACGATTTAGCTTATAGAGCTGGTATTAATAGAATTCATGACTACTTAGACCGTTATGGTTTTGGTAGAAAGACAGGTATTGATTTATCAGAAGAATCTCTAGGTATCAACCCAAGCCGCGACTGGAAGAGAAACCGTTTCCGTCAGTCTTGGCATTTAGGTGATACAGTACCTATCGGTATTGGTCAGGGTTATTGGACTTCTACTTTAATGCAGTTAGCAAAAGCACATTCAACCTTAGCTAACTATGGTGTAACTAGAACACCTCACCTTTTAAAGGAAGTAAGCGATCCTATCACAGGAAAAGTAAGCAAATACCAGCAGCAAGAGCCTTTAGATACACTAAAGATTAAAGATCCTAAATACTTTGAAGCTTGTCGTACTGGTATGTACCTTGTAGTAAATGGGCCAGAAGGTACTGGTAGACGAGCTTTTTTTGGAGCTAAGTATAAAGCAGCGGGTAAATCAGGTACAGCTCAGGTGGTATCAATTAAGCAGGGTGAAAAATACAACGCAAGCAGACTTAAAGTTGAACACCGTGATAACGCCCTGTTCGTAGCCTATGCTCCATTTAAACATCCAAGAATTTTAGTTGCAGTAATTCTTGAGAACGAAGGTGGTGGTTCTACTAAGGCAGCCCCTGTAGCAAGAGCAATCATCGATAAATATTTACTAGACTTATACCCTAACGGCTATATGGGTGATCCAAATCCTCAGGTAGTAAAGTTTGGTATGGGCGGAAGCGTGGTACTTCAGTAGTATGACAGCAAAAGATAAAACAACATTAAGTCAGGTTAATGCAAACAAAGTTCATGGAACCTTTTTTTCTAAGCACCATGTTGACTTGCCTTTATTGTTCGGTTTGTTTCTAGCTTTATGCTTTTCTTTATTTGTCCTTTATTCAGCTTCAGGACAGGAAATTGATATGTTAACAAGACAGGTCACCAGAACCGGTGCAGCATTCTTGTTGATGATTGCAGTAGCGCAGATCCCTCCTCGCTATTATGCAAAGCTCTCGGTTTATCTTTATATCATTGGTCTTATCTTACTGGTTTTGGTAGAACTCTTTGGCGATATTTCAAAGGGAGCTCAGCGCTGGCTTAATTTAGGCGTGGTAAGAATTCAGCCATCAGAGATTTTTAAAGTTGTAATGCCACTTATGGTAGCCACTTTTTTATCTAAAGGCAGTCTTCCTCCAAAGATATTAAATACCATCATCGCCTTTGTGATTGTGGGCATGCCTACCGTATTGATTTTAATGCAACCAGACTTAGGTACAGCATCTTTAGTTGCAGTTGCAGGCTTTATTGCAATTTTTATTGCAGGTCTATCCTGGTGGTGGATCATTGTAGGCGCAGGAGTAGCAGCTGCTGCACTACCGGTGATGTGGAACTTTGTGCTGCATGATTACCAAAAGCAACGTGTCTTTACCCTTTTAGATCCATCATCAGATCCTCTAGGTGCTGGTTATCACATCATTCAGTCTAAGATTGCTATAGGCTCTGGTGGTCTTTATGGTAAAGGATGGTTACAGGGCTCACAGTCTCAGTTAGACTTTTTACCTGAGCCCCATACAGACTTTATTTTTGCGGTTTTATCTGAAGAAACAGGTCTTGTAGGTTTTTTAATTCTAATGTCACTGTACTGCTTTATCATTGGCAGATGTGTGCTGATTACCCTGCAGACAAGAGATAACTTTGAAAGAATTTTGTGTGGTAGCTTTACCTTTACCTTCATGTTCTACATCTTTGTGAACATCGGAATGGTATCAGGTATTCTGCCTGTAGTAGGTGTGCCTCTACCTCTAATTAGTTATGGTGGTACAGCTATGATCACTCTGACTATTTGCTTTGGTATGATCATGTCTATTCATACTCACAAAAAGACTAATTTCTTTAGAGAGAATTAACAAAAAAAACAAGGAGACTGCTTATAGCAGCTTTTACATGAAAGATTTTCTAAAAAGAACGATAAAACCTTTATTAGCAACATTGGCGCTATCTTGTGCTGCAAACACTAATGCTGCAGATTTAAATGAGCTAGCCTCCTTTGCTAAAGTGCCTGTTGAGTCTTTACAGGATGCTTTAAGTCAAGCTGTATACCAGCAAAAGATCATTGATGCAATTACAAGACCAGGAGAAGCAAAACCTTGGTGGCAGTATCGTAAGATCTTTATTACTGTCTCCAGAATTCAAGCTGGTGTTAATTTCTATTTTGAAAATGAAAAAATTCTTTTAAGAGCTCAAAACACATATGGAATCCCTGCAGAAATTATCTGCGCTATCGTTGGCGTTGAGACGCTGTTTGGTAAAAACATGGGATCATGGAAAGTCTTAGATGCTTTATATACTCTAGGCTTTAACTATCCTAAGCGTGAAGCTTTCTTCTCTAAAGAATTTGCCCGTTTTGTTTATTTAGCTAATCGTGAGAACTGGTCTTATGACAGCATTAAAGGCTCATACGCTGGAGCCATGGGCATGGGGCAGTTTATGCCATCAGCCTACATTGATTATGCTGTAGACTTTGACGGTGATGGTCACATCAATCTCTTTACAGATAAAGAGGACGCTATAGGCTCTGTTGCAAACTACTTTAAAGGTCACGGTTGGCAGACTGGTCGTGGTATTTGTTATGGCGTACATCCTCATAATGCAAACGTTGATGCTTTAATGAAAAAACAGTGGGATTTAACTGTTGAAGAGCTTTATGCCTCAGGAGCTACCACCAAAGTTAACTTGTCACCAAATCAGAAAGTAAGACTCTTTAGTTATGATCTTGAAAATGGTAGCAAAAGTTACGTTGTAGGTCTTAACAACTTCAACACTATCATGCGTTATAACACCTCTCCTTTGTATGCTAGAGCTGTTTTTGAATTGTCTGAATTTATTGCAATGAACGTAGATAAGATAAAGAGACAACGTGGCATTGAAGTACCACATAGGAGCAGAATACCTTGATTAAACAAAAATTATCCTTATTAAGTGTTCTTTGTTTATCTTTAGTCTTTATCTTGCAGGGCTGTTCCTCTTCAGGTCATGGCTCAGCAGGTGGTGGCTATACCTATGGTACCGGTCCTAACAAAACAAAACCTATGCCTGAAAAAGAAAAAGTAAACATTCAGGGTATTGGTGGAGCTAAGCCAATTTATGAAGCTCAAAGAACAGGTGGCTGTAACAAAGACTACTCGGTTTTAGGCAAGAACTATATGATTTGGAATGGAGCTACCTCCTATATAGAAGAAGGTACCGCTTCATGGTATGGTCCTGGCTTTAATGGTAAAAAGACCTCTAATGGAGAGGTTTATAACCAGAAAGGGTTTACAGCAGCTCATAAAAACCTGCCCCTACCTTCATATCTTAAAGTTACTAATTTAAGAAATGGTAAAAAGGTTATTGTAAGAGTAAATGACCGAGGTCCTTTTGTGGGAACTAGAATTCTGGACTTATCTGAAGGTTCAGCTCGTGCTATCGATATGATCGGCACTGGAACTTCAAAAGTAAGAATTGAGCTTATTAAAGTAAATCCATCTGGCAGTTATGCTAATGCTGTAGGTACACCTTCTGGCTACAACATCACCCCATCATCAAATGGTTCTTGGGGATCAAGTTCTAGCTCATGGGGTACAGGTAATTCTGTAAGCAGAAGTATTAAGACCTATACTGCTAATAAGACTAAAAGAGTTTATACAAGACTAAACAACTATGTATCAAACAACGTCTTTAATAATTCTGCTGTAGCGGGTTCTGGTTATACCTCAACTAGCGCCTTATCCAAGGGCAACAACTACATTCAGTTAGTAGCATGTAATTCAGATAAGATGGCAGAAGAAATTAAGGCTAATGTGTCAGGCAAGATCTCATATCCAGTGATTATTGCAAAGGAAGGGAATATCAACCGTGTACTTGTAGGACCTCTATCAGACTCTACAGCTCGCAGTGCCATGAACACTTTAAAAAGAAAAGGTTATAGTGATTGTTTCATAAAAAAGTTTTAAAATTAACTAATTAAAAATTTAACACTTTGAATGTTACTGTTTAAGTAATAAAACAGATTTTGAAACTGATTAAATAAATTATTATCAGGAAGACAAGATGTCAGTTAAACGTACTCTAAAGATTTCACTTTTTGCACTAGCATTAAGCTCAGTTTGCTCTTTATCTACTGCTTTTGCAGATGATGCAATTCCAGATCCATTTGCTGCTGTTAAAGCGCAAAATGGTACAGCTCCAGCTGCCAACCAAGCTCAGGGGGTAGCACCTGCTCCTATCGTAGTACCAGAGCCTCCTCAGTTTGAAGCTCAATCATGGGTTTTAATGGACTACTATTCAGGTCGTGTAATCTGTGAGCAGAATTCTCATGAAAAGATTTGGCCAGCATCGCTTACCAAGATGATGACTGCTTATGTTATCGGTATGGAGTTAAAAGCAGGTCGTCTTCATATGGATGACGATGTAACCATCACCGAAGACGCTTGGGCAAAGAAATACACTGATTCATCAAAGATGTTCATCGAAGTAGGTCGTACCATTAAGGTTGGCGATTTAGTTCGTGGCATTATCATTCAGTCAGGTAATGATGCTTGCGTAGCTATGGCAATTCATTTAGCGGGTACTCAAGAAGGATTCGTATCTGTAATGAACAACTACGCAGCTCAATTAGGTTTAAAGGATACCCACTTCTCAAACGTACATGGACTGTTTGATGAGATGAACTATTCATCAGCATATGATATGGCTTTATTAGGTAGAGCCATCATTCGTGATCTGCCTGATGAGTACCCTATCTATTCACAAAAAGAATTTACCTTTAATGGCATTAAACAGTACAACCGTAACCGCCTCTTATGGGATAACTCAATGAAAGTTGACGGCATTAAGACCGGCCACTTATCACAGGTAGGTTATAACTTAGTAACCTCAGCTGTAAATGACAATATGCGTTTAGTTGCAGCTGTAATTGGTGCTAAATCTGAAAAGTTACGTGCTAACTACAATAAAGCCTTATTAACCTACGGCTTTAGATATTTCCAACTTTACACTCCCGTACAGGCTAACAAGCCTCTTTTAAAGAGAGAAGTAAGAATGGGTAAGCAAAGCCAGGTTGATTTAGTCATTGCAAAAGACTTAAATCTATTGATCCCTCGTGGCAGACAGAATGACCTGAAGTTAAGCTATAGATTAAAACGCAGCACCTTCATTGCTCCTTTAAAGAAAGGTGATGAATTAGGTGTTATCGATGTAAAGCTTGATGATAAGGTAATTAACTCTGTCCCATTAGTATCAGCACAAGACATCGAAGAAGGCGGTTTCTTTGGCAGAATGTGGGATAAGATTTGCTTATTCTTTAGCTCTAATGATGAAGAAGTATCAGAGCAAAAGTAATAAGATATTTTCAAGCAACATTTAATATTGAAGGATTAAAGATGGCTGACGATTACAAAAAACTCGAAGAACTCATAAAATTTCCTTCAGTTGTAGGATTTAGAGTGATTGTTGACTCTACTGTCGTAAATTCAATTGGTGAGATTAAGAAAGTTGTTGATGCAATTGAAAAAGACGGTATGCAGGAAATAACTGATCCTCCACGCAAGAGTTCAAAAGGAAATTATGTGTCTTACACCATTCCTGTAAAGGTAACTACTCCTGATAATCTAAAAGCACTGTATCAGAAGATCGGCGCTTTAGATTGTGTAAAGCACGTAATTTAAAAGCTATTTGCTAGGATAAAAAGTGTCATACAAAGATCAAAATGACTTAAAGTTTGGCTCTGACATGTCTCGCTTCTTGAGTGCGACCTGTTATTTAGCTGCCTTAGCTTTAGTTGTAGGAATTCTCTTCGTGGTTTTAAGCTGCTTTAAGATTTCAAGCTATGCTTTTAAGACCTACGAGAGTATTGACAAAATTCCTTATAACAAAGTAGGTGTCTTATTTGGAACCTCACCTTTAGGCGCATCTGGTGCTCCTAATGAGTTTTTCACTTATAGGATCATGGCAGCATCTCAGCTCTTTAAGTCAGGCAAAATCGATTATATCTTAGTCTCTGGAGACAACCGTCATGAGTCTTATAATGAGCCTCGTCTTATGAAAAGAGCTCTGATTAAGGCAGGAGTTCCAGCAGAGAGGATCGTTTTTGACTTTGCAGGTATCAGCACACTCGATTCAGTAATTAGAGCTAGAAAAGTCTTTTTATTAAAATCAGCTACCTTTATCTCTCAAGGTTTCCAAAACGAAAGAGCTCTATTTATCGCTGATAAATATGACTTAAAGGCTGTAGGATTTAATGCAATCAATCCTACAACCAGTTTCATCAATCGTGTGGGAATTAGAGAGTTCTTTGCAAGAATTAAGTGTGTCTTCGATGTTTATATTTTAGATTCACAGCCTAAGTTCTTAGGAAAACCTGAAAGTATTGGTAAGAGCGCTCTGCCAAAAGAACTATCAAATAAACCTAAAAAGATGACCTCTCCTTTAAAGCAATTAACTGATAGTGCTGAGCAATTAAGACAGGCAGCTTTAATTGCAAAGTACGAGCCAATTGCCAAGCATTTGACCGATACAGCAAAACAGATTAAAACACATCAGGAAAAGCTTGAAGTTGAATATGATTATTCCCAAAATGCTCAGGAAGTAACCAATGAGCAGAATGAAATTCTATCTGAAGAACAAAACGAAGCTCTAGAGCAAGCATCCGAGGTCGCTTCAGAAAGCTTGAATGCAGGTAACAGTAACACCACCTACATAGATCCTAATGAAACTCCAAGCGATGAGGCAAATGCAACTGAGACTGAGAAAAAAGTAGTCAAGCGTATTAGAAGAGTTCGCAAGGACATTAAAAAGTTCAACGGCGATCCATGGGATTACTACTAAGCATATTTAAAGCTTTTAATAAAGGAACACTCAAATTTGAATGTTCCTTTTGTTTTTTTTAGTCTGTAAGGAAAAGTCATGACAAAAGTTCTAGTTGTACAGAGCTCATCTAAATTCGGAGAAGTCAAAGAAAACCTTTTAAATCTTGAACACACACTAAAAGACTCCATTGATAAAGACGAAAAGATTGATCTTGTGGTGGTGCCTGAATTCTTTGCCACAAGTACTGATTATGTAAATCATGTAGTAGATGAAAATGGTGGTGAGATCTTAGATACAGTAAAGAAACTTGCTAAACACTACCATACAAATTTCATTGCTGGCTCCATTGTAAGAAAAGTAGGCAACAAAATTTATAACTCGTCTTTTGCCTTAAACCGCGAAGGAGAAGTGATTGGCATCTATGACAAGATCCATCTTTTTAACTATTTTGGTGGACAAGAAGGCACTAAATCCACACCAGGCAGCAAAATTTGCTGTGTAGATTTTGACTTTGGGAAAACCGGGATTGCTATCTGCTTTGATATCCGTTATCCGCTACAGTTTAGAGACATGATGAAACTTGGTGTAAAAATGATTGTTTTGCCTACAGCTTGGATCTTTCCAAAAGATCAACTTGAAGATCCGGCTTTTAGACAGGACTGTGTAGATATCTGGAGAGCAATGGCTAAAATTCGTGCCTATGACAATGAAGTGTACTTTGTTGTCTGCAATCAAACTGGTGTGATTTCACCGGTTATGGAAGGCTTGGGTAACTCCATGGTAGTCTCTCCTTACGGCAAGCTAGAAGAGACCTTAGACACAGAAGAAGGCGTTATCAAGGCCTATATTGATTTTAATAAGGTAGATATCGCAAGAGATCAATTTCCTGTACAGGAGCTCATTTAGAGAGCCTATAGAGTCGTTTTAGACTGAGCATGACTCAGTCTATCTTTAAAAGTTCACCTGTAGCAACATCATAGTTGGTTACAGCAAGTTCATTTACAGCACTTCTCTTAGTGATATTTGAGTTAATTCTTCGACAAACCTCTAAGACTTTGATATTAAACTTACTGTAAATCTCACGGGCTTCTGGCACATCTGAATTTGATAATAAGAAACGAATTCCCCTCTTATGTAAATTCATACAGAAATCTAATAATCTAAACTGCTCAGTTTCTTTGAATTTGTCAGACTGATATGAGGTAAAGTTAGCGGTCTTAGATACAGGGAAATATGGAGGATCAAGATATACAAAAGAATTATCAGGGATCATATCTAGTAAAGAAGCATAATCCTGATTGTAAATAGCAACATTCTTATCATTTAAAAACTTATAACAGGCATTTAAAGTAGGAACATCACAGATAAGTGGTGACTTATAGTTACCCATTGGGGTATTAAAATAATTCTTTTTGGATACACGATATAAGCCGTTATAGCAGGTTTTCATCAAATAGATGAGTCTTGCTGCTCTTTCAATTCTTGGTCGTTTAAAAAAATCTTTTTCGCGATCCCATGAGCGGATCTTTTCATATAAAGATTTGTCATAGATAAGAGTAGAAAGGAACATCTCAAGTTCAAAGACGTTCTCTTTGATTTCCTGATAGGCGGCGATGAGCTCCGAATTTGAATCATTGATAATAGCTTTATCAAAGTTTAATGAAAAGAATAAAGCACCAGAGCCTACAAAAGGCTCTACATAAGTATCAATATGCTCAGGAATGAGTTGTAACAGGCGCTCTACACTAGAACCTTTACCACCGACCCACTTTACAAAGGGTTTTAAATTTTCAAAAGAATTATGAGTATGCATCGCTGTTTCCACCTACAACTATTGTAAATGAAAACAAATGATTTTTAAGCAATTTAAAAAGATTATCTGTAGTTTCTAACTAAGATCTCATCTGCACTGCCTGAACCTTCGCGGTTAGGATTTACAAAACGCTTTGCTTTAACAAAAGTGCAGTTATAGTCTTTGTACAATTCTTTAATGAATGGAGTGGCTGAATTTGAGAGCATGAACTTAACACCTTTCTTATCAAGGGTGCCACACAATTCTTTTAATTCACACTGATCATTTTGTGAGAAGCCATCTGAAGCATAACTTGTAAAGCTGGTGCTACTGATAGGATCGTATGGAGGATCAAAGTAGACAAAGTCTCCTTTCTCACAGTCTTTGCAGATCTCAAGGTATGAGGCGTGCTTAATCTTGACGTCATTATCTTTAAGGTAAGAGGACACTGCTAAAAATCTGTCTACCACAGGTACAAATGGGGACTTGTAATGACCATAAGGAGTGTTAAATAGACCTTTACTATTTACTCTATAAAGACCATTAAAACAGGTTCGATTTAAATAGTAGGTACGAGCTGCTTTTTCAATTGAAGTTAAGAGATTGAACTTCTCAGGATCTCTATCGATATTTCTTTTGTCTAAAAAGAATTCTTTGGTGTTCTGATAGGTAAAAAGTAGTTTTAAAAGTGGTTCAACATTGTTTTTGACCGCATTATAAAAATTGATGAGCTCTCCATTGATATCCCCTATAACTGCTTTTTCAGGATGAAGTTCAAATAACATTGCTCCACCACCAATAAATGGCTCAAAGTAAGTGTTGAAAGTTCTAGGCATCTTAGCTGTTAATTCATGTAAGAGCTGTCTTTTACCGCCAACCCACTTTAATAAAGGAAGAAGAGACTCATTCATAAAATATGACCTTTACCTCAGATCAAAAAAACGGAGAACAAGTCTCCGTTTTTCCTAATAGAACAAACTAGTTATTATTTCTCTGGTACGATTGAAACAACAACAGTTGTCTTAACATCTGGGTGAAGCTGAAGTTCGATATCGAAATCACCAACTGAACGTAAAACGCCATCTGGTAAACGAACTTCTGACTTGTGAAGATCAACGCCAGCTTTGATAGCTGCTTCTGCGATATCACGAGTACCAACTGAACCGAATAGCTTGCCTTCATCACCAGCCTGAGCGGTGATAACAAACTTGCCGATTGCAGCTAACTTCTCAGCACGATCCTGAGCTGCCTTTAACTCTGCAGCGATCTTAGCCTCTAACTGAGCACGCTCAGCTTCGAACTTAGCTAAGTTCTCTTTAGTTGCAAGAACTGCCTTCTTTAAAGGTAACAGGTAGTTACGAGCATAACCGTTACGTACCTTAACCTTGTCACCTAGACCGCCTAAACGGCCAATTTTGTCTAATAGAATAACTTCCATTGTAAGCTCCTAATTAGCGGCTCTGTAGGTCGGTGTAAGGTAAAAGAGCCAGGAAGCGAGCACGCTTAATAGCGGTTGCTAACTGACGCTGATACTTAGCGCTAGTGCCGGTGATGCGGCTTGGAACAATCTTACCTGACTCGGTAACATAGTTCTTTAATAAAGCTACATCTTTGTAATCAATCTCAGTAACACCTTCTGCAGTGAAACGGCAGAACTTACGACGGTGATAGTAATGTGCCATGCTAATTCTCCTTATTCAGCTGCAACTTCTGCAGAAGCTTCTTCAGCCTCTACTTCAGCCTTAGGTGCGCGAGCTTCCTCATCGCGTGAACGACGCTCATCGCGAGCCTTCATCATAGGTGACTGCTCGGTAACTGGCTCGTTGGTACGGATGATTAAGTTACGGATAATGGCATCATTGAAACGGAAGTTGTTCTCGATTGAATCGATAACTTCCTGATCAGCCTCTACGTTCATTAAAACGTAGGTTGCCTTGTGAACCTTCTGAATTGGGTAAGCCAGCTGACGACGGCCCCAGTTCTCTAAACGATGGACCTTACCACCTGACTTCTCGATCTCGCCCTTATAGCGTTCGATCATGCCTGGAACCTGATCAGTCTGATCTGGGTGAACCAGGAAAACGATTTCGTAGTTACGCATTAAAATGCCCCTTACGGTAAAAGTCTGATAAAATCAGTCAACTTATCAGACAAGGAGACGGATGTAGGTTTTACCTACACGACTGAGTGCCGACATTATACTATTTTTTCTTAAGACTTCAAGTTCAAATTCATGCCTTTCAAACTTATTTTCTTCATTAACTTCAAAACACAAAAATAGCCTGAAGATTTTGCTCTTTCAGGCCATTTTTAAAGCTTAAATTGGACTTTGTTTACTTAGCTTTTGCTAAAAATTGTCTTACTACCTCATACATAGCAATACCAGCTGCTACAGATACATTTAAAGACTCAACACCTTTAGCCATTGGGATCTTAACAATAGCATCGCACTTTTCTCGAGTTAAGTGGCGCATACCACTCTCTTCAGAGCCCATTACTAAAGCAGTCTTCTTCTGAAAGTCATAGTCAAAGATGGTGTCGGTAGCTTCACCTGCCATACCTACAACTTCGACATTGTGCTCTTGCATCATTTCAATGGTTCTTGCTAAATTGGTTACTGCTACAAAAGGAACCTGCTCTGCTGCACCATCAGCAGTCTTTCTAGCAACAGGAGTTAATGATGCTGATTTATCTTTAGGAACAATCACCGCATCAGCACCAGCAGCCCATGCTGAACGCATAGCAGCACCTAAATTTCTAGGATCAGTTACACCATCTAAAATTAAGAATAACTGCTTTTCATCTTCAAGCTTTTCTAACAATTCTTCTAAGAAACGCTCATCCTTTGGAGGTGTTGCAATTACTTCAAGCACAATGCCCTGATGAACCCCATTATCGGTCTTTTCATCTAGGCTGTGACGCATTGCAACCTGTGCTCTGATACCTACAGCTTGCAATTTCTGCTCGATTTGACGAATTCTCTTATCATCTTCACGACCTTTTACTACCCAAGCAGCAGTGATCTTTTCAGGAGCAGTTTCAATCGCTGTTAAAGCAGCATTGATGCCATAAATAATTTCTCTTGCACGACTCTTTTTCTGATTAACAAACATTATTTTTTACCTTTTTTACTCTTTGATTTCTTCTTGCCTTTTTTGGGGAATTTAATCTGTCCCATATTCACAGCCGTTCCATATGGGTTTGAGATGTACTCTTTTTCTAATGAAGCAGAGCTTCCCTTCTTAGCTACTTTTCTTTGTACTTTGTCCTCATCACTTGCAACTCGAGCAGATGAGATGTCGGCAAGATTTTTTAAGATCTTCTCTTTATCAGAATGCGGTGCATTTTGACTGATTTTTTGACGTTTTGCAACTAATGCATCGCGCTCTTTTTTCAGATACATAAGCTCTTTCTTGTTCATAGTATCTGGTCTTAAATCAATCTTGTGCTCCTCTTCGTTGACACCTGCTACCACAACTCTAACCTTCTTACCTACAGCATAAACTTCGCCGCGGTTAGAAACTAAAGTCTGAGTGCGTTCATCAAATGACATGTAACTGTCAAAGTTACCAATATAGATCATGCCATCTACGCCATAATCATCTAGGTGAACAAAGACACCAAACTTAGTACATGCAGTTACGGTACCATCAACAACTTCACCTATAAATTTCTCCATATATATGCAAGCTAAAGTACCATCGACTTCAAGCTCAGCTGTCGCTGCTGCAATCTCTCTATCAGTACACTTAACACCCAGTGCTACAAGTTCCGCCTTAGTATAAGAGCGAGAACCAATTCTTCCCCAGTCGTGCTTTTGTTCTTTTTCTAAAAGATACTTAATTACACGATGTAGCTGTAAATCAGCATAACGTCTGATTGGTGAGGTAAAGTGAGCATATTTCTCTAAAGCAAGACCGAAGTGACCAATGTTATCAGGACTATACTCTGCTTTTGACATACTGCGCAGGATTAACTCATTGATGATCTTGGCGTCTTCTCTACCAGCAACAGAATCAGCCAATAACATGTAGTCTTTTGAGGTAGGGCTGTCACCGCCTTTTAAAGATAGGCCAAAGCGTGCTAATTGAGTTACTAATAAGCCAAGTTTCTTTTCCATAGGCTTTGCATGGACTCTATACAGAGTCTGAGCCTGACGCTCTGAGACAAAAGTTGCTGCTGCTACGTTTGCTGCAATCATGCACTCTTCAATAAGTTTATGAGCATCATTTCTTTCTAAAGGTTTAACACCTTCAATTTCCATGTTCTCATTAAAGACAAAATGCAATTCATCACTTTCAACTGAGATACCACCTCGATTGCGACGATCTTTCTTGAAAGCCTGATAGAGGTTGTAAAGTTCTTTAACATCATCCATTACAGATTTATGTTCTTCAAAGATGGCTGTACCCTCTGATATCATCTGCCAAGCTTCTGTATAGGTAAGTCGAGCGTGTGATCTCATAACAGCTGGATAGAACTTATATGACTCAATTTTGCCTACTTTGTTGATTACCATTTCACAGGTCATACAGAGTCTGTCGACATCAGGATTTAAAGAGCAGATGCCATTTGACAATTTCTCAGGCAACATAGGAATTACAAAGTTAGGAAAGTAGCAGCTGTTACAGCGGTTAACTGCTTCTTTATCCAGAAGAGTACCTGGTTTTACATAGTAAGAAACATCAGCAATGGATACAAATAATCTCCAGCCTGTACCTTCTTTTTTGCAGTAAACAGCATCATCAAAGTCTCTGGCATCTTCTCCATCAATGGTTACTAATGGAAGATCTCTTAAATCAATTCTGCCGTGAATATCTTTAGCTGAAACTTCGTTTGGAATTCTTGATAAAGATTTAATCAGATTGTCAGGCCATACATGAGGAATATCATTGCGTAAGACTGCCATTACAATGATATTGTTTAAATTACCAATATCTTTTACCACTTCACGGGTTTTAACCAAGAATCGATTTAAGCCAACACGCTTTACAATTTGAGCAATAACAACATCACCTGATTTAGCTTCTCCTAAATCAGATTCTGAAGCAAAGTCAAAAAACATCTCTTTTAAGTTAGCCTCGTCAGGCATTAAGGATGCTTTCTTTTTGCCAAAGAGCATAATTCTGCCTAAAACGCACTGACGAACCTTGATTAAATTCTTTACAAAGGCAATATCACTAGACTTAGTAGCTATTGCTTCAACTTCATCGTTTGGCATAATAACCAAGTCTGTATTCAGATGATATTCCTTACCAGTATCATCTGAAATTACATAGCTGTAATGTTTTACATCATCAATACCTTTTAACAGGGGATCTTCAACAGCTTTTACTTTTGCGTTAATAACCTTTACTTCACTAGGAACTGCGTATACTTTCTTATCGCAGATCTGTACTAGTGAACCTTTTGCTACAAGATCATCTAAAGTATTAAAGTAATCTTCTGTTTTGTATCTGCTTATATCACCTTTAAAACCTACAGAGCCAAGCAGGCTGGCACACAGACCGAAGTTGCTGCTTTTTGAAAAATCCAGCTGATACAGGGCGGCAACGGCATAGAGTGCAACTCTGAAATCTCCATCGATTTTGCCTTGCGGAGCAGATTTTAATGACAGAAGAGAAGTCAGTCTCTGTTTTTCTGAATTGATGTTCATAAAATGTCCTTAAGAGGAACGATCCTCTGCTCTTGAAAAGAGTTTAGAGAAGCACTCTGCCTGTAAACTCTCTATAAATTCTTTATAAGTCTTAATGTTAGATAACTGCTGTTACATCAATTATAGGTGATAGTTTAATCTTTATGAGAGTTTAAATATTCAAATCTGAACTTTTTTTTGACAATATCCATGTACTGTAACTTACGATGAAAGTTCCTAAAATGAACTGCAGTATGGCAGTTTTTTTACTCTCTACAACGTTAAGCTACATATGTTTTCACGTTATTCTGAGCTGAACAGCTGAAATTTTCACGTTTTATTGGTTCATTAA
>HF987967.1:43859-44674 GCA_000431835.1 Succinatimonas sp. CAG:777
AATTCACGTTTTGAGTTTTCTGGTAACTTAAACTTCTGTCTCTGCCAATAAACTGTAATCTACAGGAATAACTCCAGAATATCATTGAGCATCCAGCGCCCCTTCTCCGTAAGAGAATACCCTGTATCAGAGAACTTTAAAAGACCTTCATCTCTTGCCCTGTACAGTTTTTCTTTTACTGCTGAAAAATCAAGAGAAGTGGTAAGTTCAAACTCATCATACCCGGTTTCATCAAAAACTCTCAGACGGTTGAGCATGAACTCAAATGGAAGATCGGTCTTTTTTACTTCAAAGAAATTATCCTTTCTCTGCTCAACGTCCTCCATGTAGGCTTTAGGATCCTGAAGGTTAGCTCTTCTGTAGGTTTTATCACCGTTTTTTATTTTTGAATGAGCTCCGGCTCCGATCCCTAAATAATCATAGAAAAACCAATAGTTGATATTGTTCTGACAGCGTCTGTCCTTAGTATAACCAGATACTTCATATCGGTTAAAACCAAGTTCACTCAAAAGAGAGAATCCCTGATTTTCAATATCTGCAAGACAGTCCTCATCTGGGAGTTGCGGAGGATGAGATCCAAAATATGTATCCTCTTCTAATGTCAGCTCGTACCATGACAGATGATTACAGCCTAAAGAGGCGGCTGTTCTGAGATCTGACAGAGCCTTTTGAGCGGTCTGAAAAGGAAGACCGTGCATGATATCAATATTGAAATTTTTAAATCCTGCTTTTATAACGCTCTGACAAGCTTTTACAGCTGTTTCTGAGTCATGAATTCTGCCCAAAAGCTTCAGTTCCCTGTCATCAAAGCTCTG
>HF987967.1:44717-46980 GCA_000431835.1 Succinatimonas sp. CAG:777
TCTGAACTCCAAGACTGATCCTGTTTATTCCAAGACTCTTATAGTCTTTTAAGGAGGCAGGTGAAACAGTTCCCGGATTTGCCTCCATGGAAATTTCACACTCATCCATACAGTACGGATAAATTTCCTTTAAAAGCTTTTCCATAAGCGAAGGAGGAAACAGAGACGGAGTACCGCCACCGAAGTAGACAGCATTGAATTTTCTGCCTGATAAAAGATTTACATTCTGATAAAAATCAGAAAGCAGAGCATTAAGATATGACTCATCAGTACATACGCTCCTGTTTTTAGGATAGGAATTAAAATCGCAGTACGGACATTTGCGTATGCACCATGGATAATGAACATAGAGACTTACAGGAAGCGGAACTGTCATGAAAGATTATGCTCTAGCTTATAGGTTAATGCCTGCAGTGCCCTTGCTCTGTGAGAGATCAAATTTTTAATCTGGGGAGGCAGCTGAGCTGCAGTACAGTTTCTTCCGGTAACAAGGAACAGAGGATCATAACCGAATCCGCCAGAACCTAGTTCCTTTAATCCGATTGCACCTTCCCATGATGAAAGTACAGTCAGAGGCACAGGATCGTCGGCATGTCGAACCAGACATAAGGCACAGTAGTATCTGGCTGTTCTCTTACCTTCAGGTACATTTTTCAGCTCTTCGAGTAGCTTTGTGTTGTTTGCTCTGTCGTCTCCGTGTTCACCGGCGTAACGGGCAGAATAAATACCAGGAGCTCCGTTTAAGGCATCAACGGCAAGCCCCGAATCATCAGCAAGAGCCCACATACCTGACTTCTCACTGGCATATCTTGCCTTGATAATGGCGTTTTCCAGAAAACTTTTGCCGTTCTCCTCAGGAGAATCGATTCCAAGAGTCTTCTGCAGAACAATTTTAAAACCAAGAGGTTCCAGAATGGCGCGAAACTCTCTGGCTTTTCCCTCATTTCCAGAAGCTAGCACTAATGTTTTTTCCATAAAAACCACTGACCTTTTATTTGTGTGTCTATTTCTTATTTAACTTTTTCAATGCTTCCTGAGCTGCCTTTGTAATTACAGTTTCAGCTGACAGATTGAAGAAAGAATATTTAGCCAGAGTCTCTACAGTCAGACCGTTTTCCATGGCTAAGGCTAAAAGCTGAGCTATCTTATCACCTTTAAAGGCACAAAGCTCTGCTCCTAGAATTTTATGTGTTCTGACTGAAGTATAGATACTCAGCATTCCGCCATCCTCTCTTAACCCCCTGAAATGCCCCTGAGACAGTCTTACTTCTGTTGTGATAAATGTATCCCCGGTTTCCCTAGCATAATCGCGCATCTCATTTAAAGTTTTGCCTGCAATGGCAAGAACAGGATCGGTAAACACGATATCGACTCTTATCTGAGTGCGTCTTTTGTTGAAATCCGGGAATGTTGCTGCATTGGCTCCAGCGTCAAAGCCTTCTGATCTGGCAACTGATGACAGGTGATCTGAATGGCAGACATCACCTGCTGCAAAAATATTGGCAACTGAAGTCTGCAGAGTACCAGGATCAACACTAATACAGCCGGTTCTGTCGAGTTTTACACCTATATTCTGCAGATTCATACCTGCAATATTCGGGATCCTGTCAGTTGCGGCAACCACACTCTGCATATGCAGATAGTTTTCATAGCCGCGATCGTCGATGTAGTAGATTGCATAACCTTCATCTTCCTCATCTTCCATTGAGGTGATGAAAGTATCCACATATAAATTGAACCTTGAAGAGAGCATCTGATGCGCTACTGTAAGAATAGTATCGTCAGTCAGTGACCATAGTTTTCTCTGACCGAACACCGCCACATCAACACCAAGATATGACAGAGCCTGTCCCAGTTCCAAACCTATTTTGGAGCTGCCAAAGACGGCTACTGATTTTGGCAGTTTTTCAAGTTCAAAGAATTCATTGGTGGTTAAAATATTCTTAAGTCTGGACTGTTCGTACGTTACAAGGGGAGACGAGCCTGTTGCAATGACTGCTGTCTTAAAGGTTATTTCTATGCAACCGTCAACAATAACTGTATGTGAGTCTGTAAATTTTGCCTTGCCTCTTATTCTTTTACTCTCGGGAATTCTATACATAAAGGAGAGCACTTCAGATGTGGCTCTTGCTCTTACAGCTCTGAGAGACACCATCACGTTGGAAGTATCAGGCTTAACTTTTGTGGCAAAGGAAATACCGCATTCATCAAGATTTTCTATAGCATGCAGAGACAGCCCCGCATCCATCAGCAGGGACACCGG
>HF987967.1:47015-56183 GCA_000431835.1 Succinatimonas sp. CAG:777
CGGCAGCTCGCCAGATCTCTGAGCCGTGGTACCTAGGGGGCCTGAATCCACAATGACACAGTCCTGACCATTTTCCACAGCACTTTTGTAAGCTTCAATGCCTGCAGTACCGGCACCTATAATCAGTGTCTGGCACTCTACCTTTCTAACATCCATGCTATTTGATATCCATGTGATTGTCTTTTGATTATTATTAGAAGATCCTGTATCTGAACAGGTTCACTCTTTATGCAGATAAATTAGCACAAATACAATAACGATTGTAGTATTTGAAAAGCTGAAAATGAATAGTGCACATAAAACAGTCAGCAGGACTGGTAAGAACAGACACTTTCATTCTGTAGGATTTTGCCTTATAAAAAAGACCAGCAGTCTGATAAAATACTGCTTTAATTTAAAATCGTGATATTAAAACTACAGGTCAGCACTTTTATGAACTATTCAGAAATACAAAACTACAAGGGGCTCATTTTCGATCTTGACGGAACTCTTATCAATTCAATGCCCTACCATGCACTGGCCTGGAAGCAGGTTGCAACTGAACATGGTTTTGACATTGATATAAAGGACATTTACGCCATGGGAGGATCGGCAAGCCGCGATATTGCGGCATATTACAAAAATAAAGGCGAACCTGTCGGTGATATCGATGAATATGTCAGAAGAAAAATTAGCATTTTTCAGGAAAATATTCCTAGGATTGAAGTTTTTGACAGGATCTTCAGTGAACTAAAAGCTGCAAAAGCGCTGGGGATCAGAATTGCTGTCGGTACTGGTACAAGAACAGCAAACGCTACAAGAATTTTAAAGGAAAAGGGACTTATTGACTATATTGATGCTTTGGTTACTGCTGATGATGTTACAAGACACAAACCAAATCCCGACACTTTTCTTGAAGCTGCAAGAAAACTTGAACTTAAAGCTGAAGACTGTCTTGTCTTTGAAGACGGACAGTTAGGGATCAAAGCAGCTCTCAGAGGTGGTTTTGACTGCATCGAAGTTAAAGACAATGAAATGATCAATTACTTTGTGTGTGACAGATAGGCTAAAACTGAAGACAGAAAAACTCTGTCATACTCATCTCAAAGAAAAGTGCCTGTATTGGTGTACGGCACCTTTCTTTTGTATGACGGATTCTGCTGGATCTTTTATAAGGTGATGAATTAACCTAAATACTCAACATGATCTTCAGGCAGAGTAACACTATCGTCATTATTCTGAGCGGAGTCACCTCTTAAAGGACGGGACATTCCTGGAGCTGCAGGTTCAAATCCACGGTGAAATGGCGCTTTATGCATGGATGAACCATTTTCAGGCTTCTTAATGGTGATTGTGGAAATCTTATCCTTATAAATCATCTGCTGATGATGCTTTACATCAGTAATGCTGATGGTAAAGGCATCAAATGCACTTACAAGGCCCTCAAACTTCACACCAGTGATGAGAAAAATGCTTACAGGAGTTCTGCTTTCCATCAGCCACTTTAACGCTGCATTCTGACCTTTACCCTGCACAAATGCGGAAACCATCCCCTTCTGCCTGTCACGTCCACGATTTGGTCTGTTTGATTTGTTCAGTCGCGGACCGCCATGAAAACCAGGTTTGTTCAGTTTAAATGACTTATGCTCACCGCTTCTGTTATTGTTAAATTCTTCCAAAATACACGCTCTATATATATAAGCTTAAATAGGTTACGTTCAGTACCGGTAAGGAAACTGAAAATATCTGCGTTGTGATGTGTCTAATTTAGCATGAAAAAGAGTTCAAATAAACGCTTATTATGCAAAGTAGGGTCTTTTTTGCCATAAATGATCTAATTGATTTAAACGAGCAAAGTAGCAGTTGTCATTGAGTGACATGAAGTGATCTTCGTTGAAGAGATATCATTTGTTCATGTATGTCCATTATCTTTACCTCTGACTGTAGAGCATGCTTAAAGATACTGGAATTTCTTTTTTAACGTAAAGTCATAACTGCAGTAAACGGCAAAAAAACTGCTTTAAAAAGACCGCCATATGGCAGGATTTGTGAAAAGTTATCTGGACTGACATCACTGATTAGACTATGAGTATCTGATGAACTGCCAGATGAGAAACAATTGTGCACAGTCAGAGACCACGCACAATCTGATACATGAAAAAGAGACAATAAAGAAATTGTCAGATTAGGCTTTCTGAGTTTCTTCTAACAGAAGACCTGTCAGACGAAGATCAAGTCCCAGTACTGATAAGGCTTTGATGTAATGTCCCATGGATACAGAAGGAAGACCGTCTTCAATTGAGCCTAGAGTTACACGGGTAGTATCCATTAACTCAGCCATTGATGTGGCAGTAATTCCCTTCTTGATACGGGCTGTTTTTATGCCTTTGCCAAGCTTACGCAAGGCCCCCTCTGCAGCTGCAGATAACTGAATTTGTTTTTTCATATAGTTTATAACTTTCAAGTTTTCTAAGGTGATGACATGTCCTGTGAGCGACAATGAGACATGTCTGTTTTTGTAGTTATATTTTACATACTATCAGTACCAATTATCAATAAATTTTACAGACAAAAAAATTTTTTGTATCACTAAGTTATGCTTTATGAAATTTATTTTCATTTACAAATAATTGTTTTGTTGTATAAAGGTGTCACAAAAAGAAGAAAATTCTAGTGCATCTGTGCTGTTAAAGTGCATTTGAAACACAATGTGACTTTTAATTTACACAGATGCATATCATGCTGAAAGCATTATGAATAATTATTAACTGACTATCATAAAAACAAACAGTTAGGACTGAAAACTATATAAATAATTTTACTGTGAGGTCGTCATGTTTTCCTTCAACAATCTTACCTTTAGAAGCAAAATCATTGGCAGTTTTTCCATTCTTATTCTGCTGACTGCTGTTCTTGTTGCATCATCTGTATACAAAATCTCATCCACACGTGAGAGTACCGTTGCTCAAATCGAAGATATGAACGTTCGATATGACAGAACCAGAAAGGCTCTGGACTCATTTTACAATTTACACTTTCAGGTCAGAAAAATTGTCACTGATGCAGAAAACAGTGAATCCTACATTTCAGAATCAGAAGCTCTGATTGATAAGGCAAAAAAAGCAGCTGATGATCTGCAGTCAACCCGCTATCCAAAAGAGATGGGTACAATTAAAAACAATGCCAAAGAATATATTGATACATTAAACAATATGCTAATTCCTGCCATCAGAAGAAACGATCTCAATCTTGCAAGAAATTTGATGCTCGGATCTATGGACCAGAACTTTCTGACTATCTGTTCAAATATGGCTGTCGTCAATGGTAATCAGATGAGAGAGTCAAAAACCGCTATAAACTCAATAAAAAGTCATGGCACATATATAACAATCTTTTCATGCACCGCCTTTGAGCTCCTTGTTGCAATTATTTTTACCTACTTTATTCCAGAGAATTTGGCAAAACGTGTCAGAGAAATCACAGGTCAGGCAAAAAAGATTGCATCCGGTGATATGAGATTTGAAATCAGTAATTACAGAAAAGATGAACTCAGCCCTTTAGCTGATTGTTTAGAGGAAATTAGAAAGGAATGGAAGAAGGATATTGGTGCAATCGTCAATGTATCCAACAGCCTTGGCAAAATCATAGATGGGCTGTCTGAATCCTCAGATAAAATCGGAGTCACTGCTGAGGATAACCAGAACAGAGCCATTACAGTTGCAGCCGCATCTGATGAGATGGTATCCACAACTCAGGACATAGCAAGCAACTGTGAGCATGCCTCTGCAACAGCTGAGGAATCCACACGCACCACAACTGAAGGTGCAAGCAAGGTTCAGTCAATCATCAGTAAGATAGAAGCTCAGGTTGATAAATCAAGGGCTGATGCAAAACTGGTTCAGAAACTGGCAGATCAGGCCCAGAAGATTGGATCAATTGTCCAGACCATCGATGAAATTGCATCACAGACAAATCTTCTGGCATTGAATGCTGCAATTGAAGCAGCCCGTGCCGGTGAGGCCGGTAAGGGATTTGCTGTGGTTGCAGATGAGGTTAGAGCACTGGCTTCAAGAACATCGAGCTCCACACAGGAAATCACCCGCATGGTTACAGGTGTTCAGAATGATGCTAAAGACGCAGATGATGCAATGCAGGTATCTGTAAAGGTTATGGACGGACTGTCAGAGGAAAGTTCACTGATTGAGAAGATCCTAAACTAGTTAACAGATAAGGTAAAAGAGGTATCGGGTCAGATCACTCAGATTGCAACAGCTGCAGAGCAGCAGACAGTTGCCACATCCGAAATTTCTTCAAACATGAAGAACATCACTGACGGCTCTAAAGCACTCAATAGTGCAATTTCAGATATCGAGACAAATGTCAAAGACTCAAATGATCAGGTTGTAAAACTCATGAACATGGTAGCTGAGTTTAAAGTTTAACCTAATAAAAATAACATTAGTTAGTCAGACATAGTTAAAAACGCAAATCTGAAAGGTTTGCGTTTTTTTTTGCTTCTAAAAAGACAGAAAGAGATTACACCAATCACGTTATGAAAACAATTTTGAAATTTGAAGATGGTGCCCAGAGACGGAATCGAACCGCCGACACGGGGATTTTCAATCCCCTGCTCTACCGACTGAGCTATCTGGGCAACGGCGGATATTAAAACATATAACTCCTTTTCAGTCAAGAAAATTTTGTTCAAAAAGAACATATTTTTTTCAATCATCCAAACAAACGCCTTATAAATCGCATTTATTATTTTTAGACCGATCTGCAAAAACTAAATTGATTTATTAAAACTGTCTGAATTTGCTGCAGGTGCAGATGGCATGAATGCAAGTTCAACTACAAATGAAAGATGGTATGGAGGGATTTTTGTTTACCTTACTTAATCTGTGCTACTAAATAACATTCACAAAAAAAGCCCCGTAACTGCCAGAGAAGCGGAAACGAGGCTTTTCTTAGGATTAAAATTTAAATAAATCTACCGTGACAGACCTTGAACTTCTTGCCAGAACCGCATGGACATGGATCATTGCGTCCGATGTGCATTCCTGCGTATTTCTTGGCTTCTTCACGCATTTTCATTTCTTCATTACGCTCTTCAATAGCCTTCTGCTCAGCTGCAGCCTCTTCAGGTGACTTGAGTCTTACCTGAATTCTGCAGAGAATTGAAACTACCTGATCCTTCAAGTTATCAAGCATCTTTGAGAACAGATTGAATGACTGGATCTTGTACTCATTCTTTGGATTCTTCTGGGCATATCCCTGAAGACCAATACCCTGACGCATATAGTCCATTGCTGCAAGATGCTCCTTCCACAGAGTGTCGATGCACTGGAGCATTACCTGTTTTTCAAGCTGCTTCTGATTCTCAGGTCCGATAACATCACACTTCTTCTGATACATCTCATGACCTAAAGCAATGATCTTCTCGCGAATATCATTTTCAACAAGCTTGTCATTTTCCTTCATCCACTGCACTACAGGGGCATCCAGGTTGTATACAGCGGCAAGGCGCTTCTGTAAGCCTTCAAGATCCCACTGCTCTGGTAATGAATTTGGCTGAATGTAATCAGAAATCACATTATCCAGCACATCCTCAAAGATAGTGTGAATAGTCTCTGAGATATCCTTACCCTCTAAAAGTGCATTACGCTCCTCATAAATAACTTTACGCTGCTCATTTGCAACATCATCGTACTCAAGCAGGTTCTTACGGATATCAAAGTTGCGGGTTTCAACCTTACGCTGAGCTGACTCAATAGCTCTGGTGATGAACTTGTGCTCTAAAGGCTGACCGTCGTCCATACCCATCTTTTTCATGAAATTCTTCAGCTTCTCTGAGCCGAACAGTTTCATCAGGTTATCATCCATTGACAGATAGAAACGTGATGAACCAGGATCACCCTGACGGCCGGCACGACCGCGGAGCTGATTATCAATACGGCGTGACTCATGACGTTCAGAACCAATGATATGTAGACCACCGGCCTTTAATACGTCATCATGGCGTTTCTGCCAGTCTTCCTTAACTTTGGCAATCTGTTCAGGAGTAGGGTTTTCACCAAGCTCATCAATATCAGCCTTCAGATTACCACCTAAAATAATATCAGTACCACGACCTGCCATATTGGTTGCGATAGTTACAGTACCTGGACGACCTGCCTGAGCTACAATGTAGGCTTCCTTTTCATGGAACTTGGCGTTCAAAACCTGATGTTTAATGCCTAACTTGTCCAGAAGATGTGACAGTTTCTCAGAATTCTCAATTGAGATGGTACCGACTAAAACAGGTCTTCCCTTGGCAATAGTCTCTTTAATATCATTAACAATTGCCTTGTACTTGTCATCTTCAGTCAGATAGATAAGATCTGGCATGTCGTTACGGATCATAGGTCTGTTGGTTGGCAGCACAACTGTCTGCAAGCCATAGATCTGCTGAAATTCGTAAGCTTCAGTATCAGCAGTACCGGTCATACCGGCAAGTTTCTTGTACATACGGAAGTAGTTCTGGAAAGTAATTGAAGCCAGAGTCTGATTTTCAGAGTGGATCTCAACTCCTTCCTTTGCCTCAATCGCCTGATGCAGACCTTCAGACCAGCGACGGCCAAGCATCTTGCGACCTGTATGCTCATCGATGATTAAAACTTCACCGTCTTCAACAACATAATCCACATCTCTCTTGAACAGAGTATGGGCTCTTAGGGCTGCCATAACGTGGTGCAACAGTGTAATGTGCTCTGAAGAGAAAAGCTTGTCTCCCTCTTTGAGAAGTCCTGCCTTAACTAAAGAGTTCTCAATCTTAATCTGTCCACGCTCAGTCAGGTAAGCCTGTTTAATCTTAAGATCCAGTGTATAGTCACCTTCGCCTGTATAGGTTTCGGTATCCTCTTTTTCCTGGAAGATTAAGCCTGGGATTAACTTATCTACAGCTTGATACAGTTTTGAACTGTTCTCTGCTGCACCAGAAATAATTAAAGGAGTTCTAGCCTCATCAATTAAAACGGAATCAACCTCATCAACTAGAGCGTAGTTCAGTTCTCTTTGAACTTTTTGCTCTAATGAGTAAGCCATGTTGTCACGTAAGTAATCAAAACCGAACTCATTATTAGTACCGTAGGTAACATCACAAGCGTAAGCTGCTCTCTTTTCCTCTGGATTCATGCCAGGGATATTTACCCCTACGGTCATACCTAATAAGGTATAGAAAGGTCTTGACCAATCACTATCACGACGTGCTAAGTAATCGTTAACTGTAACAACGTGAACACCTTTGCCTGATAATGCATTTAAATAGCAAGGTAATAAAGCAGTTAGGGTTTTACCTTCACCTGTTTTCATTTCAGCAATACGGTTTGCATTTAAAACAATACCACCCATGAGCTGAACATCAAAAGGACGAAGTCCTAATGATCTTTTTGCAGCTTCTCTTGCTACTGCAAATACTTCAGGTAAAAGAGCTTCTAAAGTTTCGCCATTAACTACACGCTGTTTAAACTGCTCAGTAAGACCTTTAAAATCTTCATCTTTTAATGACTGATACTTACTCTCAAGGGCATTTATGCCTTTGACGATCTTTGATAACTTACGAACAGTTCTCTGATTACTACTACCAATGATTTTGGTAACAATGGTTGTGACAAACATTTTTTTATTTCTTAATAATTGATCAATTAAATTTATATGGTTAACAATACTGTAATTATACCTTATGAGGAATAACAAATAATGAACTTATTTATGTATATGCGGACTGTATTCAGAAAATTCAAGTAAAAAGCAAAGAGAGGGCTCAAAAAAGGCAAAAAAAAAGAACAGCTTTAAGCTATTCTTCTCTTCATTTGGAGCGGGAAACGAGGTTCGAACTCGCGACCCTAACCATGGCAAGGTTATGCTCTACCAACTGAGCTATTCCCGCATCCGATGTGTGACATTATAGATTATTTTTTCTATTCGTCAAGTTTTTTTTGATCTTTTTTTAAGAATGAAGTTAATCAATTTCTAAAAAATTCTCTAAAGGCATATAAATCGCCTTTGACTGTTAAAAATACAAAATCTCGTTTAAAAGTATTAGAACATTGAAATGACATTTATATCAATATTCATTCTAAAACACTAGGTTATTTGCACAAAGTACGTTTTAATCCTATGTTAAAAGATAAAAATCTGTAATATATTCCCATAATTTTAAAGATACATCATTCATAGAATTTAATATTTTTATAAAATTCAAAATATTAGTAATTTTTATCGTTAACAAAATTTGTACAAAATTATTTTCAATTTTTGCAACGACATCGTCATAATTTGAATTTTTTATAAGACAATTGTAAAAACAATCTACAATCATCTTGGTAAGATAAAAAATATTAGAACAAAATCAGTCAATTTCTACAAACAGTAATCAAATATAAATACTAATAAATTAAGATGTTCTTGATACAACAAACGAGGGGATCTGTATGTCTTTTCTTAACAACCTATCATTCAGGATAAAGATCATCAGCAGTTTTTCTGTGTGATCTTTTTAACCGTCATTCTTGCTACCACTTCATCCTTAACCATTTCCTCTGCTAGAACCGCTACTATTGATAAGATTGACGCTTTAAACGTTAGATATGAGAGAACAAGACGAGCTCTTGATTCCTTCTACAACATGAACTTTTTAGCTAAAGATTTAGTATCACAAGCAGGAAATACTCAAGACCTAATTTCTAAACCAGCAACTCTCATAGACAAGATGCAAGCTTGTGCTGATGCCTTGCAGATGAAAAGATTCCCTAAAGAAATCGGAGCCATAAAAGAAAGTACTAAAGCATACTTGGCAACCTTTAGAAATGACTTTATCCCCCTTATACAAAAGGGCAACTATGATAAAGCTGAAAAAATCTTTATAAATTCTTTAAATCAAGATGTTATGGTTATTTGTAACAACATGGTTACAGTGAACGGTAATCAATTAAGAGAAACTCAAAATGCAATGGCATCTATTAAGAGTTCAGGCACGTACATTACTATCATCAGCTGCACTGTATTTGAGGTCTTAATTGCTATCTTCTTGACATATCTGATAGCAAACAACTTATCAGCTCATATTAAGTCTATTTCTAAGCTTGCATTAGAGTTGGCTAAAGGAGATATGACAAGAAAGCTTAATACCAACAGAAAAGATGAGTTCAG
>HF987967.1:56219-64071 GCA_000431835.1 Succinatimonas sp. CAG:777
TTCAGACTTCTGATGGTAGATCTTGAGAAGATGAGAGTTTTATGGCAAGAGAGTATTTCTAAAGTAATATCTTCTGCTGAAAAGCTAAAGGATGTTATTGGAACATTGACTAATACTTCAGGTTTAATCAGTAATACAGCATCAGACAATCAGAATAGAGCATTGACAGTTGCTGCTTCAGACGAGATGGTATCAACAACACAGGATATTGCTAAAAACTGTGAACACGCCTCAGCTGCAGCAGAAGAGTCTGCTAAGGCAACTGAGACTTCTGTAGCTAAAATTCAAAACGTCATTGATAAGATCAATGAACAGGTAATTAAATCAAGAAGTGATGCTCAACTTGTGCAGAAACTGTCAGATCAAGCCCAAAAGATTGGATCGATTGTGCAAACAATTGATGATATTGCCACTCAAACCAATTTACTAGCTCTAAACGCTACTATTGAAGCTGCCCGCACTGGCGAAGCTGGTAAAGGATTTGCTGTTGTAGCTGACGAAGTCCGTGCATTAGCTTCTAGAACTTCTAACTCTACTAAAGAGATCACCAACATGGTTCAGAAAGTTCAGGTAGACGCAGGCCAGGCTGACGAAGCAAAGCAAATATCAACAAAAGTTATGGATTCGCTAGAAAATGAAAGTGGTGAAATTGAGGAAATTTTGAATACATTAACCACAAAGGTTAACGAAGTTACAGGTCAAATTACTCAAATTGCAACCGCTGCTGAACAACAAACTGTTGCTACATCAGAGATTTATTCTAATATGAAACAAATCACAGATGGTTCAAAAGAACTAGCTGAAGATCTAGTTGACGTAAATGAAGATATCAAACAGACAAATACTCAAATTACGGTTCTATCCAATATGGTTTCAGAATTTAAAGTTTGATAAATAATAAACTCATAGCACAAGCGCACACTTTGAGCACAGTTTAAAACGTACTGTTTTCACCGCAGTACGTTTTTTATGATGTGATTTTTAACCGTTTTTAAAGAGGAATTTACATAAATTTACTTTCTTATTAAGAATAATTGTTATCTACTTCATATTTTTGCTCACAAATTTGTGAATTTGCCCCAATATTAAGCTTTTTAGTGAATTATTTATGAACACTGCCGACTATATTAATATATCCGTTCAAAAAGCTGGAACACAAAGCAAGCCAGTGACCTAAAAAAATAAAAATATGAGGGGGCGCTATGAGGTTTTTATATAGTCTAACAATTAAGAAAAAGTTAATTCTAAGTTATCTATCACTAGTTATCGTATCAATCGTACTGTCTTGGAATTCTATTTCTAACTGCCTTACCAATAAAGACGTAGCAGGATTCGTTCATACTACACTATCTGAACGCTATGGCAGAACCAGAACCACAGCAGATTATGCTTTTGCTGTTAATACTATCATTCAAAGTATTAGCAATGGCGTCTCATACGATAGTGCAAAAGCATCTTTAAACGATAATGTATCAAAAATGCAAGTTGCTGCTGATAAGTTGCAGATGGCAAGATACCCAACTGAAATTGGTGCTGTAAAGAAAGCTACCTCTAATTTCATCAATCTTTTAAATACTCAATACATACCTTTAGTTGAGAAAGGTGAAACTGAAAAGGCTACCTTGTTCTACACCTCACAAATGCTGACTGACTTCATCATCATTCAAGAGAATGTTGTAAAGGTAAATGGCTACCAAATAGCAGTATCTACAGATCAAGTAAAAGGGATCACAAGCAACACTCCTCTAGTTATTGCTGTATGTTTAACTCTGTTCTCTATTTTTGTTGCTGTTGCTATTATCTGCACCATGCCTAAAGCAATCTCAGATATTATCGGACAGTCTGTAGGATTCGCATCAACCCTTGCTTCAGGAAAACTAAATCAGGAAATTAAAAATCGAAGACATGATGAATTCAGTCCTCTTTTAGATGCATTAGAGAAGATGAGAAAATCATGGCAGGGCAATATTTCTCAAATTCAGGATGTTACTAGAAACATCAAATCTACTATGCAAGAGATCGACGCTTCTTCTGCAGAAATTCGTCAAACGGCTGAACAAAACCAATCTCATTCTTTAACAGTTGCAGCAGCATCTGACGAGATGGTATCAACCACTGCAGATATTGCTAAGAACTGCGAACAGGCTTCAATTAGTTCAAACGAATCATCACAAATCACCACGACTGGTATTCACAGAGTTCAAGATACTATCGATAAACTTGATACACAGGTGGAAAAGTCAAAACAGGATGCTCAGCTAGTTAAGAACCTAGCAGAACAGGCTCAAAAGATCGGAACCATCGTTCAAACAATTGACGATATTGCTTCACAAACTAACTTATTAGCATTAAATGCAGCAATTGAAGCAGCCCGTGCTGGTGAAGCTGGTAAGGGATTTGCTGTGGTAGCTGATGAAGTCCGTGCTCTAGCCTCAAGAACCTCTGCTTCAACACAAGAAATTACTAGAATGGTATCTCAAGTACAGACAGATGCTAATGTGGCAGATGAAGCAATGCAGGCATCTGTAAAAGTAATGGATGGTATTTCTGCTGAGACTGGTCAGTTACATTCAATCTTAAGTGAAGTAACCGATAAGGTAACTGAGGTAAATGCACAGATCACTCAGATTGCAACAGCGGCTGAGGAGCAGACCACAGCTACATCAGAGATTTCTTCAAATATGAAGAACATTACTGATGGTTCTAAGAATCTTGCTCAAGAACTTCAGGTGGTCAATGAAAGTATTTCAAATACCCACGGAGAAATTGGCAGACTATCTGAGATTGTTCATATGTTTGAGATTTAATTTTCCAATAAATAATTGGAAAGAAATAAGCTAAAGCAACAGGTCATATTCTTATGAGTATGACCTGTTTTTATGACCGCCTAATCAAATAAGCACATTCTTTTGCTAAATTTCACAAGATTTTGATAAAATCTTCTCAATTTTTTATATTCTTCTATTATTCACAGACGAAAGACTGTTATTTGCTCTAATAGTTTGTTTTGGAGAAGCAATGTCATTTACCTCATTTCTACTGAAAACCGTTGAAACCATCACCCCATTTACAACCTTATCCTCTCTGTCAGCAAAGCTAACAGATGTTCCAATGGGCAGATTTACTCAATTTTTAATTAAGAACTTTATTAAAACATTCAATATCAACACAGACGAGATTGCAAATAAAGATCTTGAGTCTTATAAAACCTTCAACGACTTCTTTATTAGAAAGTTAGAAGAAAACGCCAGACCTTTGGACAAGGATTGTTTAGCCGTATGCCCTGTTGACGGCACCATAGGACAAGCTGGAAAAATTACCAATGGCAGACTAATTCAGGCTAAAGGCATTGATTATTCATTAAAAGCTTTAGTTGGTGGAAACAGTATCGATTCAGAACAATTTGAAGATGGTCGTTATACATGTATCTACCTATCTCCTTCTAACTACCACAGAATTCACATGCCAATTGATGGAACTTTAAAGAAAGCTATTCATGTTCCAGGAAGATTGTTCCCTGTTGGCAGAAGAAACATTTCAAACATGCCTGACTTGTATACAGTAAATGAAAGAATGGTATGTTTTTTTGAAACTGCAATAGGGCCATTATGTGTAGTAATGGTAGGAGCTGCTTTAGTTGGCAGTATTCACACAACTTGGGGTGGTACTGTTAACAGAAGAGTAGGTCTTGAAATTAAAGACTACTCAAAAGAAAACATTCACTATCAGCAAGGTGATGAAATTGGTTACTTCAAGTACGGCAGCACAGTTATCTGCCTGTGGGGAAACAATCAAGGTGAATTACCTTCAGATATTGAAACTATGCTTCCTGTAAAAATGGGAAGATCACTAATCGTTTCTGCTCAAGAAAAGTAGAAAATTTCTTCAAAATTGCATAATTTTGAGATTTTAGATTTTTGTCTATTATTGTAGATAGTATTTTATATTTATTTTCAAGACGTTAGTAAAAACTGACATTTAAAAATAAAAAAAAATATCATTTACAGTTATAATTACGTTGTTTTTTTGCTTGCTAACCTTGGACTCTGTTTTATTGTGCAGAGATCCTAACGGTAATTAGGAGATTCACGTGGAAAAATATCAAGCCGATGTTGCGATCGTGGGTGCTGGTGGTACTGGTCTTCGCGCTGCTATTGCAGTTGCTCAGGCTGACCCTAAGTTAAGAGTAGCACTCATTTCCAAAGTTTACCCAATGCGTTCACACACTGTTGCTGCCGAAGGTGGTGCTGCTGGTGTTGTTCGTGATGACGACTCATATCAGAAACACTTTGAAGATACAGTAGCTGGTGGTGACTGGCTATGTGAGCAGGATGTTGTTGAGAAGTTCGTTCACCAGGCACCTGAAGAGTTATATCAGTTAGAACACTGGGGCTGTCCTTGGAGCCGTAAGCCAAACGGTGACGTTAACGTACGTCGTTTCGGTGGTATGAAGGTTCCTCGCACATGGTTTGCTGCTGATAAGTCTGGTTTCCACATGTTACATACCTTATATCAGACATCAGTTAAGTTCCCTTCAATTCAGCGCTTCGATGAGCACTTCGTATTAGATCTTCTAGAAGAAGATGGTCAGTGCCGTGGCGTAGTTTGCTACGATTTGCAGAACGGTGTATTCCGTCAGATCAATGCAAAAGCAGTATTCTTAGCTACTGGTGGTGCTGGTCGCTGCTACCTATTCAACACTAACGGCGGTATCGTAACTGGTGATGGTATGGCTTTAGCTTATCGTCACGGTGTTCCATTACGTGATATGGAATTCGTTCAGTACCACCCTACAGGTCTTCTAGGTTGCGGTCTGTTAATGACAGAAGGCTGCCGTGGTGAAGGTGGTGTTCTATACAATAAGGATGGTTACCGTTACTTACAGGATTATGGTCTAGGCCCTGAGACTCCTGTTGGACATCCAAAGAACAAGTACATGGAATTAGGTCCTCGTGATCGTCTATCACAGGCTTTCTGGAACGAGTCAAAGAAAGGCCGTACCATTAAGTATCCTTTAGGTGAGGCTGTTCACTTAGACTTAACTCACTTAGGTGAGAAATACCTACATGAGCGTTTACCACTTATCTGTGAACTTGCTATGACATACTCAGGTGTTGATCCTGTTAAGGCTCCAGTTCCTGTACGTCCTGTTGTTCACTACACCATGGGTGGTATCGAGACTAACGGTAACACCGAGACTCGTATGCCAGGTCTATATGCTGGTGGTGAGTGTGCTTCAGTTGGTATTCACGGTGCAAACCGCTTAGGTTCTAACTCATTAGTTGAGACCATCGTATTCGGTAAGATCGGTGGTGACGCAATGGCTGAACGAGCTCATCAGTTAAAGGACTTCGATTCACCTGAATTAGCTCGTCAGGCAGAAGTTGCTCAGAAGCGTGCTTTAGACCTATTCGATGTTAAGGGCACAGAGTCACAGTCTAAGATCCGTCATGAGATGGGTCAGTCAATGGAAGAAGGCGTTGGTATCTATCGTGAAGAAGAGTCAATGCAGAAGACCATTGATACCTTAAAGGACTTACAAAAGCGCTTAGTAAACGTTGGTATCACCGACCGTGGTCGTGTATTCAACACCGAGTGGATGAACCGCATCGAATTAGGTTACACCTTAGATGTAGCACAGTGTATGGTTCACTCAGCTATCAACCGTAAAGAGTCACGTGGTTCACATCAGCGTTTAGATGGTCCTAACGGTGCATACAAGCAGCGTGATGACGTAAACTTCTTAAAGCACTCATTAGCATTCAAGCAAGATGGTGCTGATGAGCCAAGAATCGAACTAAGCGACGTTAAGATTACAACCTTCCAGCCTGCTAAGCGTGTATATGGTGCTGAAGCAGAAGCTGCTGAAGCCGCAAGAAAGGCAAAGGAGGCTAAATAATGGAATCACAGCAGAAAACTATGAAGATCACTGTTCTTCGCTATCGCCCAGAGCAGGATAAAGCTCCTTGGGAGCAGACCTTTGATGTTCCTTACCACAAAGATACATCTGTTTTAGAAGCTCTGTTCTACATCAAGGACAACTTTGAGCCTAGCCTGTCATTCCGTTGGTCATGTCGTATGGCTGTTTGCGGTTCATGCGGTATGATGGTAAACGGTGTTCCTCACCTAGCATGTAAGACCTTCTTACGTGACTATGAAGGCAAGGACATGAAGATTGAGCCATTAGCTAACTTCCCTATTGAGCGTGATTTAGTTGTTGACTTATCAGATCTCATTGAGAAGATTGAGCGTATTAAGCCTTACATCATTCCTGATGCTAAGAACGCAAATATGCCACTGAACAAGAACTTCAAGCAGACTCCTATGCAGATGGAAGCTTACTTACAGTTTGCTCAGTGTATCAACTGCGGTTGCTGTTACGCAGCTTGCCCACAGTACAAACTGAACCCTAAGTTCATCGGTCCTGCAGCTTTAACTCTGCTATATCGTTACAATGTTGATAATCGTGACGCTGGCGCTAAACTTCGTGCACCATTCCTAAATTCAGAGGAAGGCGTTTGGGGCTGTACCTTCGTAGGTTACTGCTCAGAGGTTTGTCCAAAACACGTAGATCCATCTTCAGCTATTCAGCTAGGCAAGAAGATGTCTGCTACAGACTACGTATTCAACATGATCAAACCGGAGCACTAATAAAATGAGCGAAGTAAAATCATATCGTAAGCCATACAACCCACCTGTTAAGAAATTAACCTGGTGGTTAGATAATCCATTCTACATCTACTATATGGTTCGTGAAGGCACTGCTGTGCTAGCATTACTAGCTGTATTAGAGATCGTATTTGGTATCTTCATGCTAGCTTTATGTGAAGTTGGCTCAGCACCTACTTTAACTGGTGTTGCTCCATATATTTGGTACTTACAGAACTTCCTAGGTAACCCAGTTATCATCGCAATTAACGTTGTAATCCTAGTATCACAGTTATTCCATGCTGTAACTTGGTTCGCTTTAATGCCAAAGGCTGTTCGTGTATTCATGAACAAGAATTCAACAGAGCTTCTGCCTGAGTGGGTAACCAAGAGCGCTTTATACTTAGCTTTAGTTGGCGCTACTGTTGTTATCTTGGCTGTTGCTTTCTTAACCATTTAAGGAGAATTCACAAATGCGTCAATTTCTTCCAACTCGTTCAGACGAGCCAATGTACTGGTTAATGTTCGGTGCTGGTGGCATGGTAGCAGCTATTGTATTACCTGCAATCATGGTAGTTCTGATTGCAGCTGGTTTAACCAGCTCAGATCTTCAGCACTGTGTATTAAACTTAGGACAGGTTTACAGCATTTTCAGTAACTGGTTCCTAAGCCTATGCGTATTTGGTGTTGTTTTCTTATTAAGCTTCTACGCTTTACACAGAATGCACCACTCAAGCCATGATTTTGGTATTCACTCAAAACTAACATGGTACATTGCATATGGTACTGCTGCTGCAATATCATTTATTTCACTAGGTTTACAGTTCTTAATGTATGTTAAGTTCTTTTAATTAAAAGAAAAAATTAAGTAAACTTAAGTTAAAAAATCGAGCAATAAACTGCTCGATTTTTTTTGATATTGTTAACAAAAATTAACTATTATTTATTTTGAATTCTGCTATAATCCGATCTTCGACAGTTGTACTAATATACAATTCTCCAAGTCATTGATAGATAAGACTTGGAGGGTATTTCCTTTCTTAATTGCGTGAATTTTTACAAACTACATTCTTCAATCTTATTACTCCGCTAGGAGAGCCTAAATATGAAAAAGACTAAAATGGTCTGCACTATCGGTCCTAAATCCGAAAAGCGCGAAATTATGGAAACCTTACTAAACTCAGGCATGAACGTAATGCGTCTG
>HF987967.1:64111-97258 GCA_000431835.1 Succinatimonas sp. CAG:777
TGAACTTCTCACACGGTGACTTTGAAGAGCACGGTGGTCGTATCACAAACATCAACGCAATCATGCAGGAAACAGGTAAAGTTTTTGCAGTTCTGTTAGATACCAAGGGGCCTGAGATCAGAACCTGTGATCTTGAGAACGGTGAAGATGTTTCTTTAGTTACTGGCGATAAGATCACTTTAACTTCAGACAGCAAGTTTGTTGGTAACAAGACTAAAGTTGGTGTTACATACCCTAACTTAGCAAAAGATTTAAAAGTTGGTGCAACTGTTCTATTAGATGACGGTTTAATCGGCTTAAAGGTTATCGAGATCAATGGTGATGACGTTGTTTGTGAAGTACAGAACAACGGCGACTTAGGCGAGCACAAAGGTGTTAACCTGCCAAATACCCACATTTCTATGCCATTCCTGTCAGAAAAGGACAAGGGAGATTTATTATTCGGCATCAAGCGTGGTGTTGACTTCATCGCAGCTTCATTTACCCGTACCAAGGAAGACGTTTTAGATATTCGTAACTTCCTTGACGCAAACGGCGGTAACGATATCAAGATCATCTGCAAGATCGAAAACCAGGAAGGTTTGGATAACTTTGAGGATATTCTTGCAACTGCTGACGGTATCATGGTTGCCCGTGGTGACATGGGTGTTGAGATCCCTGCTCAGGACGTTATTTTCGCCCAGAAGCACATCATCAAGCGTTGCAACCAGGTAGGCAAGCCAGTTATCACTGCAACTCAGATGTTAGATTCTATGATCAAGAATCCACGTCCAACCCGTGCTGAGGCAGGTGACGTAACCAATGCTATTTTGGACGGTACTGATGCAGTTATGTTATCAGGCGAGTCTGCAAAGGGTAAGTACCCACGTGAGGCTGTTCGCACCATGAACACCATCTGTGAGCGTACTGACTCATACTGTGAAGAGAATCACGGCAAGGTATTCCCTGCTGTAGTTTCAGCAAAGACTGTTACTGATTCAGCATGTTTAGCTGCTGTAGAAGCTGCTGATGCTTTAAATGTACCAGTAATCGTAGTTGCAACAGAGCACGGTAATTCAGCTCGTGCAATCCGCAAATTCAATCCTAAGGCAGAGATTTTAGCTTTAACACCAAACGTAAAGGCTGCTCGTCAGTTATGCGTAACACGTGGTGTAATGCCTAAGATTGTTGACCGTATTTCATCAACAGATGAGTTCTTCCAATTAGGTAAGAAGTTAGCTGTTGAGATGGGTCTTGCCAAGGCTGGCGATAAGATCGTTATGGTAAACGGTGCATTAGTTCCTTCAGGAATCACCAATACCATGTCAGTACAGACTATCTAACAGTAGTTGTCTGAAAATTGGGGAGCAGATGCTCCCCTTTTTTATTTCCTAAAAGCCAATCTGTGTTTTACTCAACTAAAGGCATCCAGTGCTCATCACGGTGTGCCTTAAAACACATTTTCAGCTGTTCTTGATTGTTCTTTTCTGTGGCAAGGTCTGGAAGCGAGTTCTCTGTAAAAAAGTCAAACGCTGTTGTTTCACTGTTTTCTTTAAACTCTCCTCCTGTGATAGAACATTCAAAAAACATCTTGCAGACACCATAAGGATATAGAGGAGAATTGTGCTTTGCTCTGTCCTGAACAGCAATAAGCCTTATTACTTTCACATCAAAGCCTGACTCCTCTCTAGTCTCTTTTACGGCATTTTCTGCAACCGAAACATTATAGTCACACCATCCTCCAGGTAATGACCAGGTACCGTTTTTCTCTCTGACCAGAAGGATCCTGTCATTTTTGAAAATAGCAGATCTCGTATCAATTTTAGGAGTCTGATAGCCTATCTCATTGCAGAAGAGATCTTTAACCTTACCTACGTCAAGATCGGATATCTCTGACATCATCTGAGCTGAAATTTCTCTAATTTTTTCATATCGTTCTCTGTCAAAAACGTCCTTACCGTAATAAAGACCTGCCTGAGCTATACTTTGAAGATCTTTTGTCCAAGTTAGAAATAATCTGTTATCCATAAAGTTATCCTGACCGTTTAACTGATAAAAAATCCCTGTATCTAATCAGTCTTAAATACAGGGATATCGCTAAAAAATGTATATTCAGAAATAAAGCTAATAATCAGGTGAATTTAGAATTTCCTGATTAGTCTTATCCTTAATATCCTGAGGGATCTGATCCCAAGCCTGTTTTATAGGCAGGATAAGATTAATTACTTCATCAATCTGAGACACATCCAAAGATACTGAAGCTTTTGCAAGCAACTCTTTCATATAGTCATAAAGAGCGTACATTCTGTCAAAAAGCTCCGGATTTCCTCTCTTGTCCAGAGCGGTCTGAAGACCATTGATAATACCAATGGCTTTATCGAGTCTGTTTGCCTTGTACTCAAAGTCATTGCGCAAAATAGCGCCTTTAGCCTGAGACAGGCGTTCAATCAAACCATCATACATCATCTGTATGATTCTGTGAGGATCTGCTACAGAGAGCTCAGCCTCAAGGTTTGTGCGCTTATAAGCTTTTAAATTACGTCCGTACATTTGATCTCCTGCAATCAAAAATACTCATTTACTTATTTATATTATCGTGCAAATTGAAAAAATGTTTAGCTCCAATTTACAAAACTTGTGTCCTGTAATACTTATCAGGTAATGATCTAAGTTAAAAATCACGATTTTGAAGGCTATTCTAACAGAAAAAGACATATTTTCATTTAAGACACTTTGCACAATTTGACAAGAAAATAAGCATTTTTAGAAGAATTGACAATATATTGAAAAGATTGTGCAAATTTCATACTCTCAAGATTTTTAAAATTAAGACATAGATAAAGAGAACCATAGATTTATGGTCAAAAGACTATACGAAGAAGAGGCTTATATGAGTGAAGAGCAGAAGGTTGTTGTAACCGCAGGTCGTGATATTTTAGGCAAGTTAGCACCAGAGTTTGCAAAATACAACGATGATGTACTGTTCGGTGAAGTTTGGTCTGACAGCACTTTAAATTTGAAGACACGCAGCATGATCACAGTTTCTACCTTAGTTGCAAGTGGCATTACTGACAGTTCTTTAAAGTTCCATTTACAGAATGCAAAAAAGAATGGCGTATCAAAAAAGGAAATGGCTGCCATGATTACTCATGTAGCTTTCTACGCAGGATGGCCTAAGGCATGGGCAGCATTTAATATAATTAAAGACATTTATAAAGATTAAGAGGATTTTATGAAATACCAAGATAAGGCACAATTTGAAAAAGCAAATGTATTTGGTAAAGGCAATCCAAACACAGCATATGCTCAGTATTTTAAAGGAAATTCATTTTTAAACCTGTTATTAAAACCAGGTGAACCTTTTGTTGTCGCAAATGTTACTTTTGAACCTGGTTGCAGAAACAACTGGCACGTTCACCATGCTACAAATGGTGGTGGCCAGATCTTAATCTGCACCTGTGGTGAAGGCTGGTATGTAGAAGAAGGCAAAGAACCTGTAAGTTTACATGAAGGTTCTGTACTCTTTATAAAACCAGAAGTAAAACACTGGCACGGCGCTAAAAAGGACAGTTACTTCTCTCATGTTGCTGTAGAAGTTCCAGGAGAAAACACTTCAAACGAATGGCTTGAAGCAGTCTCAGATGACGAATATGCAAAGTTAGCATAATCTACATTGATGTTTGCCCTATTCACAAGGAGTTTTTATGAAGTTTTCAAAGCTGATTAAGTGTCTATCACTAGTAGCTATTATGAGTTTTTCAGTAAATTCATTTGCCGTTACAAACGATATCATTGTTTATTTCTCAGCATCAGGTAACACAAAAATTGTGGCACGGGCGTTAGCTAAAAAGTTAGATGCACAGGATTTAGCTATTGAAGCTAAACAGGTATATACCAACGACGATTTAAATTACAGACAGGATAATTGCAGAGCTAATGTTGAGATGAAGACTTCTGATGCAAGACCAGAGATTGCAAATGACTTGTCTGCAGTTAATGACAAAGAAAATGTATATTTAGGCTTCCCTATTTGGTGGGGTACTGCCCCTAGAATCATTCAAACCTTTATTGAAAGCAATAATCTTGAGGGTAAGAAAATTTACCTGTTCTGCACCTCAGGTGGCAGCTCAATTGACAGATCATTTTCTGATCTGAAATCACTTTATCCAAAGTTACACTTTATTAAGGCACAGAGAATTAAGTTAGATTCAGCTGATGCTGATATCGAGTTTTTACTGGCTAAAAAGGAATTTAACTGAACAGGAAATTAGCTAAATAAGTTCAAGTTTCTAATTATTCATTAGAGAGTCCTAAAAAACTTTGACCTGAAAGCTTTCACTTTCAGGTCTCTTTTTTAGGAGGTATAGATTTTAAGACTAAGCTTTTTCATCAAAAAGAATACCTTTAGTTTCAGCATCTTTTTTAGAAACAGCTGTATTGTCTCTCATATCCTTTAAGCGCTCTGCAAGCTTTAAGAAGTCCTCAGATGGGATCTGACGAACTAGCTTTTCTGTATTAAGATCAGTAACCTTAACTACAGTATTCTCAGTATCTTTATCGATACTGAATGCAAGACCAATGTTCTGGCGGTTCAGATCGTTTTTACGTTCCTGAGCAACCTTCTCATTATGCTCCTGCATATATTTTGAAAGCTTCTTTTCTTCATTAAGCTTTTTAGCAGTCTCTTTTACTACCTCATCCAGATCTGAAGTCCGAGTGCTTTTAGATTCAGTATTATCCTTATTTGAATAAGAATTATCTTTAACTGCCTGAATATTTTGTTTTTTTACGTCATCTGCGACAGTATTATCTGCTTTTGTTGTCTGAGTATTAGCAACATAAGCTCGATTAGCTACAGATGACATTGAATTAGAACTAGTAATAGTAATATCGCTCATAGCTAGCCTCCCCTCTTATCGAGAGGTAAATTTTTTTCTCTCCTAAAGAAAAGTAATATTACTCTTCCATTTGTACTCTATAACGGACATTTTTTTTTAAACTTTAAGAAAATTTAGAAAATTTTTTGGAGGATGATTTTTTTGAGAGCAATCAAAAAGATAAAAAACAAAAATGCGCTACCAACTTAAAAAGTCGATAACGCATTTTTAAATTCTTTGACTAAAAAACAGTCTTAAGATGCAGTGAGCTTGATATGTAATACTTATGCTAAAAGACGGGCTGCATCAAAGCCGTTTAAATTTGCCTGTACTGAGTTGCCACTCTTGCCTAACATTGCAGCGATATCAGCTACCATGCTCTTTGCATTGCTTGCATCAATCTTAACTGCACTTGCTGAATCTGCACTGTAAGCTCCAGTTTGTAAATTTACAACTGATGAAGCTCCAGTATTAACCTGTGCATTACCCTTAACAGTAGTGTTAGCTACAGTGTTATTGGTGTTGTTAGTAGAAACAACTGTGTTTGCATTTGCAACATTTGTATTTAAGTTAATCATATTCTCTTCCTCTCACTGATATTATTATATGTAATCAAACAGAGACTGTTTAGATAACATGCTGTAAATTTGACGTGAAACAGCTAGCTGATTTTGTGATTGCACTAAATCAGATGCTGCTTCAAAGGCATCAACCTCGGATACTTTTGCTTTTGACTCAGTCTTGATGTCTGATAATGACTCATTTGAATCTAAAACTGTAGTAATAGTATTCTGTCTAGCACCAATCTGACCTCGATATGAGTCGTACTGAGTCATAGCAATACCAACTGACTTTTGAACTTTAGCAATAGCTGCTGTTTTTTCAGTATTGCTCAAGGTTGGATCGTTAATCTTATTAACAATGTCTGTTAGTACATTCAGCATATTGTCAGTATTAGGTGGATCAAGCTCAACACTTATGGTTCCAACATAATTTGAGTCACCTAAAGTAAACTCCATTCCTTTTACATTGATAGTACCGTTAGACTTATCAACCTCACCCTGCTCTATCACCTGACCGTTCTGATCTAATAGAGAGAACGCACCATCTGGAGTTACATTAATATTTAATGTATTGTTGGCACCCTGTGCACTTGAGTAGTACTGCTCATATAAATCACCAAAATCACCATATGAACTAATTACTGCACTTGAAATACCTGGATTACCAGTAACTGTCATAGAGTCAGCTGTACGGCAGTTCTCAAAAATATCCAAACCTGAATCTGATACCTGAACAGTAACACTTGGTGATACTAAAACACTTCTGGTTGAACCGTCAGCCTGACACTTGTAGTGTCCGTCTGAAGTCAGGGTGAAGGTTGGAACATCAGATTTTGCACCAGAGAAAATATACTCACCTTCAGTATTCTGAGTGTTCATCAGATCATACAGATGATCACGTGTCTGGGCAATTTCAGCTGCCAGAGCCTTTAGACTGCTGTCATCATTTGAGCTGTCAACACACTGAATGAGACGGGTGTTGATGCTTGACAGTGCTGACCACATTGACTGCAGAGAGGTTTCCTCTTCAGACAGAGTATTGGCTGCAAGACCACCGTCTTTAGAGTACTGATCATAAGCTGCAATAGCACCTTCATATTTAACCTTGGATGCCATACCGGATGGATTTTCACCAGCAGTATTGAACTTTAAACCGGTATTGTAGCGTTTTGCCGAAGCATCTACAGTTGAGTTAGCCTTCTGAATGTAGGTGAGGCTACTGGTAAACTGCATTGTTGTTGAAATTCTCATTTAGCAGCCTCCTTTAGAATGAACTGATTAGAGAGTTGAAAATAGTCTGTGAAGCTTCGATGATCTTTGCACAGGCCTGGTAGCTCTGCTGATACATCAGTAAATTTGTTGCTTCCTCATCAAGATTTACACCTGCATCTGACTGATAAAGCTTGGTGGTCTGCTCAAGCTTTGCTGTTGCAGCCTCCTCGTTGGCACTGGCTGTGGTGATTGAGGCGCCGAGCTCTGCCAGAAGATTGGCGTAACCGTCATTAAAGGTGGTAACCTTTGATGAACCTGTGGTTCTGGTGATGTTCTTGCTTCTTAACTGAATCAGAGCAGTACCGTTTGAGTTGTCAGCCTGACCGCCCTCGTTGATCTCAATTGAGAATTTGTCATTTTCCTTTACAGTACCGCTGATGGTGATGTCATAACCGTAATCCTTTAATGGAGTGGTGGTAAATGTCTGATTTACATCATCATAGGTTACAGCATTGGCAAGTACATTGGTACCGTTGCATGAGGCAGGAGCCCTGCCTAAAGTCTTACCAGCACCATCCTTTACCACATAGTTGCCGTCCGCATCAATTACGATATTGACAGGAGCCCCTGCGTTGAATACAGGTTTTCCGTCAGCACCTACTGAAACACCATAGTTTGCACCTGTGTTTGAGCATCTTGATAAAGAGGCTGTGGCGTTACCGTAATTATTTGGTGCAGTGCGTGTTCTTACAGCAGAAGCAAAGGCAAAGTCCTCAGGCTTTGAAACATTAGACTTAATCTGTGTTGCGGCCATTAAGGTAGGCTGCACATAGAAAGTGGTGCCTTCACCCTTTAAGGTGCCGAAATTCTTGTTGAATGACAGTGTAATACCGTAATTATCAAGACTTACGGATGTAGCATTGTCAGGGATATTTCCAAGTTCATTGGTGATATCAGTACGTCTGTCATCAGCATCAACTTTGTAGATGTGCATTTCACCACCGTTAAATGACACCTGGAAGGAATAGCTCTGCACATTTGAACCCTGATTTTCGTTGAATGAGAAGGCAATGCTGTTGTCAGGATTGTCTGATCTGCCAAAACCGCCAGGTACTGTCAGAAGATCGCCACCTGCGATGTCCTCTAGGGTAAAACCAGCCTTATTCTGAACATTCAGGGCGTCTGCAAGAGAAACCATTGCCTTGCCAAGCTCACGCATGGTGGCACGGATCTCTTTAGTTGAATTTACATAACCGCCAAGAGAACCGCCGATGTTATCGCCTGACAGCTTGACATGGCTCTTATCCTTGCCTGAATCATAGATGCTGTCATAGGTAAGATAGATATCGCTTTTGGTTACATCAAACTTGTTCTGCTCCTGGGTAAGTTTTGCATAGACATCACCGTTGGCAAGCAGCATGCCTGAGTCCATGTAGACCTCATAGGTGCCGTCCTGCTGAACTTTAACGTTAAGTCCGACATAACTTGAAAGATTGTTGATGAGACGATCGCGTTCATCTAACATCTGCATATAGATTTCATTGTTAGTTGCATTATCAGAGATACTTAAAGTTCTGATCTGATCGTTAATCTTGCAGATTGACTCTGTCAAAGAATTGATGTCATTTACGTTGTCTGAAATCTGGTTATTAACTGTATTTAAAGACTCAAGCATAGATTTGTTAGCTGAATTTGCTCTTTCAACTAAGTTCTCTAATTGAGCTTTAGCAGCTGATCTGTTAGCAGAAGAGGTAGGATTGTTAACAGCAGTTGACATTGCATCAAATACAGAGGTTACAGCATTGGCAATGGACATGGTTGAATCTGACAGAACCTTGTCTGCTGTATCCATACCTTCCTTGTATGCTGAATAGTAGGCCTTGGTACCGGTGTCGGTAAACATCTGACGCTGAACATACTGGTCATAAATACGTCTGGTATAGGTAGCGCCCACGCCCCAGTCCACACATGAGGTGTAGGTCTGAGTTTCCTTACGAACGTAACCTTCGGTGTTTACATTGTTAATGTTGTTGGAAGTTGCATTTAACAGCTTCTGACTGTTTAAAACACCATATTTACCAGTTAGGATTAAATCGACTGACATTTTATGACCCCTTTATGGCACTGCCAAGTAATTGGCAACTAATTGCCTTTTCCCTCTTCTGAATATCTATATGCTATTTGTATGCCATAAATGCAATTTTGCGTGAAATTTTTTTAAGTTTGTCTGCGTAATTAGGATCAGTAGCGTAACCAGCTCTTTGAATTTCCTCGAAATATTCATCAGGAGAATAACTTTTTCCGACTGCTTTTTCGTATCTTGGATTTTCTTTTATGAACTTTAAATAATCCTTCATACTGTCTAAAACGTCAGAATATTTTCTAAAGGAGCTGACTTCACTTACAAATTTACCGTTTTCAAATTCCTCTGATGAGAGTTTCTCGCTCTCACCTGTCCAGGATGAATTAGCCTTAATACCATAGTAGTTGTTGCCACTGGATACATGCTGCCCCCATCCAGTCTCAAGAGCGGCCTGAGCTACAAGCACCAGAGGATTAAAGCCCAACCCCTCCACTGCCTTTAAGGCATAAGGCATCATTTTTTCTACGAACTGTTCCTGTGACTCAAAACTGGACATAGTCTGAGGATCAGGCAGTCCCTCATACATTCTGCGAAGAGAACTTATTGATCCCTTAGTATCAATATGACTGTCAAAGAACTGACTTGCACTGATATTGGAACCTTTAATGTAAGAACCCTGCTGATTACCTGATACAGACATCTTATCTAACTCAGCCATAAGCTCCCTGCCTTCATCTCCTAAGGATTTTGCAAACTGTTTTGTCAGAAGATAGGTAATGGAGTTTTTGTTCATACCCTCTTTTGAGGTCATGGTGGACACGTTCTGCTGAGCCAACATATCCTCAAAGAAACCTGAATATTTTGAATGCAGAGGTGAATCAGGATTGATGGTGTCGTTTGACTGACGCATGGCATCAACCCAGTACTGATTTAAAATTGACTGGAACTGTTCTGCTGCAGCCTTTAAAGCCAGAGCCTGAGACTTTTTGTCGCCCTGACCGAGCTCTCTTAACTTTCTTAAGTTACGGTGATCGCTGACAAGTCCCATGTCAGGACCTTTGTCTGTGGAAATCATTAAATCATCACTCATAACACACCCGGTTCAATTATCAGTTTATTGACTGTATTACTGTTACAGATACAGTAAAGCAATTAGTGTGCCATCTGAAGATTATCATTAGCAAGATGTGTGTACTGACAGTGCTGAATTTCCATGCATCTTAAAAAAATCTGACTGCAGAAATTCAGTAACACAGCTCAAACAGGCACATTTATCATTGAACTTACAGGTAATAATCAATAAAATGACCAGAGTTTATATTTCTCATATCAGCCTAATAAGATGATGTCTACTTTCAGGAACCAATCTGCAGTGGTTAACCTTTGGAAACTACCTTTATCCACAGTTTCACTCATCACACTGGCAACAGTAAAATTTAACAGCGGCGCATTTTAATATTCAGAATCAGTTTATCTTTTCACTATAAGAGACAGTTCTGCAAAAAATATAATCTTAAGGCAGTTTTACGTGAGGATGTGATCTCTATAAAATTCCTTTTTTCAAACTTAAGATATGCTTTTACTGCTTTTATCTGTAGCAGGTTCTTCCATTACCACCTGTATAAAAGCGTTTTCTGCAGATTAAAGCACATGACGTTTAAGCAAAATAATAATTTACAGTCAGCAAAATCAGATTTATATGTCAGAGAACATTTCTTTTAAAAGAGACGAAATCATCCCCTTTTTAAAGCAGTTGTCAAGAATGTTCACCTATGTGAGTCTTCTTGATGTTGCTGCCGGAAAAAAGTACATAACAGCAGAGAACGGTGAACTCAAAACCGTTTCTGTAGGCGAGGACGCGAGCAACCCCGACAGCATCACCATGCGGGCCCTGAAAGGAAAGACTCAAATCAACAAGTTTGAGTTTTTAAAACAGAATATCTTTTTTGTAACCGCAAAATACATTCTTATTGAAAGCAGGGAGTATGTTCTTGAATCAGTTTCCATGATCAATAACGATTCTCTGTTCAAGGATTTTGGAAAGAATGATTTTATCAGACTGTTCAACGAGTACAGTGACGAAAACTACCGAGATCCGCTGACAACCTGTTACAACCGCCGCTATTATGACGATCAGAAACAGGCCCTGCAGAAAGCCACAGCCATTGCCAGAATTGATCTAGATCTGTACAGGCAGATCAGGGAAAACTATGGACCTATGGTTACAGAGGCTGCATTAAAGACACTTGGAATCACCATACAGAAATGTGTCAGAAAAACCGATTCGGTTATTTATCTTGAAGGCGAGAAGTTCCTGATATTCTTCTACGGCATGAAACAGCCTGTATTAAAAGGAAAACTTGAGGAAATCAGATCTGAAATACAGAGAACGGTTATTCCTCAGCATCCTGCTGTAAAGCTCAGTATAAGCATAGGCGGATATTTTTCTGAGAAGATCTCGATAAATGATATTACCAAAGCCCAGAAACTTCTAGATGAGGCTAGGTTGCATTTAAATTATGTGGTTGTAAATTAGCCTGACACACTAACGGCACCAGAGAAAATCAGTTACTTGGACTTTTCTGCACAAACTGCTTTAAGGCTGACAGCCATACACATTCTCTCCGTCATCAGGCTGAACCTTATTTTCAGTCAGTTTTCTCTAGCGCAGAGTCTATCCTTTATGCCCGAATATTCCAGAACACACTATGTTCTCAAAAACAGTCACAAAAAAGTTTTCTAAACCTCATTAAAAACTCTCTTTTGCGTTATTCAGGGTAAAAGCTCCTGCCCCCTGAAAGTAAAAGCGGCAGCCTTACTGGCTGCCGCTCAATGTTGCTACCTTAGAAAAATTTAGCCGATAACTCAGTATGCCTTTACTGGAAGAGCAATATTCTCAAAGGTAACTTCCTTTACGTTCTCCCTGTCCTTTACAGAAACAATCTTTCCTGAATAAAGGTATGGAGTAAAGATGGTATCATCACTGTTTACAGGAGCAAAGTAGAGCTTTACCCTGTTTTCAGCGCGACATTTGTCATCAGAGCAGGCATTTGCTCTGATGGCGTTGGACAGAATTGTACCGATAAGAGCATGCTCGGTAGAATGGAAACCGTTTCTCCAGAAGAAGGTTTTTAGACCGAAGTGATTTAACTCACCGTACTGTCTGTCAACATAATCATTCACCCATGGTCTTAGAGTATCTTGCAGCTCATAGTCACCTGTAAGAGCAAGTGTCAGAGCTGACTGATCAAGTTCAGCATACTCCCACCAAGAGGCATCCTTCTTTAGAAGATCGCCATACCAGTTTGTGTGTTCATCTGTTTGGGCACTCTGTAAGGTTGTGAGCATACCGTGTTTTGCAAACTCTTTAAGCTTTTCATTACCGGTCATGCAGGCTACAAGGTATTCCATCCAGAAAGCCTTAACGGTGTGACCGTTGTCAAGATGGCGTCCCTTTTTGAGATCAAAGCATGACTTGTTGTCAATACAGCCGAAGAAGCGGTTTCTGTCTTTGTTGTAGAAATGGTTGTTGATGCTGTCAACGGTTTTATCAAGATCAGCTACAAAGGCTTTTTTATCATCCTGAGGGATCAGTCTTAATGTCAGAACCATATAGGCATTTATCTGATCTAAAAGAGCCACAAGCTCCTTCTGAGTGGTTTTGTCTGATTTTGAATCCTCAAGACACCATCTCATAAGATCTGCCTTTTCATCAAAATAGGTGTCATAAATATACTTTTCTGAATCCATGATAACCTTAATCACCTCAGGATCATGGGTAAGATAGGCGTTCATGGCAAGACCCACGAGTGCATAGCTCAGATCCTGAGAGGTTCTCTGAAGTCTCTTTACAGGAAGAGCATGGTCATCAGCAGTTAAAGGCTTGCCTTGTTTCATGAGAGAGTAGAATCCGCCTTCAGGATCACGTGCATTCTTGAGAAGAAAATCCACACCGGCTTTGTGCAGTTTTAAAGCCTGTTCATCACCTGTAAGGTTGAAGAGAACACCGTAGGCAAAGGTCTGTCTGGCCTGCATTCTCACAAAATCAATACCTGAAAGCTCCAGCATGTTTCCTAAACTGCCTTCCCCTTTGCAGCTTTTCTGATTGCGCAAAGTACCGTCATCACATCTCCAGGTAGGGAAATTACCAAGAGGCACACCCTGTGCATCAGGATGCATCCAGTATTTTGCAAGAACTGATGTGTGCTCTGCCCACTGCGCAGCAGTTGGAAGATATTCAAGGTTCTGTTCTGCAGCGAAGGAGACAGAGGATAAAAGGATAAGAGATGATGCTATCAGATTTTTGAGTTTTGCCATTTTATGTCAGGCCTCCAGATGTGTACTCAGCATACACATACTTAAAAGAGATAAAAATTTTGTAACATTATTCTGGACATTAAACGAATATATGCACTGATACTTCAATAAGTATCAGTACATATTATTTACTGTCAGCATTTAGCATTTTAGTATTATAAAAATCTTTTTCTTTCAGTATCCTACTTAATTTTTAACACAATCCTATTATTTTGTAAAAATTAATAGTAACAGGCAGTAAAAAGACATTCAAAACGGGCAGTATTCAATCATAAATACCATTCTGACACAGCGTTTACCTGATGATTTGTCAAAATAAAAGCTGATAGGGAGGAGTGAACTTTTTGTGAAGTCAGGGAGGTGTTTTTTCAATTTTTTGACGGTGGAATAAACTGATTCAGTCTGAAAAAATTTTGCAAAATAAATTATCCGCAATTATGCAACAGTCCGGAATATATACTCTTTTTTTGTGGATGTATAAATAAAATCACAATACGGATCACAAATATATTTCAATGCTCCCCAAAATAACACTAAATATTGTCAAATTTTTGTCGATATCCTCTGTATGTAGTATGATATCAGTAATTATATTTAATAATAAAAATCAGTATCACTATAAGAGCAGGGAAAACTGCTTTTGTATAAATAAGATGTTTCATTCGGTGTAATTATGAAATTTTCTGGAAACCTCCTGATCCTCGAAAAAGACAGCCAGAAGCGCCAGTCGCTCGAAACCATATTCTCATTTTTAGGTTTGGTCTGTCAGAGTGGCGATGCTGCCGACTGCCTGTCATACTTTGAGGCTGAGGATGCAAATGTTGACTACTGCGTACTCGGGGACGTCGACTCTCTAGACTGCAGAAAGCTGTTAAAGGAACATAAGGATACAGCCTTTCTTTTATGCTCCTCAAAGTGCAGTGAGGATTTGAGCTCATGCGCAAACCTTATGGGAACCATAAGCAATGATCCAAACTATGATGAGATCATCTCTCTGCTTCACTATTGCCAGTCCTTCAGGACCATGCGCAGATATTCCAGAAAATCAGGTGACGGTGCTGCAGCCCTCATCAAGATGTTAGTGGGTCAAGGCAAAGCAATTACAAATGTTCGTCGCTTAATTGAGCAGGTAGCATCTACTGATGCCTCAGTACTTATCTTAGGTGAATCAGGTACTGGTAAAGAGGTGGTAGCTCGTGCAATTCATGAGTTATCTAACCGTAAAAATAAAGCTTTCGTTCCCGTAAACTGCGGTGCTATCCCAGGTGAATTACTAGAGTCAGAATTATTCGGTCATGAAAAAGGTGCATTTACTGGTGCCATCAGTGCTCATGAAGGTCGTTTTGAATTAGCTGAAGGCGGTACCATCTTCCTAGATGAAATCGGTGATATGCCTTTACAGATGCAGGTAAAGTTACTGCGTGTACTTCAAGAAAGACAATTTGAAAGAGTAGGTTCAAACAAACCAATTAAAGCTGATGTAAGAGTAATTGCTGCAACCCATCAGAATTTAGAAAAGATGGTCGCTGAAAAGACCTTCAGACAGGATCTTTACTACAGACTTAATGTCTTCCCAATTGATACACCTCCACTGCGTGACAGAACTGACGATATTCCTCTATTAGTTCAAGAGCTAGTAAATCGTCATGGTAAAGAGCAGAAAGCTTCAATCAGATTTACTCAAAGAGCTATGTTACAGCTTATGTCTTGCCCATGGCCTGGCAATGTTAGAGAGTTATCTAACTTAGTTGAAAGATTACTAATCTTACATCCAAACGAAATTGTGGATGTTGATGATCTGCCTGTATCCTACAGAGGTGGCAAGCTCGAAGACGATCCCTACGCCGAGCGTATGGCACTTCTTGACAGTTTCTCCGTTCCTCTGCCAGGTGACGAGGTTCAAGATGATTTTGATGTTGAGGAAGCCGACAGCAAGCCTATTGATCTTCCGCCTCTTCCTGTCATCGAAGGTGAGAACGATATGGCTCAGGCCTTTATGCCGACACTGTCTCCTGATGGCATCAACCTCAAGGATATGGTTTCAAACATTGAAATCAATATGATTAAGCAGGCTTTAGGACAAAGTAACGGTGTTGTTGCAAAAGCTTCTGAAATATTAGGCTTACGTCGCACAACTTTAGTTGAAAAAATGAAAAAATATGGCATCGTAGCCTCAAACTAAGGATTGGTCATGGATATTAAGCAGTCAATTTCAGAATTATTAAAAGATAAAACAATTCTAGTTACTGGTGGTACTGGCTCTTTTGGTAACAAATTCATCAAAACTGTCTTAGATGAGTACCCTGTAAAAAAGGTTATTGTCTATTCTAGAGACGAATTAAAACAGTATGAAATGCAACAAAGACTTGCTAAATATTCCAGCAAGATGCGCTATTTCATCGGTGATGTTCGTGATCTGACAAGATTAAATCTTGCAATGAAGGGAGTGGACATTGTGGTTCATGCAGCAGCCATCAAACAGGTACCAGCTGCCGAATACAATCCAATGGAATGTATTAAGACAAATATCAACGGTGCTGAAAATGTTATTGAAGCTGCTATGGCTAATGACATTGAAAAAGTAGTTGCTCTTTCAACAGATAAAGCTGCTAATCCAATCAACCTTTATGGTGCAACCAAGCTTTGCTCTGATAAATTATTTACAGCTGCAAATAACTTAGTAGGTTTAGGTAGAACCAGATTTGCTGTGGTTCGTTACGGTAATGTTTCAGGATCTCGTGGCTCTGTAGTACCTTTCTTTAAGAAACTACTTGCTGAAAAAGCAGAGTTCATACCTATCACTGATATGAAAATGACTCGCTTCTGGATCTCATTAGAGCAGGGGGTTAACTTCGTATTAAAGACCTTAGTCAGAATGCACGGTGGCGAAGTTTTTGTGCCTAAGATCCCTTCAATTAATATTGTAGATTTAGCTACAGCTATCGCTCCTAATCTTCCACAAAAAGAAGTAGGCATCCGTCCAGGCGAAAAGATCCATGAACTTATGTGTCCTAAAGATGATTCAATGCATGTGATTGAGTTTAACGACTTCTTTATCATTCGTCCTTCAATTACATTTAATAGCAGATCATCTGATTGCTATAAAACTACCATGCTAGGTGAACAGGGAAAGCCTGTAGAACTTGGCTTTGAGTACAATTCAAAAAATAATCCTAACTTCTTAAATGTAGAAGAAATTAGAGACTTTTTACAAAAACAGGAAAAGTAAATGATACCTTACAGCACTCAGACAATTGAATATGATGATCTGGAGGCTGTAAGAGATGTTCTTACTTCTCCATTTCTCACTTGCGGTCCTAAAATCACCGAATTTGAAGACAAAGTTTGTACCTATACAGGTGCCAACTTTGCTGTAGGTGTTAATTCTTGTACTTCAGCTTTGCACCTTGCCATGATTGCTTTAGGTGTATCTAAAGGCGACAGAGTCTTTGTAAGTGCAATTAGCTTTGTAGCCTCATCTAACTGCGCCCGTTATCAGGGAGCTGAGGTTGACTTTATCGATGTTGATAAATATACAGGTAACCTTGATGTTGATAGCTTAGAACAGATGCTCATTGATGCTGACAAAGAACATAGATTACCAAAGGTTGTGGTTGCAGTTCACCTTTCAGGTAGAGCTGTTGATCTTGAAAGAATAGCTAAGCTAAAAGCTAAATACGGCTTTTATCTAATCGAAGACGCAGCTCATGCTTTTGGTGCGATTTATCATGACACTATGATAGGCTCCTGTAAGTTCTCTGATATTACTGTCTTAAGTTTCCATCCTGTAAAAATCATTACAACAGCAGAAGGAGGAATGTGCCTTACCAATAATGAAAATTTGTATAAGCTCATGCGCAAATTCTCAACCCATGGTATTGAGCATAATCTTGATGCTCTTGAGAACAAAGATATGCCTGCTTACTATTATGAAATGCAGGATTTGGGCTTTAACTACCGTCTGTCAGATTTGCAGGCAGCATTAGGTATTTCACAATTAGCTAAAGTTGATGAACTCTTAAGAAAACGCCGTGAAATTGCTCATGACTATCAAGAGCTTTTAGGTGACAGTGAGAATTTGACCTTGCCTGTAGCTGATACTCCTGAATCAATAAGTTCATGGCATCTCTATCAGGTAGGTATTAAAGGAGATTTTAGAGATACTGTCTATAAAACTTTAAGATCACGTGGCATCGGTGTTCAAATCCATTACTTACCAATTTATGATCATCCTTACTACAAGAAACTAAAAGACTACCCTCTCTTAGATGGTGCTGAGTATTTCTTTAAACATACTCTATCAATTCCTTTATATCCTAATTTAAAGAAACTTGATATGCAGATGGTAGCAGCCACTCTTCAAAGCGTTGTAGACAACCTTAATGAGTAAACTCTTTGTATGTAAGTTCACAGGTATGTTTTTATGAGTAAAATTGCAGTTATTCCTGCTCGTGGCGGTTCTAAAAGAATTCCTTTAAAAAACATTAAAGAGTTCAATGGAGCACCTCTCATCAGTTATTCAATCAAGGCTGCCTTAGAAAGTAAACTTTTTGATAAAGTCGTAGTTTCAACCGATGATGAAAAAATAGCTTCAGTTGCTAAATCTTTTGGAGCAGAAGTTCCTTTTTTAAGAGATAAATCTCTGGCTGATGACTTTACAGGTACCTTTGCAGTTGTCAAAGATGCTTATCTAAAACTAAAAGACTCCTTTTCATCTTTAGATACTGTCTGCTGTATTTATGCAACAGCGCCTCTTTTAAAAGCAAAACATTTACAAGAAGCCTACAACCTCATGCAAAATGCTCATGCAAAATCTGTTATCAGTATCTGTGAATTTCCTTTCCCTATTCAAAGAGCTTTTGTCAAAGATGACAATGGTAACTTGTCATATCGTGAGCCTAAATTTGCTCCTATGAGATCTCAGGATCTGAAAAAGTGTTATCAGGACTGTGGCTTATTCTATTTTTATGACAAATCCTGTTTTGAGTATACTAAAGACTATCAGTCTATTGGCTATGCAATGCCTCGTCATCGTGTCATCGATATTGATACTCCTGAGGATTGGGATTATGCCTGTGCTATGGCAAAAGCTGTAGAAGAACTTAAGCTTGATTGAACTTATGTCTTTAAGTTAATTAAAAATGACTAATGAAAAACCTACCATCGTGGCTGTATTAAAAGCTGATGAAATCATCGGTACTGGTCACTTAATGAGAGTAAAAACAATCTTAAATTACTTTAAAGATTATAACCTTGCGCTTGTAGGTGACTCTCTATCTGAAGCTTTACTACCTCTGTGCAAAGAGTTTTCTGAAATTACCATAACTTCTAAAGATAAACTCGCATCATTTGTATTAGCATTTCATCCAGCACTTTGCATCATTGATCATTACTATTTAGATGCAAGCTTTGAAGAACAAATCTACCCTTATACAAAAGTTGTTGTAATTGACGATTTAGTTAACAGAAAACATCAATGTCATATGCTCTTTGATTCCTGGGTACTAAGACAGGATGAAGAATACCAGTCATTAGTTAACAATGATTGTATTCTCTGCGTAGGTCATGACTACAACTATGTAAAAGAGGCTTTGTCAAAACTCCCCCACACAGTATCCAAAACTGGTCTACCTCGAGTTTTAGTTAACTTTGGAGGCTCAGATCCGGCCCATGCCTGTCTCAATACTGCAGTAGGTATTAAAAATGGTAATTTAAATCAGAATTATGAATTTACCTTTCTCTCAGGGATGTCTAATCCAGATCATGACAAAATAAAAGACTTACTCTCTACACTTGATAACGTCACAGTGCAAAGACATTGCTCTGATATGCCTGTCCTCTTTTCAAATATCGATCTTGCAATAGGTGCTGCAGGTGGTATGAACACAGAGCGTAACGTAGCAGGCATTCCCTCAATAGTTGTAGAGATAGCTGACAACCAAAAAGGTGTTTGCTCATTCATTAAAGAGTACAACTTAGGTGAATGTCTAAAGGTTGAAGACTTAAAAGATCCGGTTATCGTCAACTCAACATTACAAAATTTAATCGCAAATAGATCAATTTACACACACAACTGTCAGAAGCTTTATTCAAAAAATGGCATTTTAAATGTTGTGAACAACATCAAAAAATTATTAACATTGTATTAAACAAATACATACATATAGCAAAACGTCGCATTCACAAAAATGTTCACTATATTATTCAATTATATCAAGGAATTAGTTTTAGACAGGAATTTTTGAGAATAAGGCTGTGTGCGAAAAAAAAGTGCACACAGCTGTCAATTCACCTTTATGAAAGCTATCATCTTAATGGTTCATTTGGGGAATGAAAACCATCTAAACTACATAGCAGCGTCATAATAGCAAAATCACCCTACTCAAAATGAGATATACATCACATTTTCTGTTTACGGTACATAATTAAGCTTAAATCACATTTTAAAAATAATATTTAAACTTATTGTAATCGCTTACATATTTTTTTACTTTTATCCCTATTACCTATAACTTTGTATATATTACATCTAATGTATTAAGCAATTATATTAAAAAATAACCAAAGTAATCTGATACTAAAGCTCTTCAGTACCTTCTAAATGTAAAGGTAGTTGCCAGTCAATAGGCTTTTTATGATGAGCTATTAGATAATTATTTGCTGCAGAAAAATGGTGGCATCCAAAGAAACCACGACTTGCAGACAGAGGACTTGGATGAGCAGCTCGCAATACGCAATGTTTAAATTGATCAATTTGCAAACCTTTTTGTTGAGCTGGTTTTCCCCACAACATGAAGACGATGTTCTCACATCTGTCGTTAATGGCTCTGATGACACCATCAGTAAAATCTTCCCATCCCTGATGCTGATGAGAATTAGACTCTCCACAATCAACTGTTAACACAGAGTTTAATAAAAGCACGCCCTGTCTTGCCCATGGAATTAAATTGCCATGATCTGGAATTTGAAAGCCAGGAATGTCAGTACTTAATTCTTTATAAATGTTCTGTAAGGAACGTGGTATTTCAATACCAACATTTACAGAAAAAGACAGGCCCATGGCAAAGCCAGGAGTCTGGTAAGGATCCTGCCCTAAGATAACTACTTTTAACTTATCAAAAGGAGTATAGGCAAAAGCATTAAAGATATCCTTTTGAGGAGGAAATACAGTAACTCCCTGCTCCCTTCTTGCCTTTTGAAAAGCATAAGCATGTTTAAAGGTTTCAGTGTTTTTTAAAGGTCCAATGATATCTTTCCAATTAGCCATGTCTGCTCCAAAACAGTTATTTGTATCAGATAATAATATATATCATCACTAAGTTTCATATAAGAATAGTGTTGTATTGTATAATGACATCTAGAATGTGTGAAATAAATGCCAAGAATTCATGCATTACTGTCTATGATCTGTAAGAATAACAAAATTTATGCAGATTATGCTTTTTTTAAGGAGACTCAAATGCAATCATCAAATCCTGCCATCTCTGTCATCAGAAAAAATGCAGGTGTATACAACTTCGGTGGAACTGAAGCTGGTGCAACCATTTCTGGTACTACAACCAAATCAATTGTGTTAGTAGCACTAACCTTGATCATTGGCTACTTTGCAATGAATTACACCATAAACTCTGTCTATACCACAGGTCAGGTACCTAATGGTTTAATGTTAGGTTCTGTAATTCTAGGCTTTATTGTAGCTTTAGTAACCATCTTCAAGCCAACAGCCGCACCTATCACAGCTCCAATCTATGCTGTTTTAGAAGGTGGTGCTTTAGGCTCTTTATCAGGTATTTTTGAAATCAAGTACCCTGGTATTGTCTCAACTGCTGTGATGTCTACATTTGTAGTAGTTATGACTATGCTTGCTTTATGGAAGTTTAAGATCATTGTGCCAACACAGCGTTTTCGTTCAATCATCACTGGTGCTATTGGCGGTATCTGCGTTCTTTACATTGCAAACATGATTTTCTCACTATTTGGCGCTAACTTAATTCCTCAGACAGGACCAATCTCAATCATCGTTTCATTAGTAGTTTGCACCGTTGCAGCATTCAGCTTAGTTTTAGACTTCGAGAACATTCAGGTAAGCGTAGATGAAGGTCTACCAAAGTACTTTGAGTACTACAATGCCTTCTCATTATTAGTAACCATTTGCTGGTTATATGTTGAGATCTTAAAGTTATTATCAAAGAGAGAGAACTAATCTTCTCATTTAAGATACCAATCGACAAAAAGAGAGCCTTGGGCTCTCTTTTTTCTTTGTCATACAATTAAGTTATCAGTACAGCACAGGATCGGTTACCGATACCTTAAAAAGTGTATAGCCTACAACAGTACCTTCAATTACCTTAATATCGCCTACTTGAAAGCTATCTAAAACATTAACCCTGACCTTATCAAGTGTAAATTTAACATTGCGTAAGCCATAACTGTCAGCTGACATTTCAACAAAAGGTTCGTCACCTAAAACAGAAATCTTAATGATCTTGCCTTTAATACACAGACGTCTGTCTTTATAGACATCATCAGCTTTTTCTTCATTTAGCTCATAGTCAGTCGTGATCCTGTTTGCAGAAACTACTACGGTCTTTGCTGCAGGCTCTGTATCTGTAACGGAGAGCTTCCTACTTCAGCATCTTTACTGTCGTCTTTTTCACTCATTACAGATGTGCTCTTACTGTTAAGAGCTACACTCATGTTGACGTCAGACGCATCAACTTGAGTTGGAGCTTCTGTTCTAGGAGTTTCTCTATTACCAGAGTATGTTCCTTTACTATCGGTACTAGTATCATCATGTGGCTTATAGGCTTCATCAGCATAAAAGCCTACTACAGCGATTGCTTTTGAGATACTGATTTTATTGTTTTGACGAGTAAGATCTGAGGCGCACTTTATGAGATCATCATCTGTAAAAACGTCACCAGAACCTTCTACAGAGGACACAATCTTATCAATGCATGCATGGTTTTACAATAGATCTTATTTCATCATCAGAAGGAGCATAGACCACACAAGGATAGAGTTCTGATATAGCAAATGCCGTGTTTGGAACAGAACTGAAAGATAAATTTTCAAAACAGAACTAACCAAAGTTAACCGCCTGTAAACGAAAGCTTACGGGCGTTTTTTTAATTTCGATAGTCTATCCTAAACCTACTTCTTTCCGATCTTGCTACAGTTCACACTATTTTCTGCAAAAAATGGTCATTTGATAAACATATTAGCAACAAGTTCAAAAAGGCCTTAAATTTCTGTGATCTAGCATGATAATATCAAAAATTAGTTATTAGTAATAATTACTAATAGTGTATTTTCTGAATATTTTACTTTATACTTAAGTTTTAGAAGATTCCTTTTTAGGACTTCAAAAGCTATTTAAAGCGAATTACTTTTTTGAACACCTAGTTTTTAACTTTACATTCATTCAATAGCTTAATTAAAAGCTGAAATTAGTTATAAACCATCAAGATAGGACACATGCAAATGACAGTAAAATTTTATAAATGCGAAACTTGCGGTAATATCATTACCAAATTAAAGGACTCAAAAGTTATGGTTGTCTGCTGTGGCGCACCTATGAAGGAGTTAATTCCAGGTGAAGTTGATGCTGCTGTAGAAAAGCACGTCCCAGCTGTTACCATAGAAGGCGATAAGGTAACGGTAAAAGTAGGCTCAGTGGCTCATCCTATGATAGAAAGCCACTATATTGAGTTTATTGCCTTAGAGACAGTTCAAGGCTTACAGATTAAATATCTTGAATCAGACTATGAAGCTGCAGAGGCAATCTTTGCTTTAGCTGATGATGACAAAGCTGTATGCGCATATGCTTACTGCAACTTACATGGTTTGTGGAAAAAAGATTTAGTCTAAAGTTAATTACCATTTCCTCATGAATAGCAAAAAAACTCTCAGCAAGTTGAATAACTCACTGAGAGTTTTCTTATAAATACAATTGCAAGTTAAAAATTATAGCTTACTTTACTTCACTGTTAGGGTAGCAACCTAATACCTTTAGTGAATTAGTAAAAGGCTTAATCTCTTCTAAGATATCCTGCATTGCAGGAGCATCAATATTGCCCTCTAAATCGGTAAAGAAGATCTCTTCCCAAGTTTCACGAGAAGATTCAATCTTTGGGCGAGAAATTAACTTAGTCATGTTAATGTTTCTCTTTGAGAACTCGGAGAGCACTGAAATTAAAGAACCAGGCTGATACTTCTGAACACTAAATGAGATTGAGGTCTTAGCGCTGATTGACTGTGGCACTGTAATAGGAGTCATAGAAATCACAATAAAACGAGTGAAGTTATGAATATTATTGGCAATGTTGTCGAAAATTGGAACTAAGTTATAAAAAGAAGCTGCCATATGACTGCCGATGGCTACATGAGCTGGATCTTTTAACTTTGAAACAATTTCCATAGCCTCTGTGGTAGCCTTGGTGTAGTGAATATTTACATTGGGCAACAAATCTTTAATCCAGTGAGAGCATTGTGTTACAGGCTGTGGATGTGAATATAAATCTGTGATCTTACTTAAATCAATATTCTCAACGCCTAAGACAGCATGATCGATTGGTACAAAGATTTCACCCACAATTGAAGCTTTAGTAGTTTGCATTACATCTAAAACATCATTTATTGAGCCAGAGCTTGAATTCTCAATTGGAAGAACACCAAACTCGCATTTACCTGTTTCTACTAAACCGGCAATCTCAGAAAAAGAACCACAACCATGAGCATCAATTTTGCCTTTGAAACCTTCAAAATATCTGCAGGTTGCTACATGTGAGTAGCTACCTTTTGTGCCCAAGTAAGCAACCGATGTATCTCTGTCGATAGAACTTTCGTTTGCTTTAGCTACGATATATTCTTGCTCAACAGAACAGGTATGGCGAATGATAAGCTTATAGACATCTGATATGTAAGATGGAGGTAGACCTAACTCTTTAGCCTTATTTCTTAAAGTCTGTAACTTTGAATGCTCACGAACGCTGTCAGTAATGCTCTGATTATGAGCTAACTTGTAACTGGCTATATCAGTAGCAACATCCATTCGTTCTTGTAATAACTTTAAAATTTGTGAATCGATTCTATCGATATCATCACGGCACTGTAGCAGATCTCTCATTTACTCTCTTACCTTCTAATTAAAACTGTCTCTATTTTACCAATTTTAAAGAATGAGTAAAAAAGATTGTAATTCTCACAATAAAAGTGAATTTAAATACCTAGTAGTGACAGCTGTGTCTTGCACAATATCTGCATAAAAGCCTGTTATAGGAATGCTAAAACACTAAAATTCATAAAAAAGTAAAATCATTACACATAGTTAATACTTAATTTTTTTTAAGTACTTATATCTTTATACTCTATTATTCTGTTAGAATTACTAACAGTTTTACTAATTTTGCGAAGAATGTTTATCACAACTGTTCTGTCTTCGTGAATGCTATTATCATCTAACATATATATCTAAATATGGAACAATCAGATAAGTTTAAATCTTTAAGTGCTTTAGGCGAGAAATGGTATAATTACAACTCTTGTCTAATTTCTCTTGCAACCCTTTTCTACTTAGCTAGAACAGATTCTACAAAACTTGCAAACAGCTGTTCAATTAGGGAAGATTTGCTGTTTTGTCTTCAAAAAGAGTACGGCGATAAATACTCACCGGAAGAACTAAAAGATGCCGCAACTTATATAACTAAATATATTGATAAGAACCACATGGATGAGCCTACCTATCAGTTGCTCAAAAGCCAGTTCTTCCAATTATATACACAGCGCTTTGAGATGTTTAATGACAACTTAAAGAGAGTTAATTTCTTTACAGAATTACAGGCTGAACTTTTAAAAGAGCATGCTGAGTTCTTTATCGAGTCCCGCTTAACCGGCGTTTTTACTTCATATGTTGCAGGCGGTATTACAGAAGATAGCAATGCCAAGAGCCGCTCTGTAATGGTTTTAGACAACTACAACCCATATGCTGAATATACTCTTCAGTTTGAAAACAACTGCAAAGTTGATGTTTTCAAAGTAGCAGACAAAGAAAAAAGATTCCACTTTAGCTTAGATTCTTATGCTGAAAAACTATGCAGATCATTAGTTTACAATTTAACTAATCCTATTACTGCAACTACTTTCCCTGCTTTAGAGGATAAGAGTTTTTCTGGTGGATTCTCTTTCTTAAACATCTATCCTCAGGGTATTGCTGAGTGGTTCAATCGTGCTGTAAATCATTACCAGGCTTTGAGCAAATCTGTAAAAGGACGCTTCGTAATGTTTGTACACAATTCTGTTACCTATTTAAGCCAGTCAGAGGCTACTACCTTTAGAAAGAGAATTATTAACGAAGGTCACTTAAAGGCCGTTGTAAATCTGCCTAAGTTTTTTACAAGACAGGTACCATTCCCTATGTGTGCAATGGTATTTGATACTACATCTATATATGGCGAGGTAAGTTTCTTAGATTTATCAGGAAAAGACTGTCTTGATTCAGTACTCTCAGACAGACAGCATAATGTTCTAAATGAGAACGCTGCTACAGAATTAAAAGAAGTTTTAGCAGGTGAAAAGACCGGTCATAGCGTTTTCTTAGACGCCATGAAATTAAATGATGATCAGTGCTTATTTGATCCTAGCTGCTATGTTGCAGGTCCTGAGCATGAAGAGAGTGTAGACTACATTGAAAAGGGTGAGTTAAAGCTTGAGAACATCGCTCAGATTTATCGCGCTCAGGTATGCTCAGCAGCAGATCCTGATGTAGTAAAGAACACTGAAATTGTTCATGAGCTAAATTTAAATGATGTTCCGCAGACAGGTGTGATGTCTGATGTACAAAAAGAAATCAGAGTAAGCTCAGATGATTCTCGTGCAAAGCGTAGCCGTCTGCAAAAAGGTGACATTGTACTCTCAATTAAAGGTACCATCGGAAAGGTAGGTTACTTTAACGATGACAGAACTGATGTGATTGCAGGTCAGTGCTTTGCTGTGATTAGAACCTTAAATGAGGAAAGATATCCTCAAAGCTTAATTTTCTGCCAGTTAAAATCTTACGACATGCAGCGCTATCTGAAGATGAAGACTACAGGTGATAAGATTAAAGTTCTACAGAGTAAGATCTTAAAACAGCTTCCTATGTATAAGAGCTCTAAGAACCTTAGAGAGGAAGCTGACAAGATGGTATCAAAGCTGCTTGAACTAGACAGACAGAGACTTGAGATTAAGCGTGCTGTCGAGCAGAGCACCTCATTTAGAATTGAAGATGATTCTTTCAAAGAGACTAACTAGTCTTTTGAATTAAATCTTTATTTCTAAGCTCTTAAATTGAAAATAGATGCTGCTTCATGCAGCATCTTTCTCCTACATCGATAGCTATAAATCAAATATAAGGATAAGTTAATGATTGGTTTTATTGGTGCTGGAAAAGTAGGCTCTTCTCTTTCAAGATTCTTTTATGAATACTATGTGCATAAAGGCATCAATTTACTTGCTCTCTCCTCTATCTACTCAAAGCATGTAACCTCTGCAAACGAAACTATTTCCTTACTAAAAAAGATATCCTGTAATCAAGCAACAGCTTGCATACCAAAAGTCGCAAACTCTATAGCTGAACTTGTCAAAAATTCAGACTTCATTTTTATCACTGTGCCTGATTCAGTCATTTCTTTTGTGGATGAAGAATTGTATCTATTAGGAAAAGAAGCTTTAAAAGACAAGTTATTAGTCAATTGCTCAGGTGTTTTATCTGCAATCTCGGCATTTAAAAAGAGCTCAGAGCTTACAGATACTGTGTCTTTACATCCAATGCTTGCTTTTAATTCAAAAGAGACTTCTATAGAATCCATTCAAAAGGCTTTTTTTACATTAGAAGGATCTAATACTGGTATTCAAAAAATAAAGTTCATTCTTAATGAAACTGGTATTCAACACACGGTATTAAGCTCTGATGCCTCCCCAGATGATTTAAAAGCAAAATATCATTTAGCATCTGTGCTTGTAAGTAACTGTGTGGTAGGTCTGTTTTCCATGGGTCAGGACTTATTGTGCGAATGTGGATTTTCAAAAGATGATGCTTTAAAAGCCCTCACGCCCCTCTTTATTAACAATGCTAATAACATCATCGCACAAGGTGTCACTCATGCTCTTACAGGACCTGTGTTAAGAAATGATGCTATTACATTAAAAAAGCATATGAACTGTCTTAATGATAATGACATTGATCTGTACAAGTTACTCAGTCAAAAGCTTTATGAGATTTCTAAAAATATAAATCCTCAAAAGGATTATAACGAGATTAAAAACTTACTTTTTTCAGAGGACAAAAATAAATGAAAGTAACAGTTGCTACCTTTGCCAAGATGAAACAGGAAAAACAAAAAATCGCCTGTCTTACCTGTTATGATGCCTCAACAGCCAAAATCATCGATGCATCAAATGTAGATGCGATCTTAGTAGGAGACTCACTTGGCAATGTTATTTTAGGTTATGAGGATACTTTATCTGTAACTGTCGATGACATGATAACTTTTACAGGTGCTGTAGCTCGTGGTTGTAAAAGCAAACTTATCATCGCAGATATGCCTTTTATGTCTTATCAGGTAAATGCTGAACAAGCTTTGATTAACGCTGGCCGTCTTTTAAAAGAAGGTAGAGCTAATGCTGTGAAACTTGAAGGAGGAAGAGCGGTTGCTGCTACTGTAAAAAGAATTGTTTCCTCTGGTATTCCTGTCTGCGGTCATTTGGGTATGACTCCACAGTCAGTAAATGCTTTTGGCGGACATAAGGTTCAGGGCAAGACTGAAAAAGCTGCCAAAGACTTAATTGAGGATGCTTTGGCATTACAAGAGGCTGGTGCTTTTGCAATTGTACTTGAATGCGTTCCTGCAAAGTTAGCTACTATCGTAACTGAAAAGCTCTCAATTCCAACCATCGGTATCGGTGCAGGTGTAGAGTGTGACGGACAAATTCTTGTATATCAGGATATGTTAGGTATGTATCAGGACTTCTCTCCTAAGTTTGTAAAGCACTTTGCTGAGATTGGCAAAACCATGAAAGAAGCTTTTGATAACTATGCAAAAGAAGTTAAAGACTCTTCTTTTCCTGCAGTTGAACATACCTTTAAGATTGATGATGAGATCTTAAATAGGCTCTACTAACAAAGTTTTCAAAGAAATTAAAAGTTGCTTTTCAAGCTCTACACCATGTAGAGCTTTTATTTATTACAATTTTCCTAAACTCCATCAAATTACTTCCCTTTAGTGCACTAAAAACAAGCATTGCCACTATGATGTCACGTTCTTAGTTTTTTTTATCTTTAAAAGGTTATTATTACTGCATAAAGTAATGAGCAAGTACTGTATTTAAATGTCATTACTAGAAAGCACATACGATACTATAAAGAATAACAATATAAAGAATCACACATGCGTAAAGATTATGTAATGGGCAATAGCGCAATTGCTGCAGGAGCTTTGTGCTCAGGTGTAAAAATAGTTGCAGGTTATCCTGGAACTCCCTCAACCGAGATCATAGAATCAATTTTTCATGCACCACATGACGGTGTACACCTTGAATGGTCTGTAAACGAAAAAGCTGCGATGGAAGTTGCTACAAGTGCAGCTTACTCTGGTGCGCGCTCAATGGTGACCATGAAACAGGTGGGGCTTAATGTGGCCTCTGATCCACTAATGAGCTTAGCTTATGTAGGTGTAAAAGGAGGCATGGTCATAGCTGTTGCTGACGATCCAGGTCCTATCTCCTCTCAGACAGAGCAGGACACTAGACGCTTTGCTTCATTTTGCAGAATTCCTGTACTTGATCCGGCATCTCCTGAGCAGGCCTTTTGCATGGTTCAGGATGCCTTCGAGTTGTCAGAGAAATACCATACTCCCGTAATTCTCCGTCCTACTACTCGTGTATGTCACGGTTATGCATCAATTGAGTTTGATGAGAACTACAAGGTCAAACCATATGAAGGCTTTGTGAAAGACTCAAGTAAATGGGTGATTTTCCCAAAGCTCTCAAATAAAAACCATGCGTTAATTGAAGAACGTAATGTTCAATATGGAAAAGATCTAAGCTCCTACAGATTTAATACCATAACTGGTAAAAAAGATGGTTGTAAGAAAGCTGTCGTAGCATCTGGTGTAAGCTATGCTTATGCTAAAGAATACCAGATTGAGCATGATGATGTATGCTTGATTCAGGTTGCAACCCCCTATCCTTTACCTGAAGACTTTATCCTAAAGGCAGTATCTAATCTTGATGAAATTATTTGTCTTGAAGAGTTAAGCCCTTATCTTGAAGAAGAGCTGTTAAGAGTAGCAGGTCGTCATCACTTAAAGCTCAACGTAAGAGGCAAACTTACAGGTGATGTTCCTCACTCAGGTGAATTATCTGTACTCAAGGTATCTTCAATTCTTGATAAGTTCTACGGCATTGAGTCCAAAGAGATTAAGTTTATTGCACAGACTCCTGAACTGCCAGTTCGTCCTCCTGTATTATGCGCAGGCTGTCCACACCGTGGAGCATTCTATGCTGTAAAAGTTGCAATGCGCAAAAAGAAGACTTACTTCTGTGGTGATATCGGCTGTTATACCTTAGGTAATGCCAAACCATTAGATATGGTTGACACCTGCTTGTGTATGGGCGGTGGTGTCACTATGGCTCAGGGTTTTAACTTTGTTGATCCAGAAGCTACCTCATTTGCTTTTATCGGTGATTCAACCTTCTTTGCCTCAGGTCTTACAGGTGTAGTCAACGCCGTCTACAATGAAGCTAATATCATTATCTGTATTCTGGATAACTCTACTACTGCCATGACAGGTCATCAGCCTCACCCAGGTACTGGCTTTAACCTCATGGGCAACTTTGTGGACAAAGTTGATATTGAAGCTGTACTAAAAGGCATAGGCGTTAAAAAGGTAGTTAAAACTGATCCTTTAAATCTTAAAGAATCAGTTGCAGCTGTAAAAGAATGCGCCGCTACCAAAGGCGTTAAAGCGATTATCTTTAAGTCACCATGTATTTCTATCGTAAAGAGTACTAAAAAGTGCACTGTGACTGAAAAGTGTAAAGACTGCAAGATCTGCATCAAGCAGTTAGGATGTCCTGCTACCATCATTAACAACGGTAAGGTAACCATTGATGAGAGTCTGTGCACAGGATGCACGCTCTGCTCTCAGGTATGTCCTCATAAAGCTGTTGCAAGTAATGGTGATGAATGCACATGTGAAGTAAAAACAGCTGAGAAAACAGATAAGAAGGTAGAACATGAATAAAGACATTCTTATATGTGGCGTAGGTGGACAAGGTACAGTTCTAGCCTCAAAACTTACAGCCTCAGCTGCTATGAGAGAAGGTAATATCGTTCATTCAGCTGAAACTATTGGTATGGCACAGCGTGGTGGTTCAGTTACCAGTCATGTCAGAATCGGTGATAAGGCATTCTCACCATTAATTCCTGATGGTAAGGCTGACTTAATCTTAGCCTTTGAGCCTGCTGAAGCTGTACGCAACTTACACTTTCTGAAAATTGGTGGAAGTGTGATTGTAAACTCTCATCCAGTAAAACCAATTACCGAATCTTTAAATGATACCGGTTATGACGGCACAAAGATGATTGAGTTTTTAAAGTCAAACAAGGTTAAAACCTGTGTGGTAGATGCTGATGAAATTTGTAAACCATTTGGTTCATCCAAATTCTTTAACATCATTATTCTTGGAGTGGCATCCGGTGCTGGTCTTTTAGGTATCAGCAAAGACTCCATGATTTTAGAAATTGAACAAAAAGTAAAAGCAAAGTTTGTTGACATCAACAAGAAAGCCTTTGCTGCAGGAATAAAGGTAGGTGAAGAATATGTTGCTCAGTGAAAAACAGTTGTCACAGGTTGACAGCCAGATTAAAAGACTTATAAAAACAGACAGTTTTTATGGCAAAAAATACCGTGAAATGGGTATAACAGGCTGTAAAAATCAGGATGACTTTGACAGAATTCCTTTTTCATGCAAAGACGATTTACGATTTGCCTACCCATTGGGAATTCAGGCTGTAGATGACAGCGAGGTTGTCAGAATTCATTCATCATCCGGTACCACAGGTCGCCCTGTGATCATTCCCTATACAAAAAAGGATGTTGACGACTGGGCAACCATGTTTGCACGCTGCTATGAAACAGCAGGCATTACTAAGACAGACAGAATTCATATCACTCCAGGCTACGGTCTGTGGACTGCAGGTATCGGTTTTCAAGCAGGATGTGAAAAGTTAGGTGCAATGGCAATTCCTATGGGACCTGGCAATACCGATAAACAGCTGACCATGATGATGGACTTAAAATCAACTGTTTTATGTGCAACCTCATCATATGCCCTACTTCTGTCAGAGGAAATAACACGTCGCGGTATTCGCGATCAGATCTTTTTAAAGAAGGGTGTTATCGGATCAGAACGCTGGAGCGACAAGATGCGTAATACCATCAAAAAGAATCTGGGGATTAAACTCTTTGACATCTACGGTTTAACAGAGATCTACGGTCCTGGTATCGGTATCAGCTGTGAAGCTGAGAACGGTATTCACTACTGGGATGATTTTGTATACATAGAAATCATTGATCCTGTTACAGGAAAGAGAGTTCCTGACGGTGAGCCAGGTGAAATTGTAATCACCACTCTTGTTAAGGAAGGAGCTCCACTGTTACGCTTTAGAACCCACGATCTCTCAAGAATTATTCCGGGTGAGTGCTCATGCGGCAGTAAGTATCCTCGTCTGGGTATTATTCAGGGTCGAAGCGATGATATGTTCAAAATCCACGGCGTTAATATGTTCCCAAGCCAGATTGAAGGTATTCTAGGCATGGTTGACGGTGTTGGCAGTGAGTACAGAATTATTCTTGCAAGAGATGCTGATACCCACAAAGATGTGCTTCACATTACAGCTGAGGCTGAAGGTCGTGTTGACTTTGCAGAAACAGCCAGAACCATTGCAAAACTTGCAAAATCAAAGCTCGGTGTAACACCTCACGTAGCTATTGCTCCTGTGGGCACACTGGCAAGATGTGAAAAGAAGACACGTCGAGTTGAAGATCAGAGAGATCAGTAATACTCGCTAAATCAAAAACAGCCTGACAGTATTATCTTAAGCTGTCAGGCTGATTTTTATATACAGGCATTTTCAAAATACTGTTATAAAGGTGTATTTTCAGGCATCAATTTGCAACTTATCAGCAAAAAATCCTGCTCATAAAAACATCCAGCCTACGAATAATAGAAAATATCAAATCAGCCCTGTATGATTGGGCATACTGTATTCAACACCACCATTTCGATCCAGTTATGACGATAACACAGCCCTTGTCCATCCATTATTCTTAGATGAATAAATCAAATGGCTCATATCACAACCAGAAAACACATTAAATATAAAATTACTTTTTCAAGTTATTCATTTTCCACTTCATATGAAAAAGACACAAACTATCAATTTTATGTAAATCTGATTTTACATAAAATTCATTCTGAGTTTTCTTAATACAGTTGCAAAAGAAAAATAGAACTAAGCCTAAAAATCAGTGATTTTTACTGATCATCGTCGGATTGAGAAATTTGATTTAAACAATATTACTGATGATAAGAGAGCTGAGTTTTACAATGTAGTCTTTTACAAAGAAAGAACCATTGCAGAGAACAATCTGGGTCAGCGTTTAATCATGATCTTTTCTCTGAAGTACCAGGACTATCAGAGAGCTTTAAGACAGCGTAAGTTAATGCGTGCTGAAAAGATGATTGACAGTGGCTCCTACAAGTATGAACGTGATACCTCTCCTCGTGCTTATGTATCTTAGGATCATACTACGGATAATGGGGAGAAAGCCACAAAGATCAAGGCTACAATCAATAAGCAGAAAGCCGAGAATGACGCTTTGTATGATGGCTTTTACTGTACCGCTACCAACCTGTTTAAAGAGCAGTGCTCTGTTCAGCAAATCATTGCCATTGCCCAGAGAAGATGGGAGGTTGAAGAGTGTTTCCGTATTATGAAAACTGACCTCAAATCCCGTCCTTTCTATCATAATAAAGACTCAAGAATTGTAGCTCACTTTCAGACCTGTTTTAT